>NVSR01000170.1 GCA_002401295.1 SAR324 cluster bacterium | reverse complement strand
GAGGAAATCAATACGTGTATCGCCTGCAACCAGGCCTGTTTGGATCATGTATTCAGTATGAAACGGGCTACCTGTCTGGTAAATCCCCGAGCCTGTTATGAAACAGAACTCAATTACCTGCCCACATCACACAAGAAAAGAATTGCCGTGGTCGGTGCGGGTCCAGCCGGATTAGCCTGTGCCGATACCTCCGCGCTGCGAGGACATGAGGTACACCTCTTTGAAGCAGCCGGAGAAATTGGAGGACAATTTAATATCGCCAAACAGGTGCCGGGAAAAGAGGAGTTCTCTGAAACCCTGCGTTATTTCAAGAGGCAATTGCAATTGAACAAGGTCAACGTCCATTTGAATAAAAGCATCACAGCCAAAGAACTCATTGACCAAGGGTTTGATGAAATCATCCTGGCAACGGGAGTGGTACCTCGCCAGCCACCGATCCCGGGAGTTGATCATGCAAAGGTACTTTCCTACATAGAGGTCTTATTAGAGAAAAAGCCTGTGGGCAAATCCGTTGCGATCATTGGTGCCGGTGGCATTGGATTCGATGTGGCTGAATACCTGACTCATGCAGGCAAATCACCCAGCCTGGACCAGGATAAATTTCTCAAAGAATGGGGCATTGATCAGAATCTGGAAGCTCGTGGTGGTGTCGATGGTTGTGATCAGGCAATCGAAGCATCACCTCGTCAAGTCTATTTGCTGCAGCGCAAGACCTCCAAATTGGGTAAGGGTTTGGGCAAAACCACAGGTTGGATTCACCGTACTACTCTGAAAAATAAGAAAGTTACTATGATTTCAGGAGCCAGCTACGATAAGATTGACCAGCAGGGATTACACATCACTGTCAATGACCAACAAAAACTGTTGTCTGTGGATCATGTGATCCTTTGTACGGGGCAAGAATCAAGGCGTGACCTGCAAGCAGAGTTAGAGTCTGCAGGCATGGCGACTCATTTGATTGGTGGAGCTAAACTGGCTGGAGAGTTGGACGCAAAGCGTGCCATTAGTGATGGCTGTCGTTTGGCCGCCTCTCTATAGGCTGAAGATAGGGCTTCCTTGTCTCATCTCTATAGAATGATCAGATGGCCCTGAGAATCCCCAAGGCCATCTGAGAATAGTTTTTTCAGTATACTACCTGGATAACCAAACGTCCTTAAACCGTCGTTTTCCAAGAGGATCCAATTTGAATCCATTGACCTGCTTTAACATCGGTTCGAATACCATAGAGTGAGCGATGGGAAGCCAGGGAATTTCTTTCTGGAAAAGAGTTTGCCCATAGCGATAAAGCGCTGTTCTTTCATCCGTATTACTACTGACTTTCGCCGTTCCAATCAAAGCGTCGAAAATATAGTTCCGATAAAAAGCCCGGTTTGAGGCAGGTTTTTCCGCCTTACTAGAGTTCAGCAAAGGGTAGAGAAAGTTGTTGGGATCACCATTATCACTAGTCTGCCCCAAGAGCAGCATTTCATGCTCCCCCATTTTGCTTTTCATTAAATAGGTTACCCAGTCATGAGACACTATATTGATAGTGATGCCTATTTTTGCCAAGTCAGCCTGCATCATTTCCGCGACTTTTCTTGCATTGGGATTATAAGAGCGGGCTACAGGCATAGCCCATAAATCAGCGGTGAATCCATCAGGATAACCTGCTTCAAGCAATAGCTCTTTGGCCTTTTCCTGATTGAATTCATGATCTTGAATGTCATCATTATAGGACCACATCATCGGAGGTAATGGATTTTTCGCGACCCTTCCCATTTCACCATAAACAGCCTCTACCAGTGTTTTCCTGTCAATGGCTAGCGCAATAGCTTTTCGAACAGTTAGATTATCGAAAGGCTCCTTTTCCATGTTAAAAGCCAGATATCCAACATTCAATCCTACCTGCTCAATAATTTTTAATTGCGGGTCGTTGCGGAGGTACGCAAGATCAGAAGCGTCGGGGGAATCCATCATATGGATCCGGCCTCTTTCCAATTCGGAAGTACGTTCAAAACTATTAGTGATGACCCTCATGATCAACGTATTGATGTAGGGACGACCGTTCCAGTGATTTATATTTGCTTTGAAGACCATGTGCTCATTTTTAACCCACTGAACAAAAACGAAGGGACCCGTTCCGACAGGCTTTTGAGTCAGCTCTTCCTGCTGACCATCCAGAGCCAAACCATCAGCGTAATCTTTGCTCAGAATCGCAGCAAAATCCATCGCGAGATTGGCAAGGAATTGAGCTTCCGGCTTATTCAGGATAAACTTTACCCTGTAATCACCAAGCTTTACAATGTCCTTTACAATATAGGACATGCCCATTCGATCCCAATACTCCCAAGTTCCACCACCTACTGTATAAAAAGGGTGTTTAGGATCTTTCTGTCGCATGAAAGAGAAGATAACGTCATCAGCGGTGAAAGTTGCGTCTCTTGTAAAATAGCTGGTTTTAGCGAATTCAACTCCTCTTCGCAGGTAAAAAGTGTACTCCAGACCATCTTGACTGACTTCCCATCGTTCAGCCAGAGCTGGCTCAATCACAGTCGTGCCATATTTAAACTGAACCAAATTGTCATAAACTTGAGTAGTGGCCTTAAAAGTCTCAACATCTGTCACTAGGGCAGGATCAAGGGTAGAGGCATCACCGCTTTTCCCAAAAATAAGTGTCCCACCATATTGAGGTTCGACAAATTGGGCTTCAGTAAACAGAACTTCAGTAGACAAAGCTTCCGTAGATAGAGCTTCAGTAGACAAAGCTTCCGTAGATAGAGCTTCCGTAGGTTGATCTTCAACTGATTGGGCTTCAGCGAGGGCAGAGCTCAGCAGCATCACCAATATTAGGGGGAATAATAAAATTCGTCTCATATAGTTTCCTGATCATGGAACTGAAATTAAATAGTATTCTTCGATAAAAACCTACGAAGAAGCCAATTTCACCTCATTTCCCTAAAGTTTTAATTAGATCTAATGTATATTGTACTTTGATCAAAACTTATTCCATTTTGATCAGAATGCGCAAGATCCTAGGCGAAAAAAAGTAAAAAAAGGATAAAATCTGACTTTCCGAGATGCCTTCGATTTTCAGAAGCATCTTGGCGACAGCTACAAAGAGGTTGCTTCAAACTCACAGGAATGAAAAATATTAAGTACTACAAAGTAGTACACTTTTAAGTTGTCTTTTCCATTCAATTAATAGAAAAGTTAAAACATAATCAGTATCACCTGAAAAACTAGATAATGTATGGGCTTAAAGGGAGGTTTTGAGCCAGAACCCCTAAAGACATGAGGAGAAATATATGACAATCGGTATTGGCGGCAAATCACCTGAAGAGGCACTCGCAACCTTGAGCAATATGACCCAGAGTGCCAAGGAAATATCAAAGGAAGAGTATTTAGAACGTATTTCCAAAGCCCAAGCCTATATGCAGCAACAAGGTATTGCCGCTATTTATGTCAATGCGGGTACTAATTTGACCTATTTTACCGGTACTCCATGGTATGCTAGTGAACGTATGGTAGGAGCAATCATTCCTGCCAAAGGTTCAGTGGAATATATCGCTCCTGCCTTCGAAGAAAGTACATTGCGTGAGTATATGGTGATTGAAGGTAAGGTGAATGGTTGGCAGGAGCATGAAAGCCCTTATCAATTATTTGTGGCCACATTAAATCGAATGGGAATAGCCGCAAATAACGATAATTCTCCTCGAATCGGTATCTGTGAAAGCGCTGCCTTCTTTATTTTCGATGGTATTCGTCAATTAGCCAGTGGATATGAATTAATCAATGCCAAGGAGGTCACTGCTTTTTGTCGAGCAAGAAAATCAGACCATGAAATCGCCTTGATGCAACAAGCAATGAATATGACATTGGCTGTTCATCAAGCGACTGCCAGTATGCTGCATGAAGGCATCAGCACGCTTGAAGTTGAAGCGTTTATTGAACAAGCTCATAAAAAGGTGGGGGCTTCAGGTTCTTATTTCTGCATCGTATTGTTCGGTGAGGCAACAGCATACCCTCATGGGGTTAAAAATCCTCAAATTTTGCAGCCCAATGACATGGTGTTGATTGATACAGGGTGCCAATTGCATGCTTATATTTCGGATATCACTCGCACCTATGTGTTTGGTGAAGCTAATGAGCGTCAACGGGAAGTTTGGAGTCACGAAAAGTCGGCCCAACTCGCGGCATTCGAAGCGGCTCAGTTAGCAACAGCTTGTGAGCAGGTGGATCAAGCTGCAAGGCGTTCATTGGAATCTAATGGTTATGGCCCTGGTTATCAAATTCCGGGATTACCCCATCGTACAGGTCACGGTATTGGACTTGATATCCATGAATGGCCTTATCTGGTCGGTGGTGATAAAACCGCTTTAGAGGTAGGAATGTGCTTTAGTAACGAACCCATGATCTGTATTCCAGGTGAATTTGGCGTTCGTCATGAAGATCATTTTTATATGACGGAAAAAGGCCCTCAATGGTTCACTGAACCGATTCATTCTATTGATAACCCTTTCGGTTTAACATAAGGGAAGTCCCCGTCTTGAAATAGGCCCGCTTAGAGAATACAGCGGGCGTTTCAATAGAGGGATCCTTAATCCTTCAGGAAAAAGGGGCAAGCAGAATAATGTCCATTATTGGCTTCTTCCAGGTCCATGGAAATCTTCTTACAGTCCTCTTGGGCATGAGGGCAGCGCGTGCGGAAAAGACATCCCGGAGGAGGGTTGATCGGAGTGACCAGTTCCCCTTGCAGTAGAACTTTTTCTTTGCGCTTGTCCGGATCAATGTCTGGAATGGCAGATAACAAGGCCTTTGTGTAAGGATGCAGTGGATTACCCATCAACTGCTCCACTGTGGCGATTTCCACACACTTGCCCAGATACATCACCATGATTCGGTCGGAGATGTGCTCCACCACGCCTAAATCATGGGAAATAAAAATATAGGTGAACTGAAACTCCTTCTGTAGGTCCATCAGCAGGTTCAATACCTGGGACTGGATGGAAACATCCAGGGCACTCACGGGCTCATCACAGACAATCACCTTGGGACTTAAAGCCAAGGCACGGGCAATGCCGATGCGCTGTCTCTGTCCACCAGAAAACTGATGGGGAAAACGATCGAAATGTTCCTCTAGCAAGCCCACTTTATCCATGAGGGTCCGCACTTTTTTCTCGATCTCTTGTTTGGAGAGGTCCGTGTTCAAACGGAGAGGCTCCCCAATAATTTTGCCCACCTTCCAGCGTGGATTCAGTGAAGAATAGGGATCCTGAAAAATAATCTGGACATCCTTACGATACTGAACCATCTCAGACTTTGAAAGTTTGGTGATATCCTTGCCTTCAAAGAGAATCTGACCTCCCGTGATGCCTTCGATTTTCAGCAGCATCTTAGCGATAGTTGATTTCCCACAACCTGATTCCCCCACAATGGCGAAGGTTTCTCCTTTAAAGACTTCAAAGGAGAGATCGTTGTTAGCCTTTAGAACATCAGGCTTCTGAAAAAGTCCCTTGGCGATGGCATAATGCTTTTTCAGGTTTTTGATTTCTAGTATTGGTTTTTCCATCAGATAACCCCCTCTGCTTTGAAACATGCGACTTTATGACCTGGTTGGCATTCTTTGAACTGAGGTACCTGCTGCTTGCAAATATCCTGGGCATGGGGGCAGCGAGGCCAGAAAGTACAACCTTGAGGCAAATCAAACAAGCTGGGTACATTGCCGGGGATACTGTAAAGTTTTCCCTTGCGTTTT
>NVSR01000169.1 GCA_002401295.1 SAR324 cluster bacterium | reverse complement strand
GATGCAACGGGTGATGGAGAATTTACTACAAAATACTCTAAAATATGGGATCACTACCGGTCCCTTTTCAATGGAATATAAGCAGCAAAGCAAGTATGGAGTATTCTCCTTTCAAAACAGTACAAATCCCATTGATAGCCATGAGAGAAGCCAGCTTTTCGAACCCTTTTTTCGAGCTAAGAATGCTACGGAACATGCCCAAAAAGGAAAGGGGCTGGGGCTCAATTTAATTCGATACATTGTTGTATCCCATGGTGGCAAAGTTGAGGCAAATTTGATCGCAGAAGATCGTTTAGAGATTCGTATTTATTTACCCCTGGCTCTTTAATTGGGAATTAAACTCATGAGAATTCTACTGGCTGAAGATGAGAGCGGTGTTGCTCAATTTATTAAAAAAGGATTGGAAGAAGAGAATTACACTATTGATGTGGCAGTCGACGGAGAGGAAGCTTTGCTCTTTGTGGCGACTCAAACCTATGACCTCATCATTCTGGATGTGATGTTACCCAAGTATGATGGATTTGAGGTATGTACCAAAATTCGGCAAGGAGGAAACAGTGTGCCCGTGCTGATGCTTACGGCCCGAGTAGCTGTGAAAGATAAAGTTCAGGGCCTGGATAGTGGTGCCGATGATTATCTGACGAAACCTTTTTCCTTCGATGAATTTTTGGCTAGAATTCGTTCTTTGACACGCAGACAATCTTCGGGAATGCCTGAGTTGGTGGTAGGAACTTTGAGGATCAACTTGCAGTCTCACCGTGTTTTTCTGGAGCAACATGAAATTGATCTTCGACCCAAAGAATATGGCATTCTAGAATACATGATGCGTAACAAGGGGTATATCCTCAGTCGTACTCAGATCCTGGAGAATGTCTGGGGATATGATTTCGACCCCAGTACCAATATCGTGGATGTTCATATCAAAAGCTTGCGTAAAAAGATCGCTGAATTTTCCGAGCAAAAATTTATCCATACCAAGCGAGGTATGGGATATCGCATCGACTTGCCTGAGGGGTAAATTCATAGATTATGAGAAGAATCCGGGACGAGCCGGGCTACGTCCCAGTCTTCCACGAGTAGTTTATAAAGCGCGAATGAGGGTGAAGGCACCGCGAATTTCACCGAGCTTGTAACCTAAGGCTTGATCGTAGGGATACTTTTCTGTGAGCTTGTTGCTGAGCGCTGGCTTTAGGTTATCTCCATGACAGCTGAGACAGGGCTTACCTGTGGGAATGGCCTTCATGTAGCGAAAATATTGTTTCCCATTTTCCGTGACTATTTCTGCATGATCGATTTTTTTGGGGTTCTCTCCATTGGCTTGGCGCTGCTCAAAGCTGTGTAGAATTTCTCGCTCCCAAACATCAGGATTATTTTGATAGTTCCGTATTTTTAGTGAGGTCCTTCCAACTTTCATGTTGTTTTTCAGGGCTACCTCTTGGGTCATGGGCATAGCTTGTAGATTACAAGCTTCGATTGCCGCTACGGGACCACCCGCCTTCATTGCCTTAACCAAAGTTTTCTTTAAATTGCCCCCAAAGCCTTTGATGATTTTTCGACTTTCTTGAGTCTGAGACTGCAGATCTTTTGCCTGCCCTTGTCCCATTACCAGAAAACTGCCTAAGAGCAGTGCCAATCCAATTCGTTTGCGCATAATATCTCTTGGTTCAATAGGTTGTGATCAGTCCTTCAGATTTCTTGATTTAGTTAGGAGTGACTAGCTTGCACTATTCACCGACCTCAAATTATCTGAAGGACTGCCGTAGCAGAAACAGAACATGTAGTTATTAGAATATTCGATTAATTAAATCAAGCATCCTTTTTTTGGGCAGGAATTTTGTCTGGTAAAACACGCTTGAGGATTGGTTTGTACTCCCGGATTAAATCCAGGTTGATATCATCCATTCCTATGCCATCAAAGGGGTTTTCTAGCTCTTCCTGGATATTATCCAGGCAGGAAGTGACCAGACTGTATAAGGCAGCAACGATATAACCGGCAGCCGGGTAAGATTGATCAGCAATGTAAGCAAAGTAGGGGGAAAAGAGGATGGGGAAAGCTTGGAGGAATATTTGAGTATAAGCCCGTAAGGCTAGTGGAGTTCGATAAAGGTAGATATTTCGTAATCCTTCAAAATCAGCCATCATGCTATGGAAATACAGGCCAGCACGGGAAATTTCCCCTCCCGTCAAGCCTTTGAATTTCAGTTGTCCGATAATCAAGGAAATCTGGTTAAAATGACTGTGAATATCCATGAACTCACGTTTGTTTTCCTGATTGGCCTCCAAATAATCTTTCAGTTTGACGAAAAGAGCTAAGGTTAAGTCCCTAAAATTTTCTGCTAGCTCCCTGGAATCTTCTTTAGGTTGATCCCGCAACAAAAATAACAGGGCTGTTGAGCAGGACTTGAAGGAGCTTAAGTGATTCAAGGCGACTTCTCTACGCTGATAAGCGGCATTAATCGAAAAAACAATGGGAAAAACCACTGCAATTCCGATCAAACTAGTTGGCAGCTCAGCGAATAATTGCCAGTACTGGCAAAGCCAGGTAGCTCCCAAGCCCATACTGATGATGATCATGGTTTTGAAGTTCAAAATGGATACGAAATTCCGTATGGAGTGACCCATTGTGTTTCTCAGGAAGTAGGGGGATTTGTAGTTTGGAGGATGAGGGTAATGGGAAGATTATCACATATAACTATTGGCTCGGCCAGACTATTTTACTGAGGGGAAGGTTGTTTCTTATTTCCTAAAGGCAATCATCCTGTTTCCAAAGTTGTTCTGTTGTTCTGCTGTTCTGCTGTTCTGCTGGATAGGTACATTTTTGCGTATCTATTTTTTGACTCGAAGACCACCTTATTGATGGGCACGCAAGCTTTGCCCATCCTACATAAAAATCCTATCCTTTTGAATCAGATGTTTGAATTGAATTTATAGCCTATCCCGTAAACAGCCTGAATGAAGTTTTTCTCTCCCGTTAATTTCTGCAGCTTTTTCCGAAGATTTTTGATGTGACTGTCGATGGTACGATCGTAACCTTGGAATTGATAACCCATCACCTTTTCCAGGAGGTCATTACGGGAGAAAACTCTACCCGGATGGCTCAAGAGAACTTGAAAAAGGTCAAATTCACTAGGAGTCAGTTGGAGCTCCTGTTTTTGGTAAAAAACCTGATGTTTTTCAATATCAAAAGTGAAGTCGCCTTGTGTGAGCGTCTCCTCCTGAACGGGTGGTGAAACCCTCCGCAGAATAGTACGGACTCGGGCTACTACTTCTCTGGGGCTATAGGGTTTACAGACGTAGTCATCAGCGCCAACTTCCAAGCCAATGAGGCGGTCAATTTCCTCAACCTTAGCGGTGGTCATCATAATAGGAATATTGGAAAAGCTGCGAATATCTCGGCAAATATCCACTCCATTTTTTCCCGGTAGCATCAAGTCCAGCAGGATGAGATCCGGTTGATGTTCCTTCACCCAACTCACAACCTGAGTGCCTTCATCCAAAATAGAAACCCGATAGGAGGAATTTTCCAAATAGTCTTTGAGTAACTGATTCAGCCTGGGTTCATCTTCTACAACTAGAATGTGTTCGCTCATGATTTGTTCTCTGAAGTATGGCTGGATGTCAGGGGAAGCCGAACTGCTACGTTGAGCCCGCCTTCTACTCGATTAGTGGCTTGAATAGTTCCGGAATGTTTCGTCACAATTGCCTGGCAAATAGCTAATCCCAAACCGGTTCCACCTTGGGCACGGGATCGTGAGCGATCTACTCGAAAGAGCCGTTCAAAAAGTTTTTCCACATCCTCTTCCGGTACACCGGGGCCAGAGTCTAAAAAGGAGATGAGTACGAATTCCGGTCCAATTTTTCCTGTAATCCGAAGCTTACCGGGAGCGGCGTATTTTAAAGTATTGCTCAGTAAGTTGGAAAATAATTGGCGTAACCTTTTAGCATCTCCCTTGATGATGGGATTGCTTGTCTCCAGTTGAAGCTCAACTTTCAGCTGCTGTAGCTCCGTTTCTCCTTGAAAACTATGGTAAGTAGTATTGAGAATTTCGAAGGGGTTCAGCTCCTCCCAATGAAAGGTGAGCTCCCCTGAATCAGCTAAGGAGAGTTCACGCAAGTCCTCAACCAACTTTTCCAGGTACATAACTTCTTTGTGTAGCTGCTCGATTTGATGGTGATCGCAGGGACGAATTCCATCCAGAATAGCTTCCATTTCACCTTGAAGTACTGAAAGGGGAGTTCGTAATTCATGGGCAATATCGGAGAGCCAGTGTTTCCTCTGCTGTTCAAAACTTCCTAAGGTCTCTGCCATTTCGTTAAAGTGTCTTGCTAACTGTCCCAATTCATCATTTGTTTTGACATGGATTCTAGTATCAAACTTTCGTTGGATAATGGCTTGGGTTCCTTGTGTAATCAAAGGGACCGGAGCTAGAAAATACCGGGTCAGCAGCCAGGAAACAAAGGCTGCGAATAAAAAGGCAATTCCACTGATCACGTATAACATGCGGACTTGTCTGGCTAAAAATCGCCCTCCGGGGGAATCCATAATATTTTTTGGTTGCCTGATAGCCAGAAAACCAACTTCCTGCCCATCAACGACTAGAGGTTGGATCAAGCTGCCCTGCTCTGGGACCCAGGGACCGGCAATTCGATTTTTGAACCGATCTAAGAGTGAGACTTTTAAGGGTTTGGGAGGAGAACCGGGATAATTCCCCCTGGGGAAAAAATTGGTTGAACCTTCCGGATGCATTCTTTGATGCATCTTTTGTTTCCTCCAATGCCCGGGAATCTGACGCTCAACCTGCCGCCAGCCTTTAAACCAGGCTCTGGGATTGTTACGGATTGGTTCCCAACCTCCTTGTTCTACATAGATTTCTTCCCAGATCACGGCAGCCTCTTGCAGACGGGCTTGCTGTTCTTGTAGTCGATAACTATCGAAATGGGTGTTCAGTTGAACTTGGAGGACCCACGCCATCAAGAGCAAGGTAACCAAAGCCGTCAAGATAAAGGAGAGAACAATCTTTAATGAGAGTTTATGTGCCATCTTAATTCACCTTACTTGCAGAGATCAAAGTACTGAGGAGATTGGGAAAAATAAACCTGATAACCTATGGGTCTTTCTACGGAGATCTATAGATGGGGTCTTTCAAAGTCCCTAAGTCAGTGCAAATATAACCTAAAAAACAGGCTTGAACAGACTGCGGCATCAATCCCCACAATTTCTCCACAATTCCTACATTTTTTATCCATCTTTTGGGGATAGTCTACAATCATGTTTCAGTTAAGAGGAATGTTTCCTAGGAAACAATTTTCCCAACAATACCTTTAGGAGAAAACAATGAAAGCCACGATGAAAACTTTGAGCGCCGGAATAATCGCTACTTCTCTCTTTTTTTCTGTGACTGTATTCGCTCATGGCGGTAAAAGTTGGGGCCAGGGAAAGTCAGGTACCTATATGGGGCAACAGCATCAGCAGCTAACGACAGAGCAGCAGGAAACCATGAAAAAATTTGCTGAGAAGCGCTACCAATTTAAGATTGAAGCCTTGGCAGAGGCCACTAAAATCTCAGTGGATAGCATTCGAGAACAGCTGCAATCCAAACCTCTACAGATGATTGCTCAGGAAAACAAGGTATCCAGGCCTTTATTACGCGGTTTAGTACAAGGAAAAACAGCGACCTACGTGATGCAGTCCTTGGAAGAGGGGACCTTGGACCAAGATATGGCCAATAGGATGTTACGTAAGGGAAAGCATGGTTTTAAAGGAAA
>NVSR01000168.1 GCA_002401295.1 SAR324 cluster bacterium | reverse complement strand
TTTTTTCTGGCTCCTGGATACAGAAGATGGGGAGGCCTTGGCCCACTATTGCAGAATTTTTAAAAGATTAATTTCATTACCCTTGATGTTGAAGGAGACTTCATCCATCAGGTGATTGATCAGGCGTAAGCCACGTTTCATTCCCGTCTCTCCCCGTTGACGCAAAGCACTAAAGGCATCAAAACCACCTCCCTCGTCCTTAATATGCACCATGATACGGTCCATTTTTAATTCGATGCGGAAGTAAATATTCTTACTGTCATTCCCCTTATTGCCATGCTCTACAGCATTACCCAGGCACTCGTAAATCGCCATTTTTAAATCGGGAAAGCTACCGTACTCTTCTGGGTAAAGCAATTCAATCAAGTTATCCACCGTTTCAATCAATTTTAAAATCGACTGTTCACTGCTAGTGATCACCGCATTGTAAGCGTTATCCATGGTGTAGTTTTCCAGCTCATTCTTGAGGAAACGGCTTTTATAATGGCGGATGGCACGCTCGATAGTTGTGCGGGCATCTTCCAGGCTGACCGGCTTCTCTAAATATCCCGATACACCATAGTTAATCGCTTTGACGGAATTCTCAACGGAGGCTTCATCGGAAATGATGATAAAAGGAACCGACGTATTGCTCTCACGGACTTTCCCCAGTAAATCCAGGCCCGACATTTTACCTGTCGCTAAGGTGACCTCACTGATGATCAGGTCATAATGTTCACTGGTTACTTTTTTGAGACCCTTTTCCGCAGAGGCAACCATTTCGACTTCAAATTCTTCATTTTGCAAGCTCTCTTGCAAGACTTGCTTGGATGCGGCTTCTTGTGCCACGACTAAAATACGGTATTGAAAGTTGGACATGTTCTTGTAGTCTGATCGGATTCTCCAAATTACTCGACGGAGTTCTGCAGTTAGAACTCTATATCCAAGCTTGTACCTCTATGAGATCCTCTTTGTCATTAAGAACCTAAAGTGATGAAAGACTGACAAGTTGTGAGGCCAAAGTCCTTAGAAAAGAGCTAGCAGGGGAGAGTGGATCTGAAAGCCAGAGCGTATGTTTCGATGACTTCCAGATGGCTGGCCTAAGCTTTAGTAGCGGGATCTGCGCTGTGGGCGATCCTCACGAGGTTTTGCTTGATTGACTTTAAGGTTGCGCCCTTCTACCGAACTTTCATTCAACGCTTGGATTGCCGCTTCCGCTTCAGAATCATTTGACATTTCTACAAAACCAAATCCCTTCGAGCGCCCTGTGGGTTTGTCCATGATAACTTTGGCACTGAGTATCTCACCATGCTCGGTAAACATATCTTCAAGGTCGTTATCAGTCACGCCATAAGGGAGATTTCCGACATAAATATTCATAAGATGGTCCATTAAAGTGTGCTTTGATCGGGAATATACTATCGAATAACCAAACGCACAAATTAGTCGATAGTGATCGGCCAACAGCAGGCCAATGATGAAAATACCTAGTGTTCTAAGGCTGGCCCCCTATTCAAAGCCAACGTCATTCATTCTTTAATTAATGCTCCTTACCAATCAATCCCAAACGTTGATGCCATTGAGCAATGGACTCATCCGGATACAACGCGAATTGCTTATCCTGTGTACCTGCATGATGTTCCACCCAGGAAGCTTTAAAATCCAACATCAGATAAGTTTTCTCCGGTGGCACAGGCAACTCTGTGTCAATGGCTGAAGCAAAGGGATGGACTAGTTCTGGCCATCGTGGATCCCAAACCCACAAGGCACTACCACAATCCCCACAAAAGCTTCTCTCTCCCGAGCTCACTTGGGGGATCCCTTTCGCATTTTTTATTTTTGCTCGATAAATGCGAACCCCGTCTTTACCCTCAATGCTTAAGGTTTGAAATTCACCACTGAGGTTAATTGCGTAACCTCCACCACCTGCTGTTTTTCGACAAATGGAACAATAGCACAAATTATAAGGGTAGGGATGGTGAGACTCTACCTCGAATCTCACAGCTTTACAGTGGCATGAACCTTTCAATAACATTACTGATATCTCCTACAAGTTGAAAACGATTACACCTGACTATAGCGCATAATCCCAGGTAATTTCTAAGATCCCCAACAGTCGAAGATTTTATATCGGAACAGCGTGTATCCTAGAGTAAACAGGTATGATTAACAATATTTTTTTATCATTTTTCACAGTTCCATCAATTTCTTTGATATTAGTGTATTTTTATTTACGGCCGAAGTTGTTCCACTTTCTTTAAAGCTGAGGCAGACCAACATGACAAAGCCTGCCTTTTCTAACTTCTGCTTGAAATAAATGTTCTATCACTGATAGGCATCAGATACAAGCTTCTACATTGGAATTCTTACTGAAGCAAGTTTACGCTTGTCAATTCTATGAATCTGAATTCCCTAAACCCAAAGATATAAAGAAGGAACTAGTAGCGATGAAAGACAAAGAGTCCAAATGGCAAAATTTTAAAAATATGATTGATCGCGCCAACCCATTATTGACAATTCTGGCGGCAGTGATCATTTTCTCCGTCTCTATCAGTAATCAATTACTGCAAAGAGAAGTTGTTGAATTGAGGCAAATACTGCAGATCAAAAATAAACTTCTGGTGGAACTCAAAGCCACTAAGGCCTCACCCATGGCCAACGGTGTGATCCTTACCTATGTTGGTAAGGATAATAGTTCTTTGGTGGTAGAAGGCTTGCTTCCTCTGGAAGAGGGAAAAGAATATCGCCTCTGGCGCCTCTTAGGAAAAAAAGCTCGCTTCATCAAAAGTTTTTCAGTGGATCAACAAGGCATGGCTTTGCTTTCCTTTCAGCTATCTACGGATCGCTCTAGCAAGGAAAGATTGGGGATAAGCATTGAATCTTTGGGGGATAACAAAATACCAGAAGGACCCATGGTTCTCTTGTCCCCCTCTTGGCGTCGGTAAATAACAAATTTATCAGATACCTAGCAATTAGGACGCTACTCTCAGGGAATTGGGTAGCGTGATTTCGAATTTTGTCCCTTGATTTAACTCACTAATACAGCGAATGGTTCCTTGCAGATGCTGTGTCACAATATTGTAAACGATATGCATGCCCAACCCCGTCCCACCTTGATTCCTCTTGGTAGTGAAAAATGGATTAAATATCTTATCTAGATTCTCAGGAGCCATGCCTTTCCCATCATCCGCATAGGTCAGCAATATTGAACCTGTAGTCGCTTCAATATTGATCGTAATCTGCCCCGTATCTTTCTTCCCATAAGCATGTAGCAGTGAATTCAGAATGAAGTTACTGAAAATCTGAGAGAATGCACCAGGATCACTGTACAATATAAGATGATCATCCCCTTCAATGGTGACTTCACATTTACTACCATGCAGTTTAGGCCGTAAGCTGACCAGAATTTCAGCCAAATAGGCCTTAAGGTTGAACCGGCGCTGATTGTGAATCGACTGGTCGACTGCAACCTGTTTAAAGCTCTGCACCAATTTACTGGTTCGTTTCAGATTGGATAAGATTAACGCACTGGAGCCTTCCGCTTTGACTAAGTATCCATCCAGCTGTGAGCGCTTCAATTGATTGTCTTTGAACTTTTCAAGGAGATCTAATGTTTCATCCCGTAGAAAGGAGGCGGACGTGACCCCAATACCGAGCGGCGTATTAATTTCATGAGCAACACCTGCCACCAGTTCCCCCAAGGCTGCCATTTTCTCGGACTGAATCAACTGCGCCTGTGTGTGTTTTAAGTCTTCCAGCAAACGTTGCAATTCAACATTGGAATCCTCCAATTGCTGTTGATAAAGTTTGAGGTCTGTTTCCCGGCTTTTTCTCTCAGAAATCTCTCCCTTCAACCTTTCTGTTTCCTTGATCCGCTGAATTCGTTTTTCCATAAATTCCTCAATTGTTTCCAACAACTGGTTGGTAGAGTGGACCATATGAGCGAATTCATCATTCTGCTTCTTTTTGGGGAAACTAATTCTGGTTTTTTCCGGTTTTTTGGGATTGATTGCAAGCAGGTCCGCTTGTAACCGTAAAAAGGGTTTTGTCAAGTGATGGTGAAAGAAGACTAATAGAATTAATGATAATAGAAAATTTCTTAATAATCCCGTTATCAAGATACGCATGGAGCGTTGCAGAAAGGCTATTCCACTGGGATAAGTATCCACCCATACTTGTAATTCACCAACCCGACTGAGGCTGCTCATCTGTAAAAAGCTCTTAGGTGGAGGTTGGAAAAATAATGGGACCTGGTAGTACCTTCTAGCTCCAAAAATCAGATCCGTTAACCAACGAAAGGGGCCATCCTCTTCTCCACCCCTTTGTTGAGCTAATTCTAGCCCCCTATCATCCACCAATTTGACTTCAATAATAGCTTTATAATCAAAAATCCCCGTCAACAATTCCTGAGCAATGACCTGATTTCCCGTATACACGGCATGGGAGGCTGGTTGATCCAGGATGCCCAAAACCTGCTTGACCGTTGAATCCAGCTTTGATCTTTCTTCATGATAATCAGTAAAGATTTGGAACAAGCTGAAGATCACACCTAATGAAAATGCAATCAGTACCGTTACCCGCACTTGCTGCATAGAGAGGCGGTCCCTGCGGCTTATAGTCTTTATTTTATAACCACCCATAATACTAGAAAGCTGATTTTTTGGGAGATAAGTTGATGCTTACAATGCTGCTGACTTCATACCTTATCTCACTGGGTTGAGGCAAGGTAAACAACTTGTTTGCCTCTTTTTCAACAACCCCACGGTTCCATCGATATAAATTGACTTTTTTAGGGACCCCTTCTTGGATTTATTGATGAAAACTGAGATCTTAAAAGTGGCCGGAAAAAGTTTTTTGAGCGGGAATTATCAGCTACAGGCAGAGTTCACAAGCAAGCACCCCAGGGGGAGAGGCACTCGGAAAAATAATCTACTGATTTGTAATGTTTTCCAGGTGTAAAAAATCAACGGCTATGACTGAAAGATGCCTATTGCCTAAGAGGAACACTTTTTTTATACTCCCCAACTAAACTTTCAGCTTTCTATTCCCTGATTTTGATCAGGCTGCAAAGGGAGATCCCCCTGACAAGGAGCCTAATCCAACAGAATTTTCACAGACAGATAGTATTTACCCGGAAGAACTTATGTTTAAAGCGATCAAAAGCAAGGTTGAATTTCCTCGGCTAGAGGAAGAAGTCCTGGACTTTTGGGACGAAAAAAAATGTTTCGAAAGATCCGTCAGCGAACGCTCCGATGAAAACATCTTTTTTTTCTATGATGGCCCTCCCTTCGCCACTGGATTACCCCACTACGGACATTTGTTGGCCAGTACGATTAAGGATGTGATTCCTCGCTACCAGACTATGTTGGGCAAGAAAGTCGTGCGACGATTCGGTTGGGATTGCCACGGCTTACCTGTGGAATTTGAAGTAGAAAAAGAACTCGGCCTGAAAGGAAAAGTTGATATTGAGGCAATGGGCGTTGACAAGTTCAATGAACATTGTCGCAGCATTGTCTTGCGCTATAGTGGCGAATGGAAACGCACCATCAAACGCCTGGGTCGTTGGGTGGATATGGAAGATGATTACAAAACCATGGATGTTGATTTCATGGAATCCATCTGGTGGGTATTCAAAACACTATGGGAAAAGAAACTAATCTACGAAAGTAAGAAGATTGTCGCCTACAGTCCTCGTCTGGGTACACCTCTGTCCAATTTTGAGGTCAATCTGGGATACAAGGATGTGCAGGACCCTGCCGTAACGATCAAGTTCCCTATCAAGGGACTGGAGAAAACGTCACTGCTGGCCTGGACCACAACCCCTTGGACCTTGCC
>NVSR01000167.1 GCA_002401295.1 SAR324 cluster bacterium | reverse complement strand
CTGGAGTGTATAAGCTAGATCCGCTATATTGACTTCTTGCCGAGTTTTTTCCCCTTTTGGTTCCTGGGGGTAACTTGAATTTTCCGACTGAGCGATAAATCCTTGCCTCTTTAATGAGGGAGAGTGACTTTTCAGCAGGTGAGTGACTAGCGAAGTGATTGAGTTACCGTTCAAAAAAGCACCTGAGTTGATATTGATACCCAGCTCATTCCGTAGCTTTTCCAAAAGTTGTATGCGATGAATTTTCTCAACGCCATAATCTTGAAAATCCTCTCCTAACGCAATTTCCTCCACATTAACCTGAAGAATTCCTGAGAGAATAGAACAAATTCTTTCTTCCAACGTTAAATTTGGTTGGAGGGGAGTCTGTTGCTGATTTTCCACTTCAATCGACTGAAGGCCGATAAATTTTACAAACTTGTCTGCGTACTCTCGCAGACGATTCTCATTCCTTGCCGACAAAAGGATAATATAGGGCCCTTCATCTTTAGGTTTCAGCTGTTCCACTTCAGCCTTGGCTACATACTCCTCAATCACCAGATGTGCGTTTGCTCCCCCAGCTCCAAAAGAAGAGATCCCGGCAATGCGAGGAACGATTGTTCCGTCAATCAAAGGACGTTTCCAATCTCTTAACTCTTGATTGACTACAAATGGTGTGCTGCTGAAATCAATATTGGGATTAAGGACTTTAGAATGCAGGGATGGGACAATTTGCCCATACTGCATTTGCAATAATACCTTTGTCAGCCCGGCAATCCCAGCTGCCGATTCACAGTGGCCGATATTAGATTTTGCCGAACCGATCCAACAGTATTGTTTTTCTTTCGTCTCCTCTGCGAAGGCTTTGGTTAAGCCGGTTATTTCGATAGGGTCACCTAACGTTGTCCCTGTCCCATGCGCCTCCATATAGCTGACGTTGCGAGGATTGATTTGAGACTCTCTGAAGGCTTCTCTAATCGCCACTTGTTGTGCATTAGGGTTAGGCACATTATAGCCATTAGTCTTACCCCCATGATTTACATAGCTACCTTTGATTATTCCATAAATATGGTCATGGTCACGTTCTGCATCAGCAAGACGTTTTATCAGGATGGCCCCGACACCTTCTCCAGGTATGTAACCATCGGCTCCCACTCCAAAGCTTTCACAATGTCCATTCCCGGAAATGAATTGCCCACTGCTTAACATCAAGTATTTTTTAGGATGAATACTTATATTTACACCACCGGCAATCCCCAGGTCGATACGTCCATTTTTCAAATCTTGGCAAGCTAGATGAATACATGTGAGTGAACTGGAGCACATAGTATCAACTGTCATACTGGGGCCATTTAGGTTTAAAGTATAAGAAACCCGATTAGCTATACCAGCGGAATTATTGCTGATATCAGCTCCCCATAGTTGATATTCTCCATACATAACACCCGCATAAACTCCTGTCTGCGCAGTCACGTTTCCAGCATAACCTGCATCTTCCAATGCATTCCATACCGTTTCCAGGAAAAGGCGCTCCTGAGGGTCCATCCGCTCAGCTTCCCGTGGAGAAATATTGAAAAACAAAGGATCAAACTTATCCATATCCTCAATAAAACCACCCCATTTACTATAATGTGCAACTGGTTGGTTTCTATCTTCCGTGTAGTACTCTCTCCAATTCCAACGATCCTCAGGCACCTCGCTAATACAATCCTTACCTTGACGCAAATTATTCCAGAACTCTTCAATATTACGGGCCTGTGGGTAGCGTCCGGCAAGCCCAATAATAGCCATATCTAAAGCTTCTATGACTGGATTTGCCTTTGCTAGGGAGGTATATCTAGGCCGATGAGAGCTGTTCCTGATCAGATCAGGTTTGTGGAGAGTATTGTCTGCGACTCTCCCGGTCTCATTGATATTCAGTATTGAGCGGAGTTGTTTTTCATGGGATTCAAGAAAGTATTCAGTTATCTCAAGGAGATTCCGGTATTCAAAAAAGAGTGTTTTGGATAAACCTCCAAAGGTATTCTCAAGCTTATTGGTCAGTTGCAAAACCATCACGGAATCTATGCCGTATTTTTCCAGTGGTTCCTCTGCCTTAATTCTGTGGACGGGCAACTTAAGGGTAGAAGAGAGTAAGCTCTTAAAAAAGCTCAGTGCTTTGTCCTTAATCTGAGTTGTGGTTGTTTGTGGAAGTGGAGAGCTGACATCAACCGAATATTCGGAAGCTGCTGCAGAATCGCTAGAAGTGGTATCCCCTTTGATTGCTCTAAAAGAGAGCCCCTTCATCTTAATCGCTACCCGGCCTTCATCATCACATATATCAATGTCGAGCTTCAGTGTTTTATAATGGGGTTTGCTGTCTTTTGACATACGTAGCCAAGCCCACATTGAATCAGCACTTTTTTCAGTGACTTCAAACTCCTCAAGAGCAAATGGCAGATAAGGGATTTGAACCGACCCATTACGACTGGGATGGGGGCTCTTGTCGTTCTCCGGATCTTCCTCAGTTCCCATCAACAAACCAATCGATGCTTGCAGCGCTGAATCCAAAAGAGTTGGGTGCAGGACAAAATCATCCTTAGTTTTTAGAATTGAGGGAGGTAGGAAGAGTTTTGCTAATACCTGCCCCTTTTCAACGTATAATCTCTCAATACCTTGGTGACCAGAACCATAATTTATCCCCATTGCTTGGAACGCTGAATAACATTGCTCGGCACTGATACTAATGTCTTGTATTTTTTCCGTTAAGTTCGGTAGGTTCAGAACTGTTATTTTACTGGGAATACTAAAAATCACTGTTCCTTGACTATGGACTGTCCGTTCCTTTTCAAGTCCCTCTGATTCTGTAAATATTTCATACTTAATTTGATTGTTCTCTTCCACAAATAGTGCAATATGAACCTCTTTTGGTCGATCCATCACTACAATAGGTTGCGTCCAGATGATATTTTTCATCCGAATCATCGAGTGCACCTTATTGTTTTTATTTATCCCTTGTGGTTCGTTTATCATCTCTACTGCCGCCCGAGCCATCTCCAGGTAAGCCACTCCAGGTAAGACTTTCTGTTCTTTAATCACATGGTCAGCTAGAAACACTTCTTGTCCACTGAAAGACGAGCGGAAATGTAGTCCTGTAATATTAGAACTATTCTCATGAACTAGTGGATGGAGATACTCTCTGCTTCCAAGTTGATATTTTTTACTGACTGAGAACCTTTGATTGTCTGTCTGTGGATCCAACCAATAGCGTTCCTTAGCAAAGGGATAAGTGGGAAGACTGATCCTGTGTGGTTTCTTTTCACTATGTATTTTACTCCAATCAAGCTTGACACCTTTGACCCAAAGATCCACTAGCTTGGTATATTTTCGTTTATCAATCCAGACATCAATAACGGCCGTCATATCTTCATCAGCAAATACAGCGAGGGTTTCCTTATTCAAGCTAATGTGTCCTTGATATAGGTCTTCCACATCATGTTGATTATTGAGGAAGCTGTTTAATTTTTCAGCTAATTCTTCTAATGACACCACAAGGAATCCTAGCCTTGTTTCCATAGACTCACGTCCAATTTGGAGTGTATAAGCTAGATCCGCTATGTTGAGTTTTTGCTGAGTTTCTTCCGCTTTTGCAATAAATTCTACAAACTTACCTGCGCACTCTCGCAGACGATTCTCATTCCTTGCCGACAAAAGGATAATATAAGGCCCCTCACCTTTAGGCTTCAGCTGTTCAACTTCAGCCTTGACTACATACTCCTCAATCACCAGATGTGCATTTGCTCCTCCGGCTCCAAACGAGGAAACTCCAGCTATACGAGGATACTCTTTGGTTTCATTATCGATCGTAATAATCGGCCTTTTCCATTTTTCAAGTTTTTGCTGAACGTAAAATGGTGAATTTGAGAAGCCTATCTTCGAATTTAGATTTTTCGAATTTATTGAGGGGACCAGTTGACCATATTTCATTTGCAGTAATATTTTCGTCAGTCCTCCAATTCCCGCTGCACCTTCACAATGACCAATATTAGGCTTAAGTGATCCGATCGCGCAGAACTGCTTATCTTGCGAATGCAGTTCAAAAGCTCTCTTTAATCCAGAAATTTCAATAGGATCCCCTAAGACTGTTCCCGTCCCGTGAGCTTCGATATAACTAACCGTTCTGGAGTCGACGCCAGCTCGATCAAAGGCTTCTGAAATTAGCTGAAATTGAGCATGCGGATTGGGGACAGTATAACCATTCGTTTTCCCGCCAGCATTCAGCATGCTTCCTTTTATAACTGCATAGATATTATCACGATCGACAATGGCTTTAGACAATGGCTTTAAGACGATTGCCCCCACTCCTTCACCATCGACAAAACCATCTGCTTGTTCACTAAAAGTTTTGCACTGTCCTGTGGAAGATAGCATCGTTTTTTCGCTTAACCAGATGTGATGGATCGGGTCAATAATCAAGTACACTCCGCCAGCGATCGCACAATCACTCATTCCGCTGTAAATACTTTCCAAGGCCAAATGGATAGCAGTCAGTGAGGAAGAGCAGGCAGTATCGACAGCCATACTGGGCCCTTGAAAATTCAATGTATATGAAACCCGATTTGCTATAGACCAATAGTTAGCTTGTGGATCGTAAGTGCTATTGATCACTCCGACAAACACTCCAATTCTTCTACTCTCACAAAGGTTAGCCGGGGTGTAGCCAGCATCTTCGATACTGCTGTAAGCTGTCTCTAAAAATAATCGCTCCTGTGGATCCATGCGCTCTGCTTCTTTGGGAGCAATTTGAAAAAATAGGGGATCAAATTTATCCACATGATCAATGAAGCCACCCCATTTCGTGTAAGTAGTGCCCTCTTTGCCTCTTTCTTCATTGAAAAACTCTCTCCAATCCCAGCGCTCTCCCGGAATCTCAGTAATGCAGTTCTTTCCGTCTTTTAAATTATTCCAAAATTCATCGATATCTTTTGCTTGGGCATACCGTCCGCTCAGCCCAATAATTGCCACATCTTTAATCAGAGAAACCTTTGCAACAGAGTTCTCCTCTCCCAATATCTGAGGCTGAAGAGGCTCTAGCTTGTTCACTTTAGAACTAAAGCTGGTTACTAATGATTCAGAAGAAGAAGGAGGTGGAGTTGAGTCATGATCTTGTTCCACCCTTTGATCGGGGAGGCCCAGCCGCCCAAATAATGTCTCTTTTTGAGTCTCTATTAAGTACTCAACCAATTCATCAATCGTTTTAACTTCAAAAAACAGGGTGTAACTGATGTCTTTAAAACTTTGAGATAAAGTATCCGTGAGTTGAACTACGAGTATAGAGTCCATCCCATATGACTTAAAAGGCTCGGAAGAGTCGATCTGATGACTCGGCATTTTAAGCGTCGATGCTAATATTTTCTTGAGATACGTTGCGCTTTTTTCTCGTAATGCTTCATCAGTGATCCCTTGGTAAGGTCTTTTGACTGAGACTTGTTGGAAGCTTTCCCCGGATACTATGGGGCCAGGCTCTTTTTCGAAATTTTCCACTGTAGAGGGAGGGCTCACTACAGGTAATGTTTGAGGTTTGAGCCTCTTAACCAAAGTCACCTGATCTAATGAGCTTTGAAGCAAACCTTCCAAAGCTTTCATCCCCTCTTCAGGTTCAATGGATCCAATTCCCGCACGTTCCATCCGATCTCGGTAGAAGGGGTCCGTCACAACACCAATAGTTCCCCAATATCCCCAATTCATCACTTTGACCGCACAGGACCAATCTTTGCCCAGTCGATGTGCAAAGGAATCCTCGAATACGCAGCCGGCAGCGTAGTTACTGGTGCCGGGGGGCTTTACGAATGAAAAGATTGAGGAGAAAAACAGTACGAAATCTAGGGTTTCCTTT
>NVSR01000166.1 GCA_002401295.1 SAR324 cluster bacterium | reverse complement strand
TTTTCTTTGACCGAAGTGATAATCACCCCAATGATATCAATCAAAAATAAAGGGAAACCAAAATATGGATGATCAGACATTTAAGGCGCTAGTCGTCACGGAAGTGGAGAAGGGAAAATTTGAACGCTCAATTCAAACTAAAAATATCAGTGATCTACCTGAGGGAGATGTTTTAATTCAAGTTCATTACTCCTCACTAAACTATAAAGATGCTCTCTCCGCCACAGGTAATAAAGGGGTGACTCAAAAATTCCCTCACACTCCCGGTATTGATGCCGCAGGATTGGTAGTAGAGAGCGACAATGAAAATTTCCAACCAGGGGATGAAGTGATCGTGACAGGTTATGACCTGGGCATGAACACTGCCGGAGGATATGGCCAATACATTCGGGTTTCCGGTGACTGGGTTATCCATTGCCCCCCCACTCTGGATTTAAAAGAAGCCATGGTCTATGGCACGGCAGGATTAACAGCCGCCTTATCCGTAGACAAACTACTGCAAAACGGAGCGAAGCCTGAACAGGGTGAAATTTTGGTCACCGGAGCAACGGGTGGTGTAGGCAGTGTAGCCGTTGCTATCTTATCCAAGCTGGGATTTGATGTGGTGGCCGCCACAGGAAAACCGGAAGCAGCAGACTTCCTCAAAAAACTTGGCGCCAAAGAAGTCATCAACCGCGACGATATCGTTGATGATTCCAAACGTCCCTTCCTTAAGCCAAGGTGGGCTGGTGTAGTAGACACTGTTGCCGGCGCAACGCTGGAAACAGCTCTGAAAACCCTGAAACCAGGCGGAAGCGTCACTTGTTGCGGCATGATCACAGCGATGAAGTTCAGTGCCTCCATCTTCCCGTTCATCCTACGGGGAGTCAATCTTCTGGGCATTGATTCCGTAGAAATCCCCAAAGCTTACAAAGTAGCCATGTGGAAACTAATGGCCAACGAATGGAAAGTGGATGGCTTGGAAGAACTCTGCACCCTCGGATCTTTAGAAGACCTCGATGATCGCATCGAGGCTATCTTGGAAGGCAAAGCCAAAGGACGTTTCGTCGTCAAGCTAGACCCTGAAGCCTAGTCCCCTCCCCACCGAAAAACGGTAGCGCCGCCCTACGTGGCGGCCTTACTACTTTCTGGAAGGACACAGCGACTCTCAAAAATATTTATTGAACGATTTTGGAAGGATGATTCGGTTCATAGTATTTTTAGCTAAAAACTCTTTAATCTGTGGGACGATATCGGGAATGCGACGACGACTGACAGGTAATAAAAACTCATTATCTCCAATGGAGATTTCATAGGAATATTTTACATTTTTCAGCTCCTGGATGTGCAGTAAGCTTGCAATGTGGGAGCGGTGAATCTTGATGAATAATTCTTGTGGGAGCTGTTTAAAAACCTCCTGCAATGAAGATCTTATTTGCAAGTCCTTAATACTTCCCTGTTCCTTGTAGAAAATTCTGGAGTAGTGCTCCTCAACTGTAATATGAGTAATCAGAGTTGTATCAATCGAGATAGAAGGAGAAATTCGAAGATCAATCGCCTGAATTTTTTTAGCTTCCTGTATTTCAAACGGAATGGAGTTATTTTTGAAATGAAACCAGGTTACGCAAAAAATAGACAATAACCAGTAAGGCAACATTCTGAAAAACAAAACCCACTCGCTCCCAATGAGATCAGGAGAAGCATCTTTATAATAAAAAGGTACCAGCTCATACTCTGTCAGCCGATAGAGGAAATAACCCAAACCATAACTAACAAGCGCCACATTCCAAACTCTCTTTAATGTAAGAGGGTTCTGACCTTGTCCCACCCCTATTGCTCGCACTAACCATTCCGATAATAGAAAATGCACGCCGCAATAACACAAAACCATGACTGACGGATAAATCAATTTGAAAGTCAATGGGCGTGGAGTGAACAGAATCATTAAAAATGAGGGGATCGCAAAGGCCACTAAAATCTGAATATGAATCCAATATCGCTTGGAGGTATTCTGATAATCTGTAGCGGATCGATTGAAATAATCAATGATTGAATTTTTTAATTGGCTATGAATCGCTTTGTATTTTGTATCCATCTGCTGTGATTTTGAGGTCTTCATGATGTTTTCAGAATCTGTCCTGAGATCATTTCAGTTTCACCACGAAGGGCGTCGAGAGTACGAAGAAACAGGTCGCTTTTTGTAACAAGCCTAAATTTAATCGTAAATGCTTTAATTACAGTCAATGAGCCATTCAAGCTGATGAGTGGAAAATCTGCTGCCATTCATGACAAATAGCTGTTCACTCATGATAATCAGCTTGATTTCTACGGATTGAGATCTAGTATCGGTTTTAGTTTTCATACTTTTTAAAAACTGCAACCGACCAGGATTCAATGCTCATGAAAACAAAATGGATTTTGATACTCTGCACAATTCAAATTGCCAGCATGATAAGCTTCCCCCTATTTGTCCGAGCTTCTTCATTGAATGCTGGCTTCATGCGTTTTCATGTGACAGATATTCAATCTGATTTGAGTTTCAGGAGCTTGATTTGGTATCCAACAAAAAGCAAACCCGAAAAAATTCTGGAAGCTTTTCAACCTCAGTTCCTTGAATTTCAAAAATTCAACAAAGCCGGTCATTTTTCTTTTATAGAGCCCTTCCCTGAGTCCATAAAAAAGCAAGTGGGTCTCATTGCCGAAGATCCATCTGGGTTTGATCGCAAGGAAATGCATCTTCAGCTACAGGCTACAATTCTATCTTTTTTGAATCGCAACCTCTCCAGCCAACTCAGGTGATTCTATGAAAATATCAAAATCAATGAAATTTTTGATCTGTTTTGCAGTGATGCTCCCTTTGATTACTTCTCTGAACGCATTCGAAAGAAGACGAGATCCATTTCCCAGTGAACCCGCACATATTATATTGCCTCTCCCCTATAGCATTCCTGGAGTTGGCCGTGGTATTGCGACAACAGGGGCAATGGTCAATATTTGGGGTTCCTACACTGATATTTATATTGATTCAATGAATGGAGATGTTGAAGGTTATGGAGGTGGAATTCTTGATTTTCATTTGATTTCAAAAACTTTGATTTTTGACTTCAATAGGCAACAAACCAGCAAACTCTCGGCAAAAAGCTATAAAAAACGGGGAATGGATACGGAAAAAGATGAATTCAATTATGTAACTCTTGGCAATATCTCCTCCGGTTATGACTCCCTACGTTTGACTTTTTGGGATCGGAGACTGGAATTTTTTTTCCATCAGGAGAATCAAACTTTTGAACTGGAAGAAGTGAGAGATAATGAGGGAGAGCTAATTAGGGAAATCAAAGATCCGGAAACCATTAGTAGTAAAGAACAATCCTATGGTGTTTTGATTGATATAACAGATGATTACCTTGATCCTAGAAAAGGATTTCGCCTTGATGTCAGGAGTTTTAATATCCCCAGAGATAGTGATGATGACCCCAAATTTGATATCATTAACATCAACGCCACTTTGTTTCTACCTATTGGAAAAAGCAATACCTGGCTTTTTAACTATTTCACATCAGATGCTTATGTAGAGTCTGAAGGTGAAACCAATGAAAGCAAGATTAAGGAGAGAATTGGGCTTCAATGTGATGAGATTTTGGATAGTTCTACACGACAAAACTGCCAAGTCGCAGAACAAGAATTAATTGCTAATACCTTAGCATTCAATAAAAACGGGATTTCAACTCCCTTAGGTGGCCGTAATCGTTTGCGTTCCTACCCGGAGCGTCGATTTAAGGGGGCTCATACCCGTTTTTTTGGCAGCGAATTTCGTTGGAATTATAGTGAGGAGGTGACTCCATTTGACTTTTTGTTCTTTAAAGATATCAGGACAAGTCTCCAGCTAGCATTATTTGCTGAAACAGGCAGCATTGCCGAAAACAAAGAGGACCTCGATAAATATTCAAGATCTTCTTACGGCTTTGGCCTGCGCATGGTTTCTGCCGCAGGACTCGTTTACCGGTGGGATTGGGCAACTGGAGACGAAGGATCAGAAACCGTAATTTTTATCAATTATCCTTGGAATTAAGAGATTCGGAATTTTCCAAGGAGAATTCTAGCTGGTTTACAGAAGCTTTAAAAAAGAGGGTGATTGAATAATATCTATATAGTCTAATTCACAATTTATATCTCTACTTTTATTGATCATCTCATTTAGAATTCCACGCTCTTCTGATGGAAATTCTAGCAATATTTTAGAATCTTTTGTTTCGTCAAATTGAATCAAAGCTTCGAGAAACCTTAAGGGCATTCGCAACTCTAGAAGGTGACTTGCAGCTTTATGCCATATATTTAGCCATGACTTTAGCGTACCTACATCGAAATTTGGACCTAACCAAGTAAAAATTCCTCCCATTAATCCTGCTCCCAGTAATCTAAGTTTATTGGACTTTTTATACTCTTTCAACAGACTATTCATCCACATCAACCAGTCATTTTTATTACAGCTGGGTAAACCTGCGCCATGACTAAGTAGAACTGTTGTATAGGTAATGATTACTGAATCTGTTAATTCCCCATTAGAAAGAGATAGACTTAGTTTCTCAATGCCCAATTCCTTCTTTCCATTTAAAATCAGAGCGACTGAATAGATAAATAATGATTTATAATTGATTTTATTCTCTGTCTCATCTGTTTTCAACGCTCTCTGAATATATTCCCGTTCCAACCAAGAGTCTTTGTTCAATGTCGTCAAACTCAATTTTAAATCATCCAGGCTATACCAAATCCTGAGAAAATCTACCAACAAACGAATTGGCTCCGCCCGATTCTTCTTTACCTCAACACAAAGCCGCATCAAGGGTTCCTGCAATTCATAATAAGACTCCCGACCGAGCGTTTCGGAACGGACGTATCCTTTTTCTTTTAAAATCTTAAGTTGGGATGAAACCGTTTGATGTTTTAGGAAGCAACGTTGGGCAATGCGCTTGACCGGAATCGCTCCTCGTAAATCGCAAAGTAATTCCACAATTTTTCGAGGCTGCTGTGGCAAGCTCGTCATCCTTGATTGGTAATAGGGGGTCAGATCATCAAGGGTGCTCATGAAAGCATCTACCAGTTGATCTAAGGATTCCCGATTCAAGAACTGCGATAAAATGGAATAGATTCGATGGTTGGCTCCGGCCAAGTGGTGAATAGCGCGAACTCTGGCTCTTCCACTAGGAGTTTTGATAAAGTCGGAGAGTTCCGTATCTTCTCTGTAATCCGCGATCTTAATCAACATCTCCTCCGCTTCATCAATCGTCAATTTCTCAAGATGATGAATGCGAAAGGTTCCATAGAAGGGAGATACTTGTCGGGAAATTCCATGAAATAAGCTTGGAGAGGTTCCAACAATACTAATGAAGTTTCTTTCTTGCAGGTATGCTCGTAGTTTGGATTGCCCCTCATTTTTTAGTCCATTGAAGAGGTCATCCATGTTTTCCGTAAGCACCAGTAATAAACGATCTCCAACATACTCGTGTAGCAAATCGCCTAAGATTTCTTCTGCTCGTTCTACACTGTGGTCATAAATTGCTTCCAGTTTTTCAGGAAAGGAAGGGTCTTGGCTTTCCGGTTTCAAAGAACGAATGACTCGCAATAAGAAATCCAGAAAAGTGGTCACCCCCCATTCTTCCTCTCTCAGCCAGGCGATGAGTAGGTTTTCTTGTAGCTCCTCTTTTTGAAGTAGCCGACTGTGGAGCAGAGCAATAAAGTGTGTTTTCCCCACACCTCGTGGACCAATCAGCAAGCTGAAATGTCGTGATCCGGTTTCAACATCGTCACAAACTAAGCCAACGATTCGTTTTATCAACTTGTGTCGCTGGATAAATGTAGCTTCCAGTGCTTCATCGGACATGAGGCTGGGGGAGTAGCGAGAGATAAACTTTCCTGGTT
>NVSR01000165.1 GCA_002401295.1 SAR324 cluster bacterium | reverse complement strand
CACTCAATAAGTGGTCAATCTGTGTCTGCTCGACTTCCGAACCCTTAAATAATTGATGAACATCCTGGAAACGATCCATGGATTGCTTGAAGCGTTCAAAAGTGCAGGGTTTTGTGATGTAATCCAGAACTCCCATCCGGAAAAAACGTTGTACAATACTTGATTCCTTGGCCGCTGTGATCACAATCACGTCGAGAGGCATTGCCTGTTTCCTGATTTCATAGAGTAGCTGTAGTCCATCCAGGTCAGGCATGTAGACATCCATGATGAGGAGATCAATCGGATGGGATGCTAATACCTGCAACGCATCCGTACCGGTGCGGGACTCCGCACATACCTGGAATTCTGGGATTTGGTGCGTGAATTCTCGCCAGATACTAGAGACCCGAAAATCATCTTCTGCAATCAGAACTTGAAACTGTTTCATCATTGACTTGTGTCTGCTTACGGTTATTAGTTTACAATTTGTAGCCTCTTGATCATCGGCACTTCTTCCTTCTAGTTTTTATGAACTGTCAAATATGAATGATTACATCGATTTGATAGTCGGCTTTTTAGGGATGCTAACTTCAAAAGTAGTCCCCTTTTCTGACTTAAATTGAATACCACCGCTCATACTAAGGACATGGTTTTGAGTAATATACAATCCGAAACCCATGTGCTTACTCTGACCTTCCGGAGCCCTTCCTTGCCCATAGGGGCTCTCCATTTTTGTAGAAAAGCCTCGCTTAAAAATTTGGGCTGCATGTTCTGAAGAGATACCAAGACCATTATCCCGGACTGACAAATAAATTAGGTTTTCGTATTCCTTAATAATAATCCAAATTTTTTTTTGAGGCTTGCGGCTCTCTAAAACAGCATCCATGGCATTCTCGATAAGATTGCCGATAATACTGACAAAATCATTGGGCTCCACATGGTCCGGTAATTTCTCTAATCGGGAACTCTCATCCAGGAAGAGACTAATGCCCAATTCATGGGCTCGATTGTATTTACCCAAAAGAATAGCGGAAATAGCCGGTACTTTAATGTGATCGACATAAAGGGAAATTTGCTGTTGGTGAGATGCTTGTAATTGATGGATGTATTCCAGTACGTCATTGATATGATTGAGCTGAATCATTCCTTGTATCGTTTGCAGGCGGTTTTTAAACTCGTGATTATTTGCCCTCAATGCGTCAATATATGCATTAACTTGAGTCAGTTGTCCAGCCAGACGGGACAATTCCCCCTTTTCTCGGAAACAGGCGATACCGCCAATAACTTTCTGATTGCGTAAAATTGGGATACGAGTCGTTAATATAGTGACACTCCCCACCCTTTGTTCCTGATCATATTCAGGTACACGACTTTTCAAAATTTGTGGCAGCCTGGATTCCGGTAATACGGCCCAAATATGTTTCCCCAAGCAGTGTCCTTTGAGTCCCAGTATTTTTTTGGCCTGTTGATTGATCACTGTGATTTCCCCCTTCGAGTTCACTCCAATCAAGCCATCTCGAATGGCTTCTAGGGTAGCACTCTGCTCTTGAATCAATTTGGAGAGCATGAGTGGCTCTGATCCTAAAATCAGTAGAGAGAAGAAACCAACCAACACCGCGCCTGTACTGATCAATAGGAGTAACATTTTTTGTTGGCCCGCAAGGATGGTCGTTAAGCGGGATTGTTGCTCCAACCCGGTTTTGGCCTCCTGTACATTGTCCTCAACAAAGAGCTCAATCATCTCAGCGTTTAACTGCATCAATGGCATGAGATCCTTGATATTCAAATCCTCAAAGAATAACTTTCTGAAGGTACTGTAATATAGATCGAGAGATTCGACAGAGTTGCTTTCCATCAAATTATTGAGCAAACTCATCATCTGATTGTTAATGACCATTCTCTTCTTGTCGGAAGCTGCTCTTAGGTATTCCAATTCCAATAATTTGATCTGCAAGAGAGTTTCCGCAGGCAATTCATTGGTAAGCCCCTGATAGATAAGGTGTAGTTTGCCTAATAATCCCTCTTGATTGCTCAAACCTCTGCGAATCATTGCTTCTTTCAGCGTTTGGAAGGTCTCCAAATAGACAATGGCTGATTCCACGATAGCGTAAGCACTGTCAATATAAAAGGAGTCTTGTGTTTTACTGGCTAGCGTCTGGAATTCTAAGGCAGCGTGTTGCAGGGTGACTACTTTTTTTAAGACAAGCTCTGCATACTGCAGGTCATTTTCATAGAGGAAGCGGCTCTGTGCCTTGCGGGCATCAGCCATGTTTTGATAAATGAGATTAGAGAGTAATACTACTTTAGTATATAAACTCACAACACGTTTTCCCTTAATCACTTCATTAAAAGAGAAATATCCACTGATGGCCACCACAATAAGGGAGATGAGGAGGGTGGCGTAGGCAATGATCAGTTTTGAACGGACGGAAAAATGCATGCACTAACTTTCAGGGGTGAAGCCTACTCGAATGCCTCCCCAGTGTTTCTTATTGATCATAATGGGGACTGAAAGGTCCATCATCACCTCACCCGTATCTCGAACATAGGTTTGGAAAAGCAGGCGATCTGTATTCTTTCCCGCACGCTTTCCAGTGAAATCATTAAAGAGTCGTCGGCTGCGGCTCTTGACCAAATCCTGTTCCTTATTGCCGGAAATTGGATGGTCAAATTCAGAATTGTGCTTGGGAAGAAAACCATTTTTATCGACTAAAACCGTAAAAAATACGGCATGCTGCTGCTTGAAGGCGTCTTGCAATTGTTGCAAGGGGGATTGATCGATCCAGGAAAGATATTTGACATCGAACTTGAGAGGGGTGCTGCTCTCAACTTCCTGATAATCGTGGTCCCAAATAGGGATCCCCTGGTGCTCTGCCCTAGTTAATAGAGCTCCCACCTCTGTTTGCAGTCCCTTCAGGGCATGTACAATTTTAGAAGCTCGATTGCCCAGGCGGTATTCCAAGAGAAATCTCATAAAATCCTCTCCTTGAACGGAAAGGTTACGTGCTGTTGAAGCGGATTCTTCAATATTATGATAAATCTGATTCATGCTTTCAGAAAGCTCTGTCATGGAAGAAGAAATAGTTTCTATCGTGAGTGACTGTTCTTCCACTGCTATGGCAACTTCTTTGGTATCACTTTGATTTTCCTTGGTATTTTTTAATATACTATTAAAAATCTGCTTGGTTTCCAGTGCAACTTCTCGCCCCTGAGTGATTTGCCTGGTACCACCTTGCAATTCTGTGACGATGCGAGTGGTGGTTTCTTCGATATTTTCCACTAAACTTGAGATCTCGACGGTTGACTGACTGGTCCGCTGGGCCAGGTTCCGTACTTCCTCGGCCACTACTGCAAATCCCTTACCCTGTTCACCGGCTTTGGCTGCTTCGATTGCGGCATTGAGGGAAAGCATATTTGTCTGATTGGAAATCCCCTGAATCACGTCCATAACTTGACTGATTTTTCCTGTGGATTGCTTTAGATCCTCCATGGTGGCATTGATGGATGTAAAGGACTCAATCAGCCTGTTCATGACGGAAACATTTTCTTCCACCTGCTGCATTCCTTGTTGGGCCGATTCATGACTGATGTGAGCTTTTCCTAAAGAACTCTCGGTACTCTCGGCAATTTGGTGAATCACTGCAGACATTTGTTGTAAGGACAAATTGATCTCTTGGGAATGCTCCGTTTGTTGTTTTGTATAGCTCTTGCTGCGATCAATGAAAAAGAATAGCTTAGCGGCCTCAGTGGAAAGTGAAGTGGCATTGTCGAAAAAATAGAGAAATTTTTGCCTCAAATATTTTACCAAAGGGTGACGCTGATTTCCTTTTACTTCAATTCGTAAATCCTTCTTTTCAGAGATATTATTGAGGATTTCCCCTTGCAAATGGTTGATCATCCAAAAACCGACAGGTGTCATGATCAAAGAATTTAAAATAAAGAGCCAAAAGGTGAAGTTGGAGGGAAAAGCTTGCCAAATAAAAAAAATCCCCCAATAAACGATTCCTTCGATAGCAAAATATAATATCATCTTTGATCTCATGGATCGCCTCATAACATCCCTAAATTTGCACTGTTGCTTGGTTCCGAAGCGTTCGCCACAGGTTTATGGTTGAAAAATATCCGAACTATGGCAAAAAAACTGATGAATTGCAAATAGTATAAGGAGAAAAGAATATTATTAACCACCCAATTTGATTAAACATTTAAGGAGTTGGCATAAAAACTGTATAGACAAGAGGGAGTAAAAAAAACTAGAATCCACTTCTATTTTTTAACAGTTGCCCCAGTGAAGTCGGATTAGTAAGCTCATGTAAAAAAGCAACGATTCTAATTCACCCTATTTCTTAGAAAGAAGATGAGAGTTTTTCTTACCACCCTCAGCCTGATGAGTTTTCTTTTCCTGACTATGCCCGCACAAGCTGTGGAATATGTCATGACTAAGAATAATGGCGCTAAAATTTTTATCTGCGAAGTAAGAGGTGCCGGTTATAAGGTATCGGTGACAGCTCGTGGCAATGGAGTTTATACAGTCCTACCTCGTGGCAAGGGAACCACGAAGGTCGTTGGTAATGTTTTTGCCGAATCTTATGAAGGTGCCGCACGAATCGCTTGTGGTGAGCAATAACTCCTCTTTTCACTCCTACTCTATCTCAACTGCTGCCGGGAGTTGAGGTCCGGATCTAATTTTCCCCCAAGTCATTCCAGCCCATGCGGATTTTAGGACGCTATATTGCTAAAGAGTTCATCACCTATTTTTTGAGTTGCCTCACTTCCTGTGCGGTGCTTTTTATCACTTTCGCCATTCTGGGGGAAATTGATACCTTAGAACAGGAAGGAGGAGGACAGAAACTCTTGAGACAGTTGCTGGCTAGTATCCCCATTATGTTTGAGACCATCATACCTATTACGGTGATGCTGGCTACTGTTTTAACCTTCAGTAGTCTTTGTAGGAAATCCGAAGTAGTGGCGATGACTGCGGCTGGGCTCAGCGTGTTTCAGCTGGTGCGACCTGTTTTACTGTTTGCTTTGCTGATTGCGGGCTTTGCTCACTTTAACCAAAGCTATCTGGCCCCCTTATGGGGAGCGGATCAACAGTTTTCTTTCGTGCAGGCGGAAAAAGAAGAGCATGAATGGCGTTTTTTTCAAGGCCAGCTTTTCTACTTCTCTAAGCTGGATGCGCAGCGACAGCGTATTGAAGCAGGTAAGATTTTCCAGTTTCGGGGAGATCATCAATTGCGGGGAATTCAAGACCTTCAGAGATTGGAACTAAAAGAAAAACAATGGTACGCCAGCAAATATCAGACTACAAACCTACAAAATCAACAAGTCAGGCAGGAAGAGAAGCAGTGGCAAGTGGTTGCCCAAGATGACTTCCCCGTTGCCTTTACTCCCGAATTGAAAAATCCGAAGTATTCCACCTTTGCTCAGGTTTGGTCGGATATCCAAATAAAAAAACAAGGTGGTGTTGATTATGACGACGTACTCTTTGCTTTTTATCAAAAAATCGCCGGATTATTATCAATTTTTGTGATGATCTTTTTGGCTCTGCCTTTCTCTATTTTTTCCGGACGCTCTGCCAACGCGCGTCTGGGTATTGTGATTTCTATTGTCTTGAGCTTCATCTACTGGTTGGTAGAGCAAATTATGATGTCTTTGCATGGAGCAGGAATCTTACCCCCGGAAATTGCGGCTTTTGGTGCTAACACCCTCTTTTTTCTCTTAGCCACCAGTTTGATCTATATGAAGAAGGCTTAGATGCTGATCCCTAATATCGCTTTGCGCCTTTATAAAAAAGTTTTGGATACTTTTTTTTAGCAACTCGCAGCATAGCCAGAAATTTGGGTACGTATTGGCTGGGTTCTTTTTTTAGCTTCAAGTTCCAGTAGTTCCAGGAATGTTGTTTTTTCATGGTCTTTGAAAGATAAGTGGGGCCACCATTATAACCTGCCAGGGCTAATTCCCAGTTATAGTTGAAACGTTCCCCTAGTTTCTTCAGATAACGGGCAGCAGCATGAGTCGATTTTTTCCAATCGTTGCGCTCATCACGATACCAATTGACATTGAGCCCGTACTCCTCACCTGTAGCCTTTTTGAATTGCCAGAGTCCTCTTGCCCCAGTTCGAGATACAGCTTTAGGGTTGAAAGCTGACTCCAGCATGGGCAAATAGACTAATTCTGGTGGTAATTGATACCTTCGGAAAACTTTATGAATATATGGCAGGTAGGGTTGAGCTTTTTTTAAGCTGCTTTTGACGGTTTGATTCGAATTATAAATCTTGTAAAATTTTGCGATACGAGCATTGTATTGGGACCAGACTTTCCGTTTGTTATCCTTAATCTTTACCCGTCGAGAGCTGACTCCGCAGGACTGCACAAAAACAAAGACCAGGAGGAGTAGAAGGGCTGTATAAAAATTATTTTTGTTATAACTTCTCATTGCATGGGACTCACGATTTCCGATTAGCTACTTTGAAGTAAAGAACCTCCC
>NVSR01000164.1 GCA_002401295.1 SAR324 cluster bacterium | reverse complement strand
GATGAGGCTAAAAATATTTTTATTGTTTTCATAGATTTTTCAGTGGTGCTTCAGATCAAATCATGGTTAATGTGATTATACTGATTAGTATAGCATAAACAATTAATGTATAACTGATGCTTGGGACGTTTCTATTCCCAAATCGCTCCAAAATAACCCTTTCGCTGATATCTTCATTTGGGGATGAAAAGGCAAACTGAGGCTTATGACATGAAGCACACGATTGACCAGAAGGATTTGATAGTGACTCCTCAAAAAATAAGCTTTACCCAATTGTGCAATCGCACCATTTGCGATCAGGACCTGATCAGAGTCAACCGTTACCAGTGGGATTAAAGCAAAAACACTACCCTGGATAACCCCTCCACAGAGAAATAGCACAAGGGAGATGACTAATCCAATAGACGTATCCACTGACAGACTGAAAAGGCTAACTGTGGTCAGCAAGATCACGGTAAAGGATACAATCAGTTGTAAAAAAGGGCGGTTGAAAAGACGAATAAAAATACCCGCTCCAATGGTTCCCAGAATGCTGACAAAAGATGACAGTGCTATCCAATTGCTAGCAAAGGCTTTATCCAATTTGTATTCTTGGAGGATCAATGCATTGAAGAAGGTTAAAATACTGACAAACATAAAGGTATGCCAGAGAAATACCATTCCCAATGACATAATCGGCTTGTTCTTCCAAGTCTCAAGATGCACCCTCTTCAATTCCTGCATTAACTCTTGGAGTGACTTCCTCTCTTCCCTGATTTCCTGTGGTAAGGCGGCATAAAGAAGAAAGAATAACACCAATAGGAATATACCATGGACCGCAAAAATAGACTGCCAACCTAGAGTCTCTGTGATCCAGGGTGAAAAGGCATTGCTGAGGACAAAACCCAAGCCAAAGAAACTGCCCCAAATTCCCATGACAACAGACGTATCCTGAGGACGGCTGAAACGCAACATCAGGGTCGGTGCGGCTACAACAATCACTAAATGGGAGGATCCTTCCAGGATTCTCAGCATTACCATGCTGCTGAACTCAGGTAAGAGACTCTCGCTGAAAGCTGTAAATGCACCGATCAAGACAAAAATAAGCAGTAAATTACGAAAACCAAACTGCTTGATGAAGCTAACGGATGCAATACCTAGTACCAACCCCATCATACCAACGGAGGAGATCAAAAAACCGGCTGTGGATAAGGAAATCACATAATGCTCAATCAGTTGATCTAAGATAGGAGGGACTTTAGCAAATTGTACGGCTGCTCCAATGCCCACTAAATAAAGTATGGCAATGATTGACCAGTTTGTCTTTTCCACCTCTTTTATCTGCATATCTTTATTATAATGTTGTTTTTATTATTAATAAGCATTGATTGCACTCCCAGACAACTCTTTGTACCCGTGGGTCGTCATACAGCCTGTTCCAATTGGCCTGACTATCCTTCTCTACCTTCTTCGTCTGTAAACTATTCATCTAAAAGTGAGGGTTCAGAGATTTTTCTTGACTGCCTCCAGCAGTTTCCAAAACTTTTTTGTGGAACGGTCTCTCCAACTTTGGGATACTTTATAAAGCACAGCCTCTTCTCTTTTCCCCAATGAGGCCTTTAAAAGATACAAGTAATATTCCAATCCTTTTTGGAGATTGCAGTGAAATTATACCACCTGGAATTAGGCATTCGATCCAAGGTCCTGATCATGAACTTGGTCTTGGTTTTGCTCATGAGTGCCCCTCTCTTTTACTCCTATGTGCAGCTACAAAGCATAGAGGATAAAATTTCCGAGCAAAATCAGATTGTGGAACGCTTAAGTCGTGTCATCACAGAATCAGATCAAGTCATTCTAAATCAGAATGCCGCCATCAAGGACCTGGAAGTCATCAATAACGCCATAGAATCTTTCGGCACTGTCCGAGAATGGTATGCCGATTTAACGACAACCTCCCTCATGGCTTCGGAAGACAAAGCCGAAGAAGCATTTGAAGTCATGCAAACTCACTTGGCAGCTTTTAAAGAGCGTGAGCCGGAAAAAGTGGCCCTCATTATCGAAAAAGTCAGTTTATTCGGAGAAAAAATGGGTGAGGCGACCGACGCCTATGCCGATGGAATTCGGGTCAGAGGCAATAAATTGACAGCGGAAGCAAGAGTCCTTGCGGATGAAGCCACCAGCCTGATCCAAGAAATCGCCACGCCACCCCAAAAACATGCTGAAGAATCCATTCGCCTGGTTTTGGAACACAACCAAAGCTTGAAAAAATTTGGTAAATCCGTCAGGCAAGCAGGGGAGGAAAATTTTGTTCAGCTAGAAACTTTGATTCGTATATCTTTCTTGGTGAGCAGTGGTATCTTCCTCCTGGCTATGCTTATTTCCTACCTCTTTGCCAGTACCCTCACCAAACCGATTCGTATCATTGTTCAAGCCATTAACGAGATCGCCCAGGGAGACCTGACCAAACGCATCATCGTCTCCTCTAAAGATGAAATAGGGAAGTTAGCTGTCGAGTTCAACAAATTCATCAGTCACCTACAAGATTCGATTGCCCAAACCAAAGAAAGCGCTCATGACATTGCCCTCTCTGCCGATCAGATCGCCACAGGCAACCAAAATCTAGCCAGCCGGACGGAATTGCAGGCTTCTTCTCAAGAAGAAACAGCCGCTGCCATGGAAGAAATGACAGCCACCACACAACAAAATGCTGAAAATGCAGATCAAGCCAATAATTTGAGCAAACGTACCAAATCTTTGGCCGAGAGTGGGGCTAAAAATCTGCAAGAAGTGGTTGAACAAACAATCGAAGAAAATCTTGAAATTCTTTCCAACGTACGTTCCAATAACCAGCAGGTATTCGAGCAGATCCAAGTTTTCAATCAAGAGCTGGTGAGAGCCATGCAAGATATCAAAAAAAGTTCCACCAAAATCTCTGGAATTATCACGGTTATCAATGACATCGCTTTTCAAACAAATCTCCTGGCGCTGAACGCCTCCGTAGAGGCCGCCAGAGCCGGGGAACATGGCAGGGGCTTTGCGGTGGTGGCAGCAGAAGTGCGCAAGTTGGCTCACCGTTCGGCAAAAGCATCAAAAAAAATTGGCCAGTTGATTGATGAAAGCCTGCGGCAGGTCAACCATGGGACGGGTCTAACCGAACAATCCAAGCAAACCTTACAACAAATGCTGACTGATGCTGAAGCTATTCTCGATACTCTGGAAACAACCTCAGAAAAAAAACTGCGGGATTTAGGCGGTCAAGTAGAAGTCAACTTAACACAGATCATTGATGCTGTAGCTGAAGTTGCAGAAATGTTTGAGAATATCAGTGCCGCTTCCTCGGAACAAGCCCATGGTATCGGGCAGGTCAATGTCGCTTTGGGAGAAATGGATCAAGTGACACAACAAAATGCAGCGCTAGTGGAAGAAACCGCCACCTCCAGTCAAGAGATGGTAGAAAAAGCTAGGGATATGATAGATTTCATGAGTTTATTCATTGTTTCGGAAGAAAAAGGCACAACACTGGAACAATCTACAAGTAGGCCCCCGGAAATAACTAAATCATCCGGTAATATCCCCTTGGCTTCAAGAGAAAGCCTCTCACCACGAAATCAAGAAGAAGTGCTGCCGGATTTTGAATGAATGAGGATCAAAGCCAGAGGATTTCACCATGATACCACACAGACCATCCCACTCCCGCCCACCACAAGCTAGCACTCTGTCCCGACAGGCCCCGCTCAAAGGGGCTATTCCTATGCTATCGGAAGGAGAATACCGGCAATTGAAACTGCTAGTACACCAGCATCTCGGAATCTATTGGAAGGAGGATAAAAAGGAGCTGATTTATACTCGTCTCAATAAACGACTGCGATCTCTGGATCTCAATGACTTTACCGCTTATTACAAATATCTCTTGCAGGAAGAACATCGACCGGAGTTACAGGTCATGCTCAATGCCGTGACTATCAACAAAACAGAGTTTTTTCGGAATGGAACCCAACTGAATTTTCTGACCAGTGAGATTTTACCGCAAATACGACGCAACTTACTGAAGACTCAATCCCATAAGCTACGCATCTGGAGTGCGGGTTGTTCTACGGGAGAAGAAGCCTATACTCTGGCCATGTTAGCCCATGAACATCTCGGTCCCCTGGGTATGGGAGGCCTGGATCTGAGGATTCTAGCCTCCGATGTCAATACAAAGGTGGTGGAATTCGCTAAAACGGCGACCTATATAGCTGATTTAATACAACCAGTTCCTGATGCCTGGTTGAAGAAATATTTTCTCAGGAGAGAGTTAGAAGGAAGTATCCTTTATCAGGCAACGGATAAGCTACGGGAATTGATTCAATTCCGAACCTTTAACCTGCTGGACAAGCAATACCCCATCAAAACCAAATTTTCTTTAATTTTTTGCCGCAATGTATTAATTTATTTTGATCATAATACAAGACAAGGCATTCTGCGCCGCCTCAGCGAATTCCTTCACCCAGGGGGCTATTTGCTCTTAGGTTTTTCCGAGTACATTCAAGATATCCCGGGCTTCCGCAGGATGAAAAATAATGTCTATCAACGGAGCCCGAGAGTAGGATGACACAGGCATTCTTTAGTAGATTTTAAAGCGGAAAATATTCATAATCTTAAATCAATCCCTGAAGAGATATTTTCCTTCACCCCTCAGATCTCTCTGCCCTATGATCAACTTGGAAAACCAAAAGCATCTATTAGGATGTATTGAAAAGCTTCCCGTAGTTGAAAGAGTGCTGCTGGGATTAATTTCTATAATTTATGAACCCGTAACGGAATGTCAAATACGGGGTTGCTTCAAAAGAGTTACCTCCCTCCATAATGCAGCAGAACTGACGGAGAAAGAACTCAATCAAGCACTGAAACACCTGCACTTGATTGGCCTGATCAATAAAAAAAATGAATGCCACATTGATATTATCGAAGAGGTAACAGCCTCCTCAATCAAGCTCCGACAGTTTGAAGAGTTCGCTGCCGCAGTCATGGAAGAATTTGATCAAACCTACTGGGAAAAGCACAGCCTGCCTCAAGTTTTAAGAGAGTTGCGTCTCGGTATCTACGCACAAGATTTTTATCGAAAAAGTCAGGCCTTAGATATTCTTTGGAATGAATTTTCTATAAACTTCAAGCAAAAGTCGCCAATCGATCACATTCGTAACGGACGACCTTACGCCTCCTGGCTGGCCGCCATGCCCTTGCCTTCTCAATTGGAAATTTTAACGGAACTCCTGCATGAAGAGATCGAAAAGCTGGCTCCTTGCGCAGCAACCCTGCAACTTTTAGAGCAGATCTCCAATCAACTGCCTCGCCCCCAAAGAAATTCCTATCGAGACGTGATTGCTACCTATCGAATTTTACGAGGGGAAAATAGTATGGTTGAGAGGATTATTCAGGAAGATGATGGCAATTTTCCCCACCTGGAAGTCAAAGCCTGGCTGGAAGTCTTGCATGGCAAAATGGATGCAGGCATTTCTTTGTACACGCAAGCCCTACAATATATCACAGAAAATACGGGTAGAAAAAAACCGATGATGGGTTACATGAAGGGCTTATTCTATATTTTAGCTTTGCTGACGTCCCCTCATAGGCATAGTGAAATAGAAGCCGAACGTTACTTAAACTTGATTGACCAAGAGATCGGTAATTTTCCCTCACATTTAGCCTTGAAGTTCTTGAATGAAACCCAGAGAGGCGTCGCCTTGAATACGGAGAAGCATCACTTTACTAAAATTGCCCAACAGAAAACTGATTACATCTCCCTGCTATTTTATGGGCTGGTTTGCTATTGGACTCATCAACAAGAGATCCAGCCATTAGTGCGGAAATTGATTCAGGCACAAAAATTGGCGGGCAGCAATCATTATCTATGGCTGGAAATGGAATATGCCCAACTCATCTACCACCTCAACCCAGCGGAAACAAAATATGCCAAGATAGCAGCTAGGCTGAGAAAACAGTTGGGGTTTAAAAGTATTACCCGTGCCTTGCCGCAACGAGGTTGAGTACCATCAATGGCTTTCATCCGTGTTAATGTCCACCAACCTGGATTAGATTGGAGGCAGCCAAGAGTAAGAAAAACAATTCTAAAGTGACCAAACTCAAAAAAAGACGCTGCTTACTTTTCAAAAAATGAAGGAACAGACCTCCATAAGCTATGATAGTAACACCGGACAGAAGAGCAATCCCTATAAAATTCTGGTAGTCCCCGAAGGCTAAGAGATCCAGCCATTGCCAGCCAACCGGAGCGCCACTTTTTTCAATAAAGTCGCCTAAGGGAAGGGACCAATAACTGGATAATTCACTAAATGGTATAAAGGGTTCGGAGAATCCAGAGATATAGCCCAAGTAGGATATGACCAATATGAATAGCCCCAAATTACTGAACTTACTTATAATTGTTGCGTATTTCTCCTGGTAAGGAGAATTCTCATACTTGATGATGGTTTTTTCCATAGTGGAACTCTTCTAACTTCAAATACCAAAAGCCTTGAGCAACGAACGGCTACCGGCTATTACAAGAACAAAGATAACCAAATGCCGAATCATGGTCGGCTTAACTTTGGGTAACAACTGTGCCCCTATTTTTGAACCCAACATAATACCCAGGATGGAGGGAACTACTGTGAAAGGCAGTACTGCACCTTTATTCAAATAAATCCAGGCAGCTGTACTATCGGTGATCGATAGGGAAAACTTACTGGTAGCAACTGCAACCTTAAGAGGAGCTCCCATAACCAGGTTGAGGATCGGCACATTTGCCCACCCGGCCCCCAATCCGAACATTCCCGC
>NVSR01000163.1 GCA_002401295.1 SAR324 cluster bacterium | reverse complement strand
ACTCTTTTGAGGGTGGTACTTCATTGATTTTATAAAAAAGGATAAAAAGCATGCGGTAAAGTAGGTTAACTACCTAACCTGGCTTCTAACCATTCTACGTAATCGGGTAACTCAACAACATCTACTGCTATAGGCATAAACCCATGATTAGTGCCACATAATTCACTACATTGACCATAAAAGGTACCTGTTCGGTTTACAAACAAGGTAATCTGATTTAAGCGCCCTGGACAAGCATCAACCTTTACCCCGAAGGAGGGTACAGCTCAACTATGTAAAACATCCGCTGAAGTAATTAAAACCCTAACATGGCTACTAACAGGTAAAACAACACGATTATCTACCTCTAACAACCGAAAAGCTCCTGTAGCTAAATCGTCATCAGCAACCATATAAGAATCAAAATTAATACCACTATTATCCTCCATTGTATGATTATAATCAGAATACTCGTAACTTCAATATCACTGATGACCAACAACTTTTAAAGTTATGATGGGATCAACAAGCTCATCCATAGAATAAAGAAGAGAAAAAGAGGGTACCGCAATAAAGAGTAAAATAATTGCAGGTATAACCGTTCAAACGATCTCAAGTGCGGTCGCATGCGTAAAATTATCTGAAGAAACATCAGAGACAGAAGAAACACTAAAATGGCTCAGACAACGCGCCATCAATCAACCGACAAAAGTAGCGATTCCTATAACAAAAAACATAATATGATTGTGAAAATTAAGAATACCCTCTGCGATAGGGGTTGCAGGTGCTTGAAAACCAAGTTGTCATGAAACAGCAGCATCTGAAAAGACCACTGTTTGAAAAATAGGTGAAATTGTGCCTAAAAGCACTAAAAAAATAGTTTTTAATTGAGCCATAATATGCATGTAAAAAGTTATAAATATAGGTCTTATCGCACCAATTAACGAAACCCGTAAAGATACGAGGTTAGAAGCGGAAGAATTCTTGTATGGCAAGAGTATTGGTGGTATAGATAACGTTATCAATGCGTCCTAGAAATATAGGTTATATTGGATGAATAAAACCAAAGTGTAAGGTGAACTCTCCGATGGAAAGGACATAGAAGAACAAAAAAGATATCTTTTTTTTATTCTTCCGCGCCTTTCCACAGGGATAATAAAAAAGATATCTTTTATAAAGAATGTCTAGAAAAACCGGTTTTTGCTAGGCAACTAATATAATAAAGCGTATACAAAATGAAAGAAGTAGGATTCGAACCTACGAAAGATATTACTAACAGATTTACAATCTGCCGCTTTTGTCCACTCAGCAATTCTTTCTGAATTAGATGCGAGGGATTTTCAAGAGCCTAGGGATGTAAAACACGTTAATACACTAAGATATAACAGTAAACAAACTTAAAAACGCGAGCTCCTTGAACGCAGATTTTTTTTATAAAGCAAAACCTTTTAGAGCACATTTCGTTTTAAAACTAAAAGAAACTTGCCGCCAAGACAATGTTAAAAAAACAGGAAAAAGGTGTTTTTTGTTTTCTAAAACGTAAGAGAACTTTCACAAAGATTAGAGCTCTAATGTAAATTTATCGCATCATTTAAATAGATACAAACTAAAATAGTAAAAACATATGATTGTATAATAGCAACACCCGTCTCTAGAAACATAAGAGCTATTAATACGACAAGAGGTATTATATGACCAAGAAGTAACAAACCGTTTCCTGTAAGTAGCATGGTTCAAGCAAACCCAACAATTACCTTTAATAAGGTATGTCCCGCCATCATATTAGCAAAAAGACGAACTGAAAGACTAATAGGACGAAAAATATAGGATACAATTTCTATGGGTACTAGCAATAACGCCAAAACTAAAGATGATCCAGAGGGAAGAAACAACGAAAAAATATTCATACCATGCTTACTGGCACAAATAATATTAATACCAATAAAAGTTGCTAATGCTAAAGCAAACGTAACAATTAAATGACTTGTTACTGTAAAACTATAAGGAACTAAACCAATGATATTTAATGTTAAAACAAAAGTAAAGATAGTAAAAACATACGGAAAAAAAGCTTTACCCTCCGGCCCAACATTGTCACTAATAAGACCAACAACAATAACATAAACCCCCTCAATTACACCTTGAATTCGTCCAGGCACAATAAAAAAATTTTCTGTTCTTGACATGACAGAAAACAATAAAAAAATAAAGCTGCCTAAACCAACAAATAAAAAAATGGCTGTATTTGTTATCGAAAAATCAAAACCTAAAAAATCGAACTTCAAAATATTAATGATTTGAAATTGCTCTAATGGACTACAAAAATACATATAAAAGATAAAAAAAAACTATTAAAAACCCACTAAAATTTAATGCCAATAAGAAAAGAATGGGATTCGAACCCATGATGTTAAAACATGTTGATTTAGCAAACCAATACTTTAAACCTCTCAGCCACCTTTTCTAAACAAAGGAATAAAATACTTTAAAACCACCTGTAATTGGTAAAGGAACGGTTTTGAAAAGCAAACTTATGTAAGCGCTTAGTTGCCTTTAAACTTTTACTTCTACCCCGCATAGAGTTAATCAATTCATTCGCCAAAAAATCCTCAAAAAAAATTTTATTTTTTGAAACACGCAATAAGGCTTGAATACCCTTGCTAATCTGACGAGAAGGCTTTAAAGGAACAGGTACTTGAAACTTTTTTCCTCTACGTCGTATTGTTCGAACGTCAACGACAGGTTTAACATTATTAACGGCTAAAACGACCGTATTCGTAGGGGAGAGCCCTTTTAAAGAGATTTTTACCAACACCTTTTTAAAAATTTTCTCACTTTTAAATTTTTTACCATCTCTCATTATTTGAGACACAAACTTTTTTAAAATAAAGGAAGAAATAACCTCCTTGGGCAGGGCTAAAAGCGAAACACTAAAAAGTCGCTTACCATTTTTTTGAGAAACTACATAAGAAGATCAGGAACCTAAGCTCGTGTTTAGAGAATAAGCCACCGAAACGGTTCTAGTTTTATGCATTTTTTATTTTTTTAGAGCCATATTTGGATCTCGCTTGCTTTCGATTCTTTAAACCTAAGAAGTCATACTTACCTCGAACTAAATGGTATTTAACACCTGGCAAATCTTTAACACGACCACCCCGCATTAAGACCGCCGAATATTCCTGCAACGTGTGACCCTCTCCAGGGATGTAAGCAGTCACTCGTTTTTTAGTCGAGAGTCGCAAACGAGCTACTTTTCTAATAGCAGAATTTGGTTTTTTTGGAGTGCGCGTAAAAATTTTTAAACAAATACCACGTTTTTGCGGTGCTTTTTCTAAGGCTGGCGCTCTCTTTAAACTCTTTTTGGGCTGGCGAATTTTTAAACAAAGTTGGTTAATTGTAGGCATTAAAAAGTTAGTATTGCTTTTAAGGTTGAATTTGGATTAAACATTTCAAAAATATCGACGTCTTAAGCTCAAACAGACTTGAACTGCCGACCTTACGCTTATCAGGCGTATGCTCTAACCAACTGAGCTATAAGCTTAGAAAATACCGTGTAAAAGAATGTGTGCTTTTAAGAGATTAATTTGTGCATTCTAGAAACAAAAAGCATTTCATGAGATCGAATTCCCGAAGAAAACGAAACCAAAACGCGTATGTTTTTAAAAGACTTAAAAAAAAAATAAAAGGGTTGCAATTCTAAAAAATTAAGTGCCGAAGGTATAATGATTGTCAGCGAGTTTAAAAAAAAAAATTTAAATTTTGACAAGTTATTTTTTGCCTGAAAATTTTTAATGTTAGGTAAAACTTGTCAAACTAATTTTAACAAGAAGAAAGAAAGATAAGTGCCTCTCAATGTAGTTTTTAAACCAACAGGGACACCTCGCCTAATTTTTAATGCAGCTAATGATTTTTTTGATCGAATAAAAAAAGAACGTTGGCCTGTAATTAACTCAAATAAAGTGGAAACTTTAACCAATGCCTTTAACGAAATATTTTCTTTTTGAACGTAGGAAAGGGTTACCTTTTCAATACTGGATGAAATTTCATGTATATTTGAATAAACCGAACAACGAAGTATTCTTCGGCTATTTGTTAATTTTTTTAAAAACATTTTAGGTGATTATTATATCGTCCCAACAGACAATGAAACTATCTTTGAAAATTTCGGTATTTTTAATTCCTTAGGGGTTATACCAAGGACGCGAGTAGCAATAGGCTTACCCTGTTTTTCAAGCAATACGATAGCATTTTGTTGAAATGAAAAAGCTAACCCATACTGTCTAATAAAAATAGACCTAGTTTGAACGATTACAGCCCGTAAAACATCACCTCGACGAACTTTTGAAGTTAAACGATTTCTTTTACGTAATTGCTGTATAGAGACAACGATAATGTCCCCGATTTTTGCATATCGAGGCTGCGCACCTTTTTTTAGAATCTTTAAACACCGAGCTGTCTTACCTCCGGAGTTATCTATCACTTTTAAAATTGTCTGCGGTTGAATCATGGCTATTTAACGACGTCCTAAACTTGAGCACGCAAGAGATAAACCCTGAATATTTTTATAGTAACCCGTAAATAGGGCCAAACCAATAGCAGACTCAGCAGCAGCGACAGATAAAACATACAATGAGAAGAGTTGGCCAAAGAAATCATCTAAATGTATTGAAAAAATTATAAAATTTAAATTAACACCTAGAAGCATTAACTCAAGAGACATTAAAATAACAATTAGGTTATGTCGATTTAAGACTAAACCAACGATACCTAAAACAAAAACAAATGTAGAACTTAATAACAAAAAGGTAAGAAAAAATCCGGGCATTTTTATTGGTTGATTTTTTTAAGTAGTTGTGCACAAAATATAAAAAAGAAAAGTTGAAAGGAAGAGCCTCCTAACGACACGTCCTGGGCAGCTGGTTATAACCGCCGTTTTTTGGGAGAACGACATCCATTATGTGAAATAGAAGTTTTATCAAACAATTGTAATATCTTTATTTTTTTTTTTAAAATACGCAAAACAGATTTTCGACCACGACCGAACCCTTTAAAGAACAAAAAAACACCCCCGATTTTTTTTTCCTTTAAACGTGAGCCCACTAAAAAAGCCGCTTGTTGTGCTGCATAAACAGTAGAACGGCGCGCGCCTGTTAAACCGACACTACCTGTACTTATAACAAAGCTACCCTTGGAGTGCCGTACATGAATTATTGTATTATTGCTGGTACATACAATGGTTAACACAGCAATATTGCGAACAAAAAATTTAAATTTTTTTCTTTTTACCATTTTTTAATTTCCAATATTTGGGGTGTTTTTATTTAAAGTATATAATTAAAACAAAGACGCATTAATACTTGTTTAATTTTTTTGACGTTTTAGCATTCGTATGTGTACGTTGACCACGTCTAGGCAATTTAAACCGAGATCTTTGACCCTTGTAAGTCTTTAAACGTTCTTGGCTCTCTTTAATCGAGACTAAAGATTGTTTTAAATCCTCATTTATAGACATGTGTTTTTCGATAAAAGTAACAAGCTTGCCTCGCAAAACCGGAGACAAGTCAGAAATAGAAGAACGTTCGGTAATACCAAAAAAAGTAATTACATGCTGAGCTTTAATTTTGCCTAAGCCAAAGACACTGCGCAAAGAAACGCTTAAAGGCTTTCGGTTGGGTATTTCTGTTTGTAAAAGATAAACCATTTAAAAGTGTTTGAAAAAGGAAGAGCACAATAACCCCCTCGGGGGGGGTTATTTAACAAATTCGACCAATAAAGTGCCTGCAGTAACTATATTCTCACTCTGTAAAGTAAGATCGTATATTTGCTGCTTTAAAGTATTGATAAGTGCCTCTTCGGCATTTATCTTAGATGTCAACAAGAAGACCTTAGTATCGTATCATAGAATTCTATCTAGATTGCTCTGGATAGAATCAAGAGTAAAAGGAAAGATCTCTCCACCGCAAGGTTTTAAGAAGAAACTCTCCTTCAAACTCTCATGTACAACAGTAAATACATTGCCTTTTTCATCCAAAAAACAATGTGACAATGGATTAGGGAAATATGATATTCCCAATTTTTGTAAAAACCCCTCGACAAATCCGTTAGGTATGTTAATACCATTGTAAAACCATCATGCGGCTAAAAATGAAACCCCACCGATAATTATAGCATAATCAAAGCATTCCGAAACAAGTTCGTTTTGAAAAAACTTTTGTAACTGAGCAGAGTACGTGTTCTCGAAAACACGTAACTCACTTTTGAGTAATGTCAACTCATTAATACTCCCTTCCAATTCTACCCGTAGAGATTTTATCTCTTTTGCAAGAGCAAACAGTTTTTTCTCTCTACAAACAATCTCCCCTAAAAGATCTAAGTTCCTCTTGTAAAGAAACAAAGAAAAGAAACCCCATAAGGGAGTTGAAACAAAGAGAATTACTTTGTAAGAAGGAACTCAAAGCCCCTTTTTCTTCCTATCGTTTATTAGAAGGGGCAAAATAATAAAGAACAGTGGGGGCAACAAAAAAAATATTATTAAAACAATTTCCATTTTTTCGACAATTTAAACTGATACTAAAAGACTTGTTTATAAATCAAATAAAACAAGTAAAAAAAACTAGAAAAAAAGAGGTCTCACGAAATACGGCGGGGGAGAGTTTCACTTTGACATTTCCTTTTTAGATTTCTGGTTATTTTATCCGTTTGTTTCATACGTTTTTTACTTGTGGGTTTAAAGTGGTTCAAGTGTTTTATTACGTTTTACTTGTTTTTATTCTGTTTTACTTGTTTTTATTACGTTTTACTTGTTTTTATTCTGTTTTACAAGTGTTTTATTGTGTTTTACTT
>NVSR01000162.1 GCA_002401295.1 SAR324 cluster bacterium | reverse complement strand
TTATCTTCCACTGGACCGCCCATGGTGAAGTGATAGAGGTCTTGAAATGCATGTCCCTCAATTCCCAGCATTTGGTGAACGGCATCATCAAAAAAGCACCCGATTCCCGTACCTCGGAGCTGGGCAGCTTCCGCTTCCAAATAAAAGAGTTGTCCCAAAGCACCACATTCCCAATAAAGACGGGGATAAAGGGAAGCTCCAAACTTTTGAATGGGCTCTTCAAAAAGGGAAATCATGGAAATGGCGAAACACCCATCTGCGGCAATGCTCTGATGGCAGGAAACAGTCTTGGCCAACTCCCGTGCATCCATCTTGCTCAGACAATAGAGGTGCATATCTTCGGGGATATCCCTAACGACCTCCCATTGAGTCTCCTCCTTGAATGCTTTTTTCAGTTGTTCCTCCTGTTGTGGATTCCGAACCAGGATATAAATGCCAGGATCCATATCTCTAACTCGATGCACATATAATAATAAATGAACTTGTGGGGCCCAAGGAATACAGCTGAGCAGTGGCGAATTGGATCCCTGACAGGATCGTTGCAGCATTCGCAGGAAGTCTTTTCTTGAAATAAAGCTTTCCCCATCAAAAGCTACGGCGCTACGTCTTTGTCGAACCAGTGTTTCCAAATCAAAGCTCAGGGGAATTGTAGGCAAGGGGGCAGGGGCTAGGTTCTGAAAATTGAGAGTTTCAATTTGCTCTTTCTTTTCACAAAGCGTTTCGATTTGTTCAATGACGGACCAGCTAAGCTGTTGTGGACTTAATTGATTGGGCTTTCCAAGCCAATGCTGTGAGTCCAAGTCCGTCTGCTCTGGAATAGTGCATTGCCATGAGTTCTGTGGGGGAATTCTGGTAATAGCTAAGAGGCAATCAGGGATTTCTCTTTCGGGAAAAGATCTGTCTTGCAAGCCCAGTAATTGAGAAAGCTCAGCTGTGGTGGCTCCTTCAATCAGAGATAAATGCCAGCCTAATCCAGAAGCCGCAACGTTAATCGCAGATAAAGCATGTCCCAAATCGATGTGGCAGTATCGCCAGGCTCGCTCTCCATATTTCCAAGCCTCTCTCCAGCTAATGGAAGTCAGTGCAAGAAAGAAGGTTTCTTCCGGAAAAGAGCCTCTAAGCTTTTCCCAGTAGTCTAAATCTAGCTCTCTGCGTATTTCCAAAGCATGCTCTAAGGCTGAGTAATGAGCAATGACTGGAGATTCCTGTTCCTGTAACAGTTGAGGGAGGATCAAATAACATTCCGTTGGATGTAAATTTCCACTGGATGGATTCACCCTTAATGGCCAACTATTGGTGCCGTATTGTTTCCATGCGGACAGAGAAAGTGAATGAAAAAGAAACCAGGAGATTCTTTGTAGGTTAAAGCTTTCTGTCGCCAACTCAGAATTTTGGAACAAAGCATGGTAATTTCTGGGAGCTAGGTCGAAACTTCTAGGCAACTCAATTTTTGGGGCTCCCTCATAAATACGAAAAGGATTGGGCTGGTTTGCCCAATCCAGACCATCTGGTCCTTGGGCATATTTGTATAGTTGGTGTTTTGTCCGATCATGGTATTCCAGTAAATTATGGTAACTTTGAGGATCAATCATCGCATTAGACCTGTGATTTGATGCTGTTAAACCAAGGACAATCCAGGAAGAATCATCACGGGATCCAGGATACAAGTTGGGACTTGTTTTGAATATGAAAATACTGGTTGGCGGTTGGCAGTTGGTGAATTTCCATTTTCTGTTCTTTACTGATGATAGACGATTGACGATTGATGATAGAGGATTGACAATGACCGAACGATAGTTTGAATGGAAATGGGTGCTAGGCAATGAAAATGGGTGATAAACACGGCGGACTTCCCTGAGGTGACAACCGCCAACTGACAACCGCCAACTGATAACTGCCAACCGAAAACCGCCAACCGATAACCGATTAACCTGTGGAAAAGGAAGATGGAGATTTTGAATAATACTCAAACACTGGCGATAGTGATCGCTTTGGAAAACTATGAATCCGGAGAGTTTGGCTCCATCAAATACGCATTGAATGATGGACAAGCCTTTTGCCGGATGCTCCAGGAAAAACTTCAGTTGCCTGAAGAGCAAATCCTCTTTTGGAAAAATGAAGAAGTAACTAAAGAAAAACTGGAAGAAGAGTTGCCCCAACTGATTCAAGGCTTAGAGCGTGGAGGGCGTTTTATTTTCTATTATGTCGGTCATGGTACAGAGGAACAAGGAGTGACTAAACTCACAGCTTGGGATGCTCAATCCTTACTTTCACTACAGGAAATTCTCTTGAAACCCTTAGCAGGATCAGGATGTCAGGAGAGTTTGTTATTCTTTGATTTCTCCAGGGGAGCTAAGGGATTGCAAGCCCCTAATCCTCAGAATAATGCGGAGTTTTCTAGTCTCTTGGATGCAAATTCAAAACATGCGCTCTTCTTTTCTACTTCTCGGGGTGGGCAAGCCTATAATAGTGAAGCTTGGCAGCAAAGTATTTGGTCCCAGTATGTGGCTCAGGCTTTATCTGGTGAAAGTCAGGAGGCTTTGGGAGAGGGGAAAGCGATTACCTTTCAATCTCTGTCGGACTATCTGATGGATTTCGTCCCTCTTTACCTGCGTCAAAAAACCTCAATTAAGAAAACGCAGAGGCCAGTGGCTCTTTTCTATGGAGAGGGTGATCATCCTATTATTAGCTTTTCCGGGGAGAGTTCGATCAATGAGGATTCTGGTAATTTAGGCTTTCAGCTGAAAGCCGATGAAATCTATCTGCGTAGCTTTACTTATCAGAGTATTGCTCGCCTGCCGAGTTATAAAAAAGGGAACAAGCGTAAGTTATCCAATCAGATCACTTCGAGTACCCTGGCCTTTGTGCATGGATTGTATGAGGAAGACGTCAAACTGGAAATCAAGGAGATTTACCAGCAAGCCAAGCAAGTGCTTAGCCTAAGACGACGGGATATTGAAAAGGATGTCTTCCTGGGAGGTGGTTCACTGGATACGGATATCTTCCGCTATGACCTGGAGATTGAACAAAACCCCGAGGATCCTACTGAAGCGATGCTGACTCGGCGACTCTACCTGAGATCCAGTGATTCTAAACTTCCTGAAAATTTTGATGATATTTTCCCCATTCAATTGGATGAAGTGGTGGTGCCCCTGGATGGCATGTTAGATTTTGATGATATTGTAGAGCGTTTTGAAGATCTGGAAGAGGAGCATGGCGGCCATCTGATCGAGGATGAAGATGAAGGAACCATTCAGTACCGAACTTCCGCAGGACTGACCGTTTTAATTTCTGTTGGTGAGCAAGAGTTGATTTTGCGTCCTCAATCCAGGAGCGGCTGTTTGGAGTTATTGGAGCAGGCAAAAATTGGTTTGGGACAGGTAATCTCTCCTTCTTCTTAGAAAAGAAAAAAGATCTTTTCATCTCTCAGTAAAGCCGGGCTGTAGCCCGGCTTTACCCTTTTAGATTATGACTTGGGCTAAGAGATAACCCACGATACAAGATGTGGGAACCGCGATCAGGCCGGGAACCATGAAGCTGTGGTTGAAATAATACTTTCCTATCTTAGTCGTTCCTGTCGAATCAAAGTTGCAGGTTGCAATATCCGAGGGGTAGTTCGGGATAAAGAAGTAACCATAACAAGCTGGCAGAATACCGATTAGTAAAGCAGGTGATAACCCGAGGCCTAAGCCGAGGGGTAACATCATCCTACAAGTAGCAGCCTGTGAATTAACCACTACAGATACGATGAACATTGCCAGTGCAAAGGTCCAGGGATATGCCTGTACCATGTCTGTGATCCCACCTTTAAAGCTAGGCATTGCGTGTTTGAAATAAGTATCACTCATCCATGCAATCCCGAAGATGGCAATGGCTGCCACCATCCCTGATTTGAATACCACGCCTTCCGCAATCTTATTCGTTTTGGTCTTAGTGACTATTAAAATGAGGCCTCCAAAGGTCAACATCATCATTTGAATGACTAGGGACATTTTGATGGGCTTGGCTGCATCTCCAATGGTTCGAATGGAGGGAAACATTGCAATGATGACGATGGTAACCAATGCCAGCAGAAACAGGATCACCGAGTGCTTTGCTGCTGGAGGCAGTTCTTCACCAAGGGTAGAAGCTGTTGTTTCTCGAATCTTTTTCCCCCAGACAGCGTCTTCCAATCTGCTTTGATACTCCTTATCATCTTTTAGCTCCACTCCACGGCGTAAACTGTAGAAGGACATGGCCAGGGTTCCGCATAAAGTTGCGGGAATGGTCACACTGAGAATCGTTAATAGATTGATTTCAGGGCTGATATTAGTCAGCTGAGCCAGATAGTAAACGACGGCGGCAGAAATGGGGCTAGCCGTAATACCTAACTGAGAGGCCACGGAAGCTGCTGCCATTGGTCTTTCAGGACGAATATTATTTTTGAGTGCCACATCACCAATAATGGGCATCACCGAGTAAACGGCGTGTCCCGTTCCCAGCAGAAAGGTCATTGTGTAAGCGACCAAGGGTCCCAGGAAAGTGATTTTTGTAGGATTTGCTCTTAGTATCCGTTCGGCAATTTGAAGCATATACTTCAGTCCGCCAGCTGCTTCCAGAATAGAAGCACAAGTAACGACTGCCAAGATGATCAACATCACCGTAACCGGAGGAGACGTTGGCGCCATTTGAAATACAAACACCTCAATGGACAATCCAATGCCGGAAACGACACCCAGGCCAATGCCACCATAACGGCTGCCCATGTACAGCATGATTAAGAGGAAAAAGAATTGTAGATAAAGCATGATAGCCCTCCTGAAATGTGAGTTTATTTTTTCTCTCTAAGTATGTTTCAGGTATAGGTAAGGGCTTCTTAGCTGTAAACAATGCGGAATTAAGGGAATTACAAAACTTAAATCCCTTTCTGCTCTTTAAACTCACGGAAGAATGGGAAGGACAGAGGAGGGCTTGAAAAGGTGGAATCAGGTGGGTTTGGAAAATTTTTTCTCAGGGCGGCCGATAGTCCCATAATCCATGTCTACTTGTAGATTTCCGATGGAAACCAGGTAGTCCAGGTAACGCCTAGCCGTATTGCGGCTGGCACCGATGCTATGGCCCACTTTTTCTGCCGTCAGACTTTCACTGGCCTCATCCAGGATGTGGCTAATCTTTTTTAAGGTAATCGGGTCAATACCTTTAGGCATCTCGGCTTTGCTTGCTGTGGGATCTATATTTCGATCCAGCAAGTGATCAACGCTGCCTTGGTCAAAGGTAGTATCCTGCTCCAGTTCTTTGCGATAATCACTAAAGCGATGGAGGGATTTTTTGAAACGTTCGAAGATGACGGGTTTTATAATATAATCAAAGGCGCCGCCGTGTATAGCTTCCTGGATGGTCTGAGCTTCCCTGGCAGCAGTCACTAAAATTACATCGACATGACTGCCTTTTCCTCGAATATCGCGCAAAAAATCAAGACCGGAACCTAAAGGGAAAAACACGTCTAATAAAATCAAGTCTGGTATTAATAATTCTACCATATCAAAGGCATCTTCAAGGCTATTGGCAATGCCAATGACTTCGAAACCGCCGACTTTTTCTGTAAACTTGGTATGCAAACGGGATACATTCACATCATCTTCAACGATCAATACTTTTAGCATTCAATACCCCTGTGTTTTGGGAACTCAACTGTAAACTTAGCGCCACCCAGGCTTGAGCGGGTATGATTAATTTGGCCCAGCATCACGTCCAGTGCTTTTAAAACATTATATAAACCGATTCCTCTTCCATCTGCCTTGGTCGTGACCCCTTTGTCAAAGAGCTTGAGGTCTGCGGCAATACCCTGCCCATTATCTTCCACAATCGCCTGGAAATGGGTTTCGCTTTCATGAAGGGCGATGCGGACGAGAGGTTTGGCAATCCGAGCGGATAAAACCGCGTCCATTGCATTATCGAGAAGATTTCCGAGGATCGTCACCAGATGTTCTGGAAACTGAGGTGACGTTAACCAACGACCGTTGAAATCAATTTCAAGGGTACATTTCAGTTCGCTGGCCTTGTTGAATTTTCCAATCAACATACCGTTGATCATGGGGCATTTTACGTTTTCCTCCAGGTATTCCATTAATTCCTGGAATAAGTAGGATTCTTTTAGAATTAAATCCTTCGCCTCATCGTATTCTTCAATCTGTAACAATCCTCCGATGGTGTGCAGTTTATTAAAGTACTCATGACTTTGCACACGCAATAGATCGGAGCATTGATTGACCATGCTTAGTTCTTGATTCAGATAATCAATTTCATCCTTTCTCCTGAAGGAGACAACCAAACCCAAAGGTTTCTCTTTGATCAGGACGGAATTGACATTAAAAATCATGCTCTGTCCCTGTACCACGATTTCCTTGTCACAGAGAGTTTCACTCTTTTGCATGTGTTCCATTAACTTGGCTTCCTGCAAGATGGCGTCAATGTGTTGTCCTTTGAGTGGCAATGGAGCCTGTATCAACCGTTCTGCTTCTTTATTCGCAAAATGAATGATTCCCTCAAGGTTGAAGGCAATAATCCCTTCACGAATAGAATTGAGCACAATTTCACGTTCTTGATGCAAGGTCGCGACTTCAGCGGGTTCCATATTTAAAGTGACCCCTTTGATGTAAGCTGCGATCAAACTGCCTCCGATCAGTCCCACGAAGAGCATCATGAAAATGAAGCTACCCACTTGAGTTCGAGCCTGGAAAATGGTTTCGAGAATATTGCTTTCCAGATAACCCACAGAGATGAACCCAATAATTTGCCCACTTTGACTTCGAACCGGAGCAAAACCTCGGAGAGACTTACCCAATGTACCCGTTGACGTAGAAATATAAGCCTT
>NVSR01000161.1 GCA_002401295.1 SAR324 cluster bacterium | reverse complement strand
CTTGATTCTTTTACATCACCCTATCCTTCGTAGTGATTCTTGATTCTTTTACATCACCCTATCCTTCGTGGTGATTCTTGATTCTTTTACATCACCCTATCTTTCGTGGTGATTCTTGATTCTTGATTCTTGATTCTTACATCACCCTATCTTTCGTAGTGATTCTTGATTCTTACATCACCCTATCCTTCGTAGTGATTCTTGATTCTTACATCTTACATCACCCTATCCTTCGTGATTTCTCAAGAATGTGCTGATTTTTCCACTATTAAAATGGGCATTTTGAGGAATGAAATATCTATTTTTAAATAAAAAGTAAATAAAATCAGCAGTGTAAATAAAAATTTCAAAAAGCCTATAAAGTTTTTTCCCCCTATACCGATAAGGAGTCATGGAAGACAACTTCCAAACAAATCAAGGAAAAAGAAAAACAAAATTTTAATTAAAGTTTTTCTCAGAGATTCCGATAAGAAATTATCAAGAAGAAATCAATACTCACCAACCAAGTTTGAACTAGAGGTAACGTCATGGGTTTACGAATCAATTCTAACACTGCAGCGATTAACTCTTGGAGAAACTTGCAAAAGACTGACCGAGAAATGTCCAAGTCTTTGGAACGATTGTCCTCTGGTGAGAAAATTAACCGAGCTGCTGACGGACCTGCCAACTTGGTAATCGCCGAGCAAATGAAGGCTCAGGTAAAATCTCTAGAACAAGCGGTGAGTAACTCTGAAATTTCCATCTCCATGGTGCAAACCTCTGAGGCTTCTCTGAGTGAGGTTAACAACATCTTGGTGAACATGAGACAGCTGGCTTTGCACGCAGCGAATGAGGGTGCCAACGATGACAAAATGTTGGCAGCTGATCAAGCGGAAATTGATAACTCTTTACGAACTCTGGATGGAATCGCCAAGCAAGCTCAATTTGGTTCCCGAAACCTGCTGGATGGCAGTAACGGAGTTTCCGGGGTTGCTATAGGGGAGGGAATTCGCTTCGTCAAGGCAGAGCCAAACACACAATCTTCACCTGCTGATGGTTATGTAGTCGACATCAACGAAGCTGCAACCCGAGCCAAAATGGTGGGAGAACGGACTCTGACTCAGGAAGAAATCAATGAGGGGAACATTCAGATCACTCTGCAGGAAGGTGGAAATAGCATGACTTACTTCAGTAAAGTAGGTGAGACCATGGATGCCATCATCAAAAATGTGGAGCAACTGATCAGTCAAAATAACCTCAATGTAGAAGTTGGACTCACTGAAGAAGGTCAATTATTTGTAGAGCATAACGAATACGGTTCTGAGCCAACTTTTGGAGCAGTTGTCTCTGTAGCAGGTTTTTTGGCGGAAGAAGCCAATGTGATGGAAGAGGCTGTTCAAGGCCTGGATGTGCAAGGAACCATTGGAGGAGAGCTTTCTTACGGATCAGGTCAGTTTCTGACAGCTGCACGAGGCACTAGAGCTGAAGGCTTAACGCTTCAATATACTGGAGGCTTGAAAACTCAGCCTCAGGTGGATGTAGAGGGAAACCCTATCAAGCAAACAGCTACTGATGAGCAAGGCAATCCCATCGGAGTCCCACAGCGAGATGAGGATGGTGAAATTGTTTTGGATGAAGATGGAGAGACTGTCATGGACTTCTCACCTCAACCTGCTGCTCCTGTAGAAGCAACGGAAGGAAACATTTACATCTCAAATAGTTCACTAACTTTTCAAATCGGGCCGAACGAAGGACAAACAGTTTCCATCGATCTACCCAATGTGAATACTCAAACTCTCTCACGAGGCATTGATAATGAGAGTGGCTTCGCCGCCCTGGGAGATATGGACGTGACCACTTTTCAAGGATCACAGGACTCTTTGAAATTGATTGATCAATCGATTTATGAAATCAGCTCTGCTAGAGGGCGCCTCGGGGCCTTCCAGAAAAATACCCTGGAGTCAAATCTCAACAATCTGCGCTACGCATCAGAAAACTTGATCTCTGCTGAGTCCGTTATTCGAGATACGGACATGGCCGCTGAGATGTCAAACTTTACGAAACAACAAATTTTGCTTTCCAGTGGCATGGCCATGTTAGGACAAGCAAACCAGACACCCAAATCAGTATTATCACTGCTGAATGCTCAGTAAATACTGAATCCTCTCGGATGACAAGGAGGTGATCCGGGGGGAATTTTAAGGGGTTAGCCGGCGAAGAGACACTTTAAAGAGTGCCACTTCGCGGGTTAACCGCAAGGACCCAACAAATACTTTTCAAAATCTTTAAAGACGGAGGCCAAAATGGCTCAAGGACGACCCTATCAGGCTTATCAGAAGACCAGTGTACAAACATCCAACCAAAAACAACTGATCGTGATGTTGTACGATGGCATGAATCGATTCATGGACCGAGGGGTTAAAGCGATTCAAGAAGGAGATTTGGAAGTAGCACATATTAATCTTCATAAAACCGGAAAAATCTTATTGGAATTAACCAGTACTCTCCGAGAAGACCGAGGCGGCGAAGTCGCCACAAACCTGAAACGACTCTATGTATACTCTTATGAGCAGGTCGTAATTGCGAATCTGAAGAAAGATATCCATAAGATTAGAGAAGTTCAAAAGGTATTAAACAACCTGCGCGAAGGATGGAAAGTCGTTAAATCGGCTGGGGCCGCAAGACCAATGCAACGAATGGCCAACGCAGGTGCCAGGTTTACAGGTTAACTCTAGAGATACTTAAAAAATCGCACGAATCGAAACAAATTACCCGAGTAGGAGAACGCCATGTCATTACGCATCAATCATAATATTGCAGCTATCAATGCTCATCGAAACTTAGTCAAAAACGATGAGCGCATGGGGAAAACTCTGGAAAGACTTTCCAGTGGTTTAAAAATCAACAGGGGAGCTGACGGTCCTGCAGCTCTGGTGATCTCCGAGCAAATGAGATCTCAGGTAGCAGGTTTGACCCAGGCGATCATGAACTCCGAATCGGCTGTTTCGATGGTGCAAACTACAGAAGCTGCTTTGAATGAAGTCAACAGTCTGTTGATTGGTATGAGACAGTTAGCTATCCACTCTGCGAATGAGGGCGTGAATGACGACATTATGTTGCAAGCTAATCAGGCGGAACTTTCTAATGCCATGCAAACCATTGATCGGATCTCTAAGAATACTCAATTCGGTACTAAGAGTTTGTTGGATGGCAGTTTCGGTATCAGTGGAACAGCTGCCGGTGAGGGCTTGAGCTTCATCAACGCCGGAACAAAAACACTCTCTTCGCCTCACAGTGGTTATAGTGTGGAGGTTACTCAAGAAGCCACACAAGCTAAGATCACGGGAGCAGTTGCTTTGAGTCAGGACCTGATTGATTCGGAAGAAACTTTTATCATCAAAGAAGGTTCCAGGAATGTCCAGTTCACGACCTCACTGGGTGAGTCTCTAGAATCAGTAGTGAACAAGATTAATTCAAAATTACGGAATGCCGACATGAGTTTGGATGTTTTCGCCGATGAAAACGACCAGATGACGGTAGTACAGAAGAAATACGGATCCAAACACACTTTTAGTGTCATCAGCTCAACGGATGGGGTTCTTTCTGAGAAAGCGGATACTTCCACCCGAGTGATGAACGGGCAAGACATTCATGGGACCATTAGTGGTGAAGTGACAATAGGTGACGGACAGTTCCTAACCGGAGATATCGGAACCAACGTAGAGGGGTTGACGGTTCGTTATACAGGCAGCAGTAAGACCACTCAACCGGGTATGGATGTGGGAGCATTGGGTGAGCTTGATCCCGCCCTGGCCGCTGAAGACGAATTAGATGGTGTCTCTCCAACAGGAGAACCCTCTGCTTTCGACATGGCTGCTGAAGAGGATACCGAAGTCGGTCGAGTGATGGTAGAAAACCACGCACTGATTTTCCAGATCGGTGGTAACCGGGGACAAAATGTAAAAGTTTTACTGCCCCATACCAGTACGGAAAAATTGGGAACGAAAATCAACAATGAGAGTGGTTTCAAAAATATCCGTGACTTAGATATAACATCGGCTCAGGGAGCTCAGGATGCCCTGCTCTTGGTTGATCAAGCGATTAATGAGATCAGTAGTCTTCGAGCCGAGTTGGGAGCGATTCAAAAAAACACTCTGGAATCTAATATTTCAGGACTGCGAGTCGCTAAGGAAAATCTAATCAATGCCGAATCTGTTATCCGAGATGCGGATATGGCCATCGAAATGTCTGACTTTACCCGGAACCAGATTATGTCCCAGTCCGCAACAGCAATGTTGGCTCAGGCAAATCAAGCTCCTAATAACGTACTAACGCTGCTTAAATAAGGAGGCTGAGATGATCAAAAAATTTAATGGGAGCTCACCCCTTGCGCAGCAAACTGGAGGGAGTCGAAGGTTAGACCCCTCACTGAGAGAATCCGGAGGTATGATTCCCAAAGTGAATCCCCTCCCTGATAACATGGGAGCGATCTCCGTCATCGGAAAATTAGAGTCCTCCGTTTCCAGAATCCAAGTCGCCCAAAAGACATTGGGAGACTTGGCGGAGATCCTGGAAAGGATGAGCGAATTCATGGAAACCAAAGGACTGGGGAATATCCAGGGCATAGAATCCTTTGATGTGGTGAACAACTACCTCAGGCAAGAACTGGATCACTTCCAAGAAGTGGCTTATGCCTGCAACTTCCAGGGACAGGGAGTTTTGAATGGGGAAATTGGGCTGATTGGTAAAAGCAGCAACAAAGATTTAAGATTTGTTCGTGGATCAGCCAGGGTAATTTCTTCGGGAACTCCAGGCTACCCTGTAACTATCTACCAGGAAGCCAAACCCGGTTCTTTGATCGGACAGCTACCCCTTGATCGTGAGATCTTAAAGCGCGAGACAGACATCGCCTTTGTGGAAGGCAATCAGCAAGTACATTACCGAGTTAGAAAAGATGAGGATCCCGAAAGTTTGATCCGCAACTTGCAGGAATGCCTCTTCAACCATGGATTGGATATTCGAGTCACTAAAACTGAAGATGGTCGGCTCTATTTCATCCATAACCAGTTGGGAAGGGAAAACAACTTTTATGGCATCAGTTTAAATACAAAATTGATCTCCCACACTCCTGGTGAGCCCATGCAGGCCAAACCGGGTAGGGATATCAAAGGAACGATCGGGCGAGAACAGGCTCGTGGAGTAGGCGGTTTCCTGATAGGCAACCGAGGAAACCCGCAGACCGATGGGTTGATCCTCCACTACGATGGAAAGATTAAGTTTCCTGGAGAGATTATCGGTTACATACAGGTCAAACAAAACGGACTTTTTATCCCTGTCGACCAGACAGGAGAGAAAACTGAGGTATTAAGCATACCTTCACTGAGTCCCCAGTATCAGGCTATCGGCGTGAGTAACGCGAGTGCTTTTTCCAACCTGGATTCGATTCGTGCGGATAACAGGGAACAAAGCAGAGATAGTCTCAAACTGATTCTTTGGGCCATAGCGGACTTAAAGCAACTAAGGGAAGAGTTGTGTAGCGAGGAAGACCGCTTTGTTAATCGGACCATTGAATTATTGCAAGGATCTATCCGGCCTCTGACGGCAAGCTCAGAGATCTTGGAATTTTCAAAGGATAAGGCAGGGGAAATGGCTGATCAATTGAAATCCATGTTATCACCGGAAATTGTTGCTTAAGGGAATTTTCAAATCGAAACTCAGATAAAATAATTATACAGGGAGGTATGTTATGGCTTTACGAATCAATCACAATACAGCTGCAATCAATGCTCATCGTAACTTACAAGCTAACGATGCTGGCATGGCAAAAACCTTAGAAAAACTTTCTTCAGGATTGAAGATCAATCGGGCTTCTGATGGCCCGGCCGCTCTGGTGATTTCAGAGCAGATGAGAGCACAGATCGCAGGTATGAACCAGGCCATCGATAATTCGGAAACAAGCATTTCCATGGTTCAAACAGCTGAAGCCAACTTGTCTGAGGTCAGTGCACAACTGGTCAATATCCGTCAATTAGCCATCCACGCTGCCAATGAGGGCGTGAATGATGAGAGAATGCTGGAGGCCGATCAGAAAGAGATCACTAATGCTTTAGCTACTGTGGCCCGAATTGCCGAACAGGCACAGTTTGGCAACAAACGTTTATTGGATGGCTCGAATGGAGCTACAGGAACCACAACTGGTTCTGATCTGGAATTTGTAGGTGCTAACCTGTCTACGGAAGATTCAGCTACCAATGGCTTTGAAGTTAGAATCAACCAGGGAGCAACTAAATCCAACGTCACAGGTGAAGTCGCTTTAACTCAAGACATTATTAGTAGCGGTGAAACCTTAACCGTCATCGAAAACGGTAGAAAAGCCAGCTATACCACAACTGGTGATGACTCTGTTGAAACAGCTGTGCAAAACTTGAGATCTGAGATTCGTAAGAATGGGTTGTCTGTGGATGTAGAGTTGGGCGAAGAGGGAACACTACAAGTAAGTCATAAAGAGTTTGGCTCTGAGCAAGGATTTCAGGTTTCCAGTTCCACCATGGGAGTCCTCTCTAGCGAAGCTGGAGAAATTGAAGTCGCTCAAGCCGGACAAGATATTCATGGAACGATTAATGGTGAGACTGCAACGGGAAAAGGCCAGGTTCTAACTGGTATTGGTGGAGCTGAGAATACGGAAGGACTTTCTATCCGCTACACGGGAGAATTAGTTCGAGATATCCCCGGATCCACGGATACAGGAATTTCAGGAGAAGCTGCTTCGATTGAAGGTGCTGAAGGTGCAAGGATTAAGGTTAAAGCGCAAGTTACACGTCGTGTTGAATCTGGTGTTGCCTTCACTCCATTCCACTTTGGTGGACATATGGAAGGTAAGGATATGAGTGATAAGTATCCTGAAGGTTCGGCACCTTACGTAGTGGGTGAGGCCTGTAATACAGTATTCACCTACGGTTATGATTCCGTTACACAGATGCAAGAATCAA
>NVSR01000160.1 GCA_002401295.1 SAR324 cluster bacterium | reverse complement strand
GGGGACAAAGCTGGTATTAAGGCAGCGGAAAAGTCGGCTCGACTCTTCTTAGAGAAAAATCTTGATAGCCGTGTCATAGTACTGCCGGAGGGCTTGGACCCGGATGATTACTTTAAACAGTATGGACCGGAAGATTTCCAAAAGCTTGTTGACACAGCGGCTCGGGACTTTGACTTTTTATTGGAACGAACGGATCAAACCCTCAGAGGGGAAGGCTTTGAGTATCAAAAAGGAGTCATCCATGATCTGGTTTCGCTGACCAATGCAGTTAAAGATCCCATTAAAAAAGAGTTATTTCTAGCAAAAGCTGCAAAAAAGTTTAATATAGAAAAAGGAACACTAAAACAAAGTGTTGCTCTTAAGGAGTCTCAGGTAAAAGCGGATGAGGAATATAAATTCCCCGTTGGGCCTCAGCTTCAATATGAGTTGCCGGACCTGAAAACTCATGAAGCAAAGTTAATTCAATACTTGTTGAATCAAGCACAAAGCATTGACCGTGTGAGACAGTATCTGGTGCTGGAAGACTTTGAAAATCCACAGTTGAAAGAGCTCTACTCACGAATATTGCAGCTCAGCGAACAGGAGTTTTTGTCGCTAACCCCGCAAGATTTACCGGAGGTCTTTGTGGAGTTTAGTTCTTTGATTATGCATCTCTTGCAAAATAGCCAGGATTCGAAAACGAACTGCTTCTCTCAAGAGAAAATCGATCAACTGGTGTATGATCTAAAGAAAGGTCGCATAGAGTATTTACTGAGACAAGCGGGCAAGAGTAGTGAGCAAGTGAGATCATTAACAATCGAAAAGCTGAAACTGCGGGAGCAGTTAAAACATCTCGATCATCGCAAATTAAAAGACAAACCCAAAAATCGAGGTTAAGGATATTATGGACGAACTGACTGCCAAGAAAAAAACTAAGGCTGCCAAATTGACTCCAAAAGAGATGGAGAAAATCATTCGTAACTTGACATCCAAAGGAAAGGAAAAAGGGTTTGTGACTGATGCAGAGATCAAGGACATTTTTCCTGGAAAGCCGAACGCAAAGGAGTTGAGTGCCCTCTATAAGTTTTTAGATGAAAAAAATATCGAGGTAGTTGACTCTAAAAAGAAAGTCAAGGCGACCAGAGCGAAGGCTGCTGATGCTGATGGGGATGGAAAGGGAAAAGCAGTAGAGCAGGCTGGTGTGGATCAGAGTTCTGATGATCCCGTCCGTATGTATCTGCGTGAGATGGGCTCCATCAAGCTATTGACTCGTGAGGGAGAAGTCGACATCGCTAAGATGATTGAACAGGGGCAACATGAGATGCTGGAAATCTTGCTTCGCTCCGAGTTGATTGTCAGCTATTTGTTTGACTTGGGTAAAAAACTCAAGAATGGAAAGGCACGAGCTCGTGATATAGTTTCTGGAATCGATGAAGAAGATCAAGTAATTGAAGAAGAATCGGATGCAGCAGATCAAGTGCTGGAAAAATTAAAATCCGCTAAGAAAATTTTTGATGAGCGCAATCGACATCGTAAAAAGCTGGTTAACGCGAAAGAAACCCGTAAAAAAATGGAATTCAAGAAGGACATCGAAGAGTCCGAGCATATGTTACTGAAAGTATTACGGAGTATCAATTTCAATACCAAGCAGATCGATACGATGTTTCGAGTGATGTTGCATCACAATGATAAAATCGATTTAACCTTTACTCAGCTTTCTCGTTATCAGCGAGATTTGAGGGCGCCAGCGGCTAAGGTGGAAGAATTGGTCGACATCTGGGTTGAGGACAATTCCCCTCGCTCCCAACAGATTGAAGCTAAAATTCAAGAATTTACTCGCCACTCCTTCCGGGTAGCCCGACGAATTTTAGAAAAAGTACAGGCTGGTGGTCGCCGGATTGATAAAATGATTACTCAGACGGATGTTGCCTTGGAGAAATTCCGTGGTGAAATTAAAAAGCTGAGAGTCGCAGAGAGAAAGGTGAGCAAGGCTAAAAGTATGTTAGTGGAAGCTAACTTGAGATTAGTAATTAGTATCGCTAAAAAATATACGAATCGAGGCTTGCAGTTCTTAGATTTGATTCAGGAAGGAAACATTGGTTTGATGAAAGCCGTTGATAAATTCGAATATCGCAGGGGTTATAAATTCTCTACCTATGCGACTTGGTGGATTCGACAGGCCATCACTCGAGCCATTGCAGATCAAGCCCGTACAATACGGATTCCGGTTCATATGATTGAGACGATCAACAAGTTGATCCGTACTTCACGTCATCTGGTACAGGAGTTTGGTCGTGAGCCCTCGCCCGAAGAAATTAGTGAAAAAATGGACTTACCTGTAGAAAAAGTTCGGAAAGTATTAAAAATCGCTAAAGAGCCAATCTCACTGGAAACTCCGATTGGTGATGAGGATGATTCTCATCTGGGAGATTTTATTCCCGATAGTTCCGCTGTCTTACCTAGTGAATCTGTAGTGAATACCTACCTTGCGGATGTCACCAGAACTGTATTAAGTACCTTGACTCCACGGGAAGAAAAGGTCTTAAAAATGCGCTTTGGTATTGATGAGAAAAAAGATCATACCCTGGAAGAAGTAGGGCAAGATTTTGATGTGACTCGCGAGAGGATACGACAGATTGAGGCCAAGGCTCTGAGAAAATTACGCCATCCTACAAGAAGCCGTATGTTAAAAAGCTTTTACGAGTAAGGCAACTCTTGATTTACTACCCCTGTCAAAATGTTTTAACAGGTTGATAGGGGCATTGAACTTTTTGAACTCCTCTCTTGAAGCCACAGTTACCCCCCATAGCCATAAGGACTTGTCAAAAGTTAAGTCCTACTACCATTTCGGCCTGCAAATTGATCAGTAATTTTGAATGATCATGAGAGGCCAATGATATCTTTTAAGGATAATCAAAAAGATTTGCATGGAAAAGCGTAGACACCTTTACTAGAGTGCACTTTATGCTTTACCAAAAGGGGTGATTCTCAATAGTTTTGGGAAACTCTTAGGCAAGCTTTTTTTATCTTTTCATTTAATTAACCTGGGAAAACTATGAAGCTCGATCAGCTGGGACACTGGCAAAGAACTCACAAGTGTATTGATTTAAGAAGTAGTGATGAAGGCACGGAAGTAATCTTAATGGGATGGGTCAATAATCGACGTGACCACGGTGGTGTTATTTTCATCGATCTCAGAGACTACACTGGTTTGACACAGATTGTCTTCGGCCCCCAGCATGACCAAAAAGCTTTTGATACCTCCGAGAGTGTGCGGTCCGAGTATGTATTGGCAGTACGTGGGGTTGTTGCCAGACGAAGTAAGGAGACGATCAATTCTAAAATGGATACAGGAGAAATTGAAATTCACGTCAAGGAATTGAAAATCCTGAATACCTGTAAGGTGCTACCTTTCCAAATTTCTGATGAAAATGTAGAGATCAGCGAAAAAAATCGTTTGAAGTATCGAACGTTGGACTTACGCCGCCCAGCCATGCAAAAGACCATGATGTTACGCTCCAGGGCTGGCCAGATTATCAGAAATTATTTTTATGAGAACGACTTCTTTGAGATTGAAACACCTTTCTTGACCAAGTCAACTCCCGAAGGCGCTCGTGACTATTTGGTGCCTTCCAGGGTTTCCGCTGGAAAATTTTACGCCCTGCCTCAGTCGCCTCAGTTATTCAAGCAGATGTTGATGGTCAGTGGTTATGACCGTTACTTCCAGATTGTGAAGTGTTTTCGTGATGAAGACTTGCGAGGAAATCGACAACCGGAATTTACCCAAATCGACTTAGAGCTTTCCTTCATCGATCAGGATCAGATCCTTTCCTTAGTGGAAGGTATGGTGGTCAAACTATTCAAGGAAACTATTGGTGTTGACGTGCCTAATCCTATTCCTCGCATGGAGTACGATTATGCTATGGAATACTACGGCAGCGATGCCCCTGACTTACGTTATGGGCTGAAACTGGTCAACCTGACAGAAATTGCGAAAACTTGTGGGTTCAAAGTATTTGCCGGGGCTGTCAAGCAAGGTGGTATTGTGAAGGCCATTCGAGTTCCCGAGGGCGCAACTCTTTCTCGTAAAGTTTTAGATGACTTCACGGAATTTGTAAAAATTTACAAAGCGAAAGGCATGGCTTGGGTGAAGGTCAATGAAGATGGCTGGCAATCTCCTATCACCAAATTTTTCACGGAAGAAGAGATCCAAAGTATTAATGAAGCAACTGGCGCTCAGGTAGGTGACCTCATCCTTTTTGGTGCGGATCAAGCAAAAATCGTGCATGATGCTTTGGGTCATTTGAGAAAAGAAATCGCTAAAAAGCAGGGATTGATTAAAGATGGAGACTTCCAATTCACTTGGGTGACGGATTTCCCTCTATTTGAAGCAACGGATGACGGTGGTTTTACTTCCAGTCATCATCCTTTCACCATGCCTAATGAAGCTGATCTTTTGGAGTGGAAAGATAAGGACCCTAGTAAAATTAAGTCTGTGGCCTTCGATTTAGTGTTGAATGGCGTTGAGTTAGGTGGTGGTAGTATCAGAATTCACCGTCAAGATATTCAAAAAGAGATCTTCAACCTCCTGAAGTTGAGTGAAGAAGAAACCCAGGAAAAATTTGGTTTCTTATTAGATGCCTTAGAATTTGGTGCTCCACCACATGGTGGATTGGCTTTTGGCTTCGATCGTATCATGATGTTTCTAACGAATACAGAATCGATTCGCGATGTCATTGCTTTTCCAAAGACTCAGCAAGCTTCTTGCTTATTAACGGAAGCTCCATCCGATGTTGATGTCACTCAGTTGAGGGATCTGCGGTTAGCTATACGGAAAACTCAAGCTTAAGAGGAATAAAAATCGTGGGGTTCAAAGTAGGTTTGGCTTTAGGGGGTGGTGCTGCCAGAGGTTTGGCGCATTTGGGTGTACTCAAAGCACTCTCTGAGGCGGGAATACCAATTCACGTGATTACTGGGACTAGTATTGGAGCGATTGTCGCCTCTATTTATGCGGCAAATCCTGATGCTGATGCCGTTATCCATCAGGTGGAGAGCTATTTGAACTCCGATGATTTTAATCAAACTAAGCTGGACTTTATTCGCAAGAGTGACCAAGAGTCAGATGGCAAGTTGGGCCAGCTTAAAAAAATGATTAAAACGGGATTTTTTCTCGCTATCTCCATGAGGCGTAGCTCCTTCATTTCCGAAGAAAATATTCGAAGTAATCTGGAAAAAATAATTCCCTCTAAAAATATTGAAGATTGCCCTTTAGCTTTAGGCCTGGTTTCCATGAATTTAGATGACGGGAAAGAGGTCGTTTTCCATAAGGGGAACTTGATCGATAAGGTACTCGCCAGTTGTGCAATTCCCGGAATTTTTCCGCCAGTGTTCATCGATGAGCAAATGCTTGTAGATGGCTCCTGGGTAAACCCTGTTCCTGTGACTATTGCCCGCCAATTAGGTGCGGACTTTGTGATCGCTGTGGATGTGGCTCCCACTATGAATCAGGGGGATCACGATTTCAATGGTTGGAATATTTCTTTACGGGCGAATGAAGGTTCCAGAGTTGCACTCAAGGACCAATGCCTGCGCAGTGCGGATCACGTTCTCTCCCTCAACGATATCGATATCCATTGGGCCGATTTTTTACAGTTGGATAAGTGTGTGGCTGAAGGGGAACAGGTGGTATTACAAGAAATTGAGGCCCTTAAGAAAAAGACTTTTTGGAGTCGTCTGCAACCGCGTTTTATTCGTCGAAAATATGGCATTGGCTCAGGTTAATACTCAGGTCCGGCTCTTGCATTATTCTGCCAAGAGAATAATACCATAGGCATTTTGAATAATAATGCTCGAAAAAGCTAAAATGCAAAGGGTACCGACCTTTTTAGATTTATGGCATATAATACTAAAAAACAGCTCAAAGAAGCGGAGACAATATGGCAGATGAAGAAGAAGGTGGCGGTGGTGGCAAGAAGAAGCTGATCATTATTGTAGTGCTGTTACTACTCCTGCTAGGTGGTGGAGCAGCAGCCTATTTCCAGTTTATGGCTCCCGTGGATGAAGAGGGCACCGCTGATGGGCAACCAAAAATTGAGGAGGAAGCTGAAAATATTACTCAAAAAGATGTAACTAAACTGAGTAATCCTCAATACACACCACCTAAAGAGTATATCGTCAATTTAAGAGATGGTAAGCATTTTCTTCGAGTGGAAATGGTCGCTGTCCTGGAAGATGAAGACGCCCTGTTTTACTTGTCAAAAAGAGAACCGATCATTGATGACATGGTCATTACTCTTTTAGGAAACCAGACTACTGAAAGCTTGAAGACATCAAAGGGTAGGCAAATGTTAAAAAATGAACTCTTGAGAATGGTCAACAGTGTCTATACTCGGGAGTTTATCGAAGAGTCGGAAACGCAAGATCCTACACCAGTCAAAAAAATATTGATGACGAAATTTATCTTGCAATAAACTAGGCCATCTGTTGCACATTGCCTTGGAACGGGGGAGTTGGGTCTTCACTCCTATGTCCCCAAGAGTAGGTTCCTTGAACAATCATTCCCGGGATGGGTCATGTCAGATTCAGGCGAATTAGATTTTTCCGGTCTGGACGGAATGGACGATATCGACTGGTCCGATGTTGAGTCAGAGCTCCAGCAAAATCGTGAAATGCTCCGTCAGGAGCTGGAAGAAAGCAAAGAAGGAAGTACAGAAGAAGCCCCCAGTGAGGTGGTACCAGCTGAGCCGACACCTGTGGTTCGAGAAGATATGGAAATGGATTTCCTGATGGAAATCCCTTTGCAACTCACAGTAGAGGTTGGACGGACCCGGATGAAGATCAAAGAACTACTGGACTTAACAATGGGCTCAGTAGTGGAATTGAAAAAGAAAATCGGTACCCCCATGCATGTTCTGATCAACGACAAGTTGGTTGCAAAGGGAGAGATTATTATCCAAAACGAGAAATTCGGTCTAAAAATTACTGAGATCGCCGATCAAGAAGAACGCCTCAAAAAACTTAAACTGTCCTGAATGATGAAGCGATTACCATTATTTCTATTAATTTTTATTTTAAT
>NVSR01000159.1 GCA_002401295.1 SAR324 cluster bacterium | reverse complement strand
TGCTCGTCTCAGAACTCTTCTCTAGACTCTGAGAGGCACCAAATGACCTCTTCCAAAACTGCGTTCACAAAACAAAATACTTCTTGTGCATAACTATCTTTCCAATTACTTCTTTTTTGTTCCATTTTCCACCTCTTCTTGGATTAAGGCACGCTTCTAGCATCACCTTTAGTTATCATGATTGATTCGTAAACTCATGAACAAACAATATAAGTACCTGGAAACCAAAAGGGGTGCCTCCCCCCATGGTCTTTCAACCTGCCTATGGGATCCCATTCCGATAGGTATAAGATAAACGCTGTGAAGCATTCGGGGTGCCTCCCCTCAATCTTTCTCAGCGAGGTCCATTGGTTCGCAAGCTTTGGACACATCTCCATATTAGAGGAAAGAGAGAGCTTTGATTCGGTTTTGAAGCTCTCTTTTTCTATCTAAGCCATTCACTTGAATAAAAAATCCTCCGTTTTTCAACTTTCTAGATTTTCTATCCTTTAACCGTCAATGGTTTGGCTCCAGTCCGATTGCCGCCACCGTATTGAGTGCTCAGGGATTTTTTCTGAGGTTTGGCAACACTTTTCCATCCTTCCCGCAGCTCTATCATCAAATCCCTGACCTCAATCAGGGGATCTTTATTTTTACTTACATTAGCATCAATCAGCCGGCTAAACATATAGGTATAGAGGCGATTTAAGTTTTCCCCAACGACTCCCCCCTTCTCCAAATCCAAAGAAGTTCTCAATTCAGAGATAATATTTTTGGCTTTACCGATGGAGCGATGAGCCCCTTCAATATCATTCTCCTCCAGTTTGCGAATACCCGCTTTCAAGAAACGAATGGTTCCGTCATACAACATCATGATCAAGGTTCCCTGATCGTTCGTATTGACTGCTGCTTGTTTGTAGGCGCTGCGGCCTTTCGTATATGGGTTCATATCATCCTCACTCCTACCAACTGTGATGGTTAAAGATTAATGGTAAAGTATGTTGTTTTTTGTTTGAGTGAGGCATCACCCTCCCATTTTTAAAACAAACAAAGTTTTAAATTCTAGATAGCTGCTGGTTGATATAATTCTGTTCTGATTTCAACCGACCTAACTTTCCTTCCATGCGGGCAAATTTTGCAATCAATTTTTGCCGCTTTATTCCAATCCTTTCTTCCAAAATTTTTACTTGTTTGGAATAGTTACTTAACTGTTTTTCCGCATTTTTGGTATAGATCTCTAGAGACCCCGTTTCCGGCTGCATGATGGAGTCAATGTATTCTTTAACCTTAGTTGCCACGCCTTTGGTCACCACCATATTTCCCTCACTTCCCTCATTAAGTTGAGGAGCCGTCAATGAGACATATAAGGTCAACCCATCATAATCAGTTCCCTCTATACCGGATAAGATCCGCCCACTGCCGTCTAACTCGACCCCTTCGATATTTCCCTGCACATCCTTGCCATTCAAGCTAACACCATTGGTTAAGGGGTGAGGCCCTACCTTCTTACTGGCAGTCCTTACGTCAACGGAGGATCGAGACCCTGTCATATTAGATCGGATTCGAATCTGGCCATTCTCGGAAGTAACCAGAATTTTCATCTTGCCCAGAGCTTTATCATTGATAATTTTTCGCTGTAAATCGCCCGCTATCTCTTCAGAAGTAAAGGTCCCACTTTCCAGGATAATTTCATCAGAATCTCTACCGTTTACACTCACGATAATCCGATTGTTCTTTTCCGTAATTTGAGTTTCGGCAATGGCCTTGGTTGTATAAGTCCCTCTACTAGCAGCCTGTGTAATATCAATATCATAACCTTTACTGCCACTGACCTTTGTTTCATCATCAGAACTCAAAAAAGTGATTCCGCTATTTTCACTCTGCCCAAAACTGCGAAAGAGATTCGCTACTTTTGAGAGGTCATCATTCAAGGAGTTGGTTAATTTTTCCTCATCAATATCAATCAATCCTGATGCATTCAGTTTCAAACCAATTGTCAATAAAATGTTCCGATCAATATCAAGGCCTGATACGGGATCAATAAAGATCCTACTGGTCTGGGCTTGAATACGAGTAATATTCCGATCCCCCTGTAATGGGGCTGCTTCATTCGTGTCTTGATTGTATTTGGTCATCTCTTTAAAAAAGAGTAGCATCTGATTGTAGGCATCCACAAACTCACGGACTCCGGCAAAAGCTTTCTCCGTATCACCTCGAATATTAATGGTAATCGGTTTGCCATCTGTAGCCAGTAGGTTCAGTTTCACTCCATCGATCACATCTTCTAAACTATTGGTGGAGTTGGTGATCAATAAACCACCGCCTAGATCAGTGGCCCCAAAACGAATTTCCGCATCCTGTGGAGGCTGAATCACCGGTGTAAAGGTTCTAAAAGTAAAGGTATCTGTTTCAAAAACACTACCCTCTCCTAAGACCAGGGAAAGACCGGAATCAAATTCGATGGCTGTGCCTGGCTGGTAACTATCGCCCCCTACCTCAATCCTCCCGGAGTTCCCCTTATTATCCGCCCATTCTAATTCAATGCCTTTAGTAACCCCAATACTTCCACTCTTCAAGACTTTAAAGGTGTATAATTTGGGTTCAAAGTCAGTGTAATCACCCACAATCTGCTTTTCCACAGTACTGACTCTAGGACCAGTTGTTCCAGGACGACGTACCGCAAATCCTTCTTCATCCTCATCCCTTTCCGGGGTAATCCAATTCGTGAGATCAACAACTTGTCCCCCTTCTACCTGCTGTTCTTCATCTAACCACCAAAAATCGGCTGTAGATTCAGCTTGATATTCAAAAGTGGAAAGTGCTCCGTCTTCCAGGACACCAGGTTTAAGGCTTACTTCCAGGCCCTTTCCCAAGGATAACTTACTTCCCGCTACATAACCCTTTCCTACAAAAACCGATCCTTTAAGGCCATTTTCCGATTCATACTCAATTCGAAGATCTTCCGCCTGACCGATCTGTCCACTACCCACAACAGTCAGGGTAAACACATCATCATCTTCACTATTATATTTCCCCGTAATGATGGGCCCTCCTTCAGTCTGCTGCCGTAACCAGGATGTAGGCTGTGTAATCGCGGCCTCTCTCTCTGTTTCAGATTTCCACCAAAAGAGATCAGAATCTTGATTTTTCGCTTTGGACGTAAAGGAATCATTCACAATGATTTCACCATCACTAATTACTAGACTAATTCCATCGACCACTTCAATGGGTTCACCCGGTGTATAATTAAAAGAACCTAAGTCCAAGTAACCAAAACGCCCTTTATCATCTTCCCAACGCATTCTCAGGTTTTCACTTTCCCCGACAATTCCGGTATTGACCACGGTAAAGGTCAACTCAATGGCTTCCTCTCCCGTATAATTTCCAATCAGCTCGGGAATGGCCGTTGAAGCCCCAGTTCCTGTAGCAATTTTAGCGGCGCCTTCCTTGCGTTCAATTCCTTGCCATTTTCCAGGTTGAGTGTAGTAGGGATCAAAGGAAGGTAAAACCCCCTCACCTCTCACTTCACTCCGAATCTTGATTTCTCCAATTCGTCCCGTTTCCTCACTGGTTAGCACAACCTGAAAAGGACTTTCCTTATTTCCCGTTTTGATAATACTAGCAGTCAGCCCCGAATCCATAGCATTGAGCGAATCAACATAGCCTTGCAAAGTATTATTGGTTTCATCAATTACCAGCTTCTGTTCGGGTAAGTCCCCAATACTGATAAAAATACTGCCTCGCCCGACCTGGTCATCCTTGGAAGCAAAACCCTGAGACGCGATTTGATGATTCAGAGCTAGTTTGTCAACAATCAATGTGTGTTTGCCAGGCTTAGCCCCGGAAGTAGCAATGGCTTCTACAACCTCCGGATTGCTAGAGGTGACTAATTTACCCTCCCAAAGGGACTTTTTAGCAATACTGCCAGCTGTAGCTGTTACGGTCTCTAAATGTACCTTGATTTGCTTCCACGTATCGAGTTCAAGTTTTTTTTCCTTTTTACGCAATTCAATCGGTTGAACCTTTTTGCGCTCTACGTTGATCATACTTTCGATAATACTCTTGGTATCCATGCCGGATGCAAGACCAGTGACAGCATTTGATTTAAAACCCTCTACAACCATGCTTTACCCTTTTTTGAGTTGGAATGGGTAGAATTTTCCGCTCAGCAGACAAAACGGACAATCTTAAAACATTCGCAAACTTCAATCGGCTTAATTGAATATATATAGAATACAGACTATTAGTTATAAAACTAGCCTGTTAAAAAGTGGATTCTACTTTTCCAAGGATAAGAACTTCAAAAATTATTCCATGTGCTCAAAAGAACGTCATGAAATAGAAGGAATTTGGAAAAATCACTTTTTCTAACTTGCCTTGAAGGAGCGATGCTGTTCTCTAATCTCTTATCGGTAACTGCGGAGAAAACTTGAGGAGAAAGTGGAAAAAAGGATAATAAAAAATTTGCTGATAAGACTGATAATTCAAGAGGGAAAATAATAGGGATTTTTTCTTTAAAAAAGAGGGGCAAAGGGGGGAGGGGAGTACAGGAATCAGTCAGAGTACTGATTCCTGTACCTCATCAGATGGGGAAAATACTTTTCCCCTAGAAGCAAGCCCTTATTCTGAGGTTGGATCCAATTCCAAAGTGCGCAAGATCGAATCAATTTTTTCAGCATGATCGAACCCTTTGTCAAAAACAAAATTCAACTTAGGGGTGTTGCGGGTTGTCAGAGTCTGAGCCAACTTTCCTTGAAAAAAGCCACAGGCTTGTCTCAAGGCTTTAGTTATTCTTTCAATATCACGACTGGCATCATACAAGGTGAAAAACACCAAGGCTTTAGAACCATCGGGACTGATCTTGACATCAACAATAGTCACGCCCTCGAAATGAGGATTGTTGGATGCCCTTTGTATGATTTGCGCAAGTTTGACCTTAATCAGCTCGCGCTTGCGCTCTTGACTAATTTTCGCCATAGAAACCTTTCTCCTTCAACAAGACCTAGCTAAAGTTTAGCAGCGGTTTCCAATCTATAGTAAGATTCCAGAATGTCACCAGAACGTAAATCACGGAAATTCTCAACACCCATTCCACATTCAAAGCCAACAGTGACATCTTTCACATTGTCCTTGAAGCGCTTGAGTGATGCCAACTGACCATCATGAATCACCACGTTATCTCGAATCACGCGAATCGGACAATCACGAACGATTTTACCTTCCACAACTTTGGAACCTGCAATGGTACCCACCTTAGGAATAGTGAAGACTTCCAATATTTGAGCCTTGCCTTGGAACTCCTCACGAACGATAGGCTTCAGCATACCTTCCAGAGCTGCTGTCACATCATCAATAGCTTCATAGATGATACTATAAAGGCGGATATCTACGCCTTCGTCCTTTGCCACTTGCTTGGCCGAAGCTTCAGGGCGGTTATTAAAACCGATGATCACGGCGTTACTTGCGGCTGCCAGCACCACATTCGTACTGGAGATTGCTCCTACAGCACCATGTATAATCCTGACTTCAACCTCATCATTGCCCAGTTTGAGCAAGGAGTCACTCAGTGCTTCCAAGGAGCCAATCACATCTGTCTTGATAATCAAGTTCAGCGTTTTCTTTTCTTCTTGTCCCATTGAGCTAAACAGGTTTTCCAGACCTTGCTTCTTCTGCTGGACCTGGCGTCGTTCTTTTTCCTTTTTACCACGCTGTTCGGCTAGCTGTCGGACTTTCTTTTCATCCGTTCCAACGTTGAAGTTATCACCTGAGTTAGGGATACCATTCAAACCGACCACTTCTACGGGCATGGATGGTGTTGCCACCTTAATTTTCCTACCCTGATCATCCCACATGGCACGAACACGACCGTATTCCGCACCCACTACATAGTTATCACCAATCCGTAGAGTTCCTGACTGTACTAAGAAACTAGCCGTATTTCCTCTACCCTTGTCGATTTTGGATTCAATTACCACACCCGTAGCCAATCGATTAGGATTAACTTTTAGTTCCATAATTTCAGCTTGGAGATGGATAGCTTCCAATAATTCAGGAAGACCTTCACCACTCTTGGCAGAGACTTTCACCATCCGAACGTCACCACCAAACTCTTCAGCAATCAAGTTGTGTTCCATCAGGCGCTGGATTGTTCCATCCGGATTTGCGGCTGGCTTATCACATTTATTAATGGCTACAATCACTGGTACATTAGCAGCACGGGCATGATCAATAGCTTCTACTGTTTGAGGACGCGGACCATCATCAGCAGCAACTACCAGGATCACAATATCCGTAGCATTTGCACCCCTCGCTCGCATAGCCGTAAAAGCGGCATGACCAGGAGTGTCCAAGAAAGTAACATTCCCTTCTGCGGTGGATACGTGATAGGCACCGATATGTTGTGTAATACCGCCAGCTTCACCAGAAGTCACATCAGCAGAACGTATTTTATCCAACAGAGACGTCTTTCCATGATCTACATGACCCATGACTGTAACAACAGGTGGTCTTGACTGCAGATCTTCATCATTTTCCTTAATCTCATCAAATTGATTTTCAAGGCTTTCGAATTGGACCTTCAACTCAATACCGTGTTCTGCGGCTACCAAGGCTGCAGTCTCACCATCAATCAGTTGTGCAATCGTAGCCATGACATCCAATGACATCAAAGTCTTGATAATCCCAGGAACCTTAATACCAATCAAACCGGCCAAGTCACCTACGGAGATAGCCTCACCAACTACCAAATCCTTTTTAGAAGGATTGAAGATATGTCTGGGGGCTTTTCGATCAACTCTTCGCTGCTGTCTTTTAGGTCCGGGCCATTTCTTATTTCTTTTGTTTGCAGCACCACGTCGTTTGCCAGCGAATCCTTCGTCAGAAGACGGGCTACTCCAATCTTTCTTCTTATTCCCTTTATTCCCTTTTTTCCCTTTCGCGAAATCGGAAACTTCCTGTTTTTTGTCGTCCTTTATGCTGGCAACAGCACCTCGGGTAGTAGCAGTGCCTCGGGTAGCAGCAGTGCCTCGGGTAGCAGCAGTGCCTCGATTAGCAGCAGTGCCTCGATTAGCAGCAGTGCCTCGATTAGCAGCAGTGCCTCGATTAGCAGCAGTGCCTCGATTAGCAGCAGTG
>NVSR01000158.1 GCA_002401295.1 SAR324 cluster bacterium | reverse complement strand
TGTCCATCATCAACTTTTATGCTACCGGGACAAGCTTTGTCATCCTACCAATATTAATGTTTTTTACCAACCTAGTTCCCATGCTCCTGCATGCTCATTAGAATTTCTCCTCAAGTTCCTTACAGGAAATACTTCAAAATAAATAAAGCTATTGTGTGATAAAAATATAAAACATTTCAACAAACAATCAAAAGATAAATCTGGAGCTAAGAATTTGCCATGATCTAACTATTGCTGACTAGATTATGAATTCGCTATAATACCGGACTGTGACCTATTTATATTTATGGATGGCTACTGAGGGAAAGTATGAGGGGAAAATGGTGGATAAAAAACTAACGATCCTGGCTGTTGATGACGACCCGCATCATCTGCATTTGGTTAAAGCAATTCTTGGAAAGCAAGGTTTTGAAGTATCATGCTTTCAGCCAAACAAAAAGGCGCTAATCTCTACGATTCAGAAAACTGTGAAGGAAAATAATATAGACTTTTAATGAGAGATCACCCCAAGGAAGGTGAGCATGCAAGATGGTATTTATAGTGATGATGAAATTTTAGATTCCTTTATTGAGGATACACAGGAATTAGTCACAGCTTTGGAAGCCGACTTACTCAGCTTAGAAAAAACTCCTCAAGACCAGGGTTTAATTAATAGTTTGTTTCGCAGTTATCATACTTTGAAAGGTGGAGCGGGCATGGTTGGGATGACGTCCTTTTCCGACTATGCGCACAAAGTGGAGAATCTGCTCTCACAGGTTCGGGATGGGGTGATTCCCATAACCCCTGAAATGATTTCTTTATTCTTAGAGTCCATCGATTGCTTAAATGCCTTCATCCTGGAAATGAAAGGGGAGGGGGACGTCGACTCCAGTCTGATTGAGCAAAATATCCAGCGGATCCAAAATATTTCTAAAGATACAACAATCCCTTCTATAGTAAAAAGCACAGAGCAACTATCCCCATCTATTAGTACTACCCGCCAAGGTTTCCGGATTCGGTTCTCTCTGCGGGGAGACTTCACAAAAAAAGCGGAAAAATTAAAGGAAATGATTGAAGCACTGCAGAGTTGTGGTGATTTGAACATATCGGAAGGATTACTGGATTCAGGGCAAGGGGAACTTGAGTTGCTCAGTAGCAATGATCAACTGATGATTACCAACCTCGTGGAGTTTTTTCTGGATGAAGAGGATTTTCAGTTTCTACCTGGAACAAAGGATGAAAATGAGCCACAAGCCTCTGTCAGCAAACCCTTAGGGACTATTTTAGTTGAAGAGCATCTGCTTAGTGCTGATGATTTACAAGAAGCGCTACAGCGACAAAAACCTCTAGGTCAAATTTTAGTAGAACAGGGTAAAATTAAAGCACAGGACCTGGAAAAGGCCCTGCATATTAAGGCTGAGCAGGAAAATGTAGTCAGTGCGGGTAAGAGGGCCAAAACGGCATCATCCATTCGTGTTGATATTTCAAAATTAGATAAGTTATTGAACTTGGTAGGTGAGGCAACTATCCATCAGGCCCATTTCAGCCAGATTTCCAGCCAACTGGAAAGGATACGGGAAATACAGGAAGGTTTGACTCAGCTGCTAGGAGAGAAAAATCAGCAAGTCGATGATTTTCAGGAAAAAATGCTGAATTTGATTGATGAGACAGAAGAAGGCTTACAGCAGATCATGAAAAGTGGAGAGCGGATTATGCTGGATTTACAGGATCAGGTGATGAGCTTACGCATGTTGCCGATTCGAGGATTATTTGCCTCCTTCCAAAGAATGGTACGAGATTACAGTTCCCGTAGTGGTAAAAAAATCATCCTGGAACTCTATGGTGAAGATACAGAATTGGATAAGACACTCATTGAACAGTTGAATAATCCTTTGAAGCATATGATTCGTAATGCCATGGACCACGGTTTGGAGTTACCGGAAGTACGTGAGGCTTCAGGTAAAAACGCAAGGGGAACCATTCGCCTGGGAGCTGCCCATAGAGAGGGGCATATTGTCATTGAAATCAAAGATGATGGTATGGGATTGAATGCACAAAAAATTCTTGAGAAGGGCAGGCAACAGGGATTGGTGAAGCAAGATGAAGATTTGACGGAAGAGCAAATCTTTGGGCTCCTTTTTAGGGCCGGTTTTTCCACTGCTGAAAAAGTAACGGATTTATCCGGACGTGGAGTCGGTTTGGATGTGGTGCGACAGGATATAGAATCACTGAGAGGTGTGGTTGAAATCACTAGTATAGTCGGGGCAGGCACCACTTTTCTGATCAAACTACCACTCACTTTGGCCATCATTGATGGGATGCTGGTAGACATCGGAGAACAGCGATTTATTATTCCTTTACTCTCAGTGGTGGAGTCCTTACGACCGCTGCCAAACCAAGTGAAAAAAGTCAAGAATCAGGGAGAGTTGATTGAAGTGAGAGGGGAATACCTCCCGCTGGTACGATTGCATCGACTGCTGCGGTTGCAACCCAAATTTGAGGACCCCACCCAAGCACTGGTGGTCATTGTGGAAGAAGGGGGACAAAAGTCTTGTCTATTAGTGGATGAAGCGATTGATCAGCAACAAGCTGTTATTAAAAGTCTGGAAGAAAACTTTTATGAGCGTGAAGGAATTGCAGGGGCTACAGTCCTGGGTGATGGCCGGGTCTCCTTGATTTTGGATGTTCCGGGTGTTCTACGGCAGGCTGCTAGATTATTACAGTAAGTTATCAATGTTAAATAAGGAACAATCATGGAATTAGGTGAGTTTGATGACCTGGATGAATTAGATGACTTGGATGAGTTAGATGAATATCAGCCGTTGAACCTGCAGATGGATACTTCTGGCTCCGGCAGCCAATGGGCGACATTCAAATTGAATGAGGAAAACTATGGTGTGGATATTCTCAAGGTGCAAGAGCTGATTGGTAATACGGATGTTACTCAGTTACCAAACATGCCGATTTTTTTTAAAGGAATGTTAAATTTGAGAGGAATAGTGATGCCCGTTGTGGATTTACGTCTTAAATTTGGGATGGCTGAGCTGGAAGACAATAAATATACGGTGATTATCATTGTGAAAGTAGGGGAAAAGTTAATGGGAATTGCTGTAGATAGTGTCTCTGATGTGGTCTCTCTTTCAGAAGAGCAAATTCAGTCGGTAGAAGAATTCTCTGCGGGTATTAACACCAAATATATCCATGGAATGGCGAAGTGCAATGATGGTGAGATGATCATTCTATTGGATATTGAGCATGTTTTATCAAAAGAGGAATTTGGCATGGTTCTGAATCCATCTGTGGGTTTGGAAGACTAATCATCAATGACAACTTTTTAGGAGATACAGATGCAATGGTTTTATAACTTGAAATTATTTAAAAAGCTGATTATAGCTTTTACGTTTGTATCGTTGATTCTCATGATAGAAGGTGGGATGGGCTTGTATGAGATCAACAAGATGGGGAACCTTACCACGAATCTTTATAGCCATAATCTGGCCCCAATCACGAAAATCAGTGAGTTGAACCGACTAGTGTACCAATATCGCTTGTTACTGTTTCAGTTGATTGGAGAAGATGATCCGGAGGGTATGGATCTACATGGTCAAAATTTAGAAGCCAAACATCAAGAGATTCTTCAATCTTTGGAAAGTTCAGACCTAGCCTCAATCCATGAGGAACTGACTAAATTTAGTGAGAAATGGAGCAAGGTTATCGAAAATAGTCAGGAGATCATCTCCATGGCAAAGAACTTTGCTAAAGAGGACGCCTCCGAAATGGCTAATCGCGAAAATAAAAAGTTCTTTGATCAGTCGCTCCAGATTATTGAAAACTTGGTGGTGGTTTTAGATCAGAATGCAAAGAATAGTTATTCCGAAAGCCAAGCAATCAAAGAGAATAGTTTTTTGATGATGTTCCTGATCATTGCTCTGGGAGTCTTGTTGGCAATTCTATCGGCTATCTTTATTGCGAAGGCGATTACCACACCTTTGAACAAACTGATTGGATTTTCCCGGCGTATTACTGAAGGGAATTTGACTATGGATGACTTGGTAGTCACAGCAAAAGATGAGACGGCCCAACTAGCTGTTGTGATGAATCAGATGAAGAACAAGTTAAAGGAAAATTCTGATGAACAGCGCTTGTCACAACAGCGAGATCAGGACGTATTGGATGGGTTGCAACAAGCGATGGTGGTGATTAAAAAAATTGGTCAGGGAGATTTTACTCAGAAGTTGGATATTCTTTCTGAAGGAATCGTTAGTGAGTTATCAACCACGATGAATCAATTCATTAGTCAGTTGAGTCAAATGATCCGTAAGATCAAAGAAAGTGCTGATACAATTGCCTCTTCCTCTCAACAGATTGCCGCAGGTAGTCAGGACCTCTCCGCGCAGATCAATAATCAAGCTTCCTCTCTGGAAGAAACAGCTTCCTCCATGGAACAGATGAATGCGATTGTTCAAAGTAATGCTGAAAATGCTCAAAATGCGACGGAAATCAGTCAGACCACAAGAACAACAGCAGAACAGGGAAGAACTCAACTTTTGAAATCTTTGGAAGAAACGATCACTACCAACCAAAGTGCCGTACAGCAACTCCAGAATACGAACCGGGAGGTGGTAGTGGCTATCGGAGATATCGCAGCCCGCTCAGAAAAGATTTCTGGAATCACGACCCTGATGAATGACATTGCTTTCCAAACTAATTTATTGGCCCTGAATGCTGCGGTAGAAGCGGCCCGAGCCGGGGAACAGGGCAAAGGCTTTGCTGTAGTGGCGGCAGAGGTGAGGAATCTGGCTTGGCGCTCTTCCAAAGCTTCCAAACGAATTAATACATTGATCGTCGATAGCTTGGAGAGGATTAATAAAGGTAGGGAATTAGTCGATCTTTCCGATCAGTCTTTGCAAGAGATGAGCATCTCTATCGAGACGACGTTGAATGCTTTGAAAGAGCAGAGTGGAGAAAATTTGGATAAAATTTTGATGGCTGTCAGGAATGTCTCGGAAGCTGTTGAAAACATCAGCGCCGCTTCAGTAGAACAGGCGGATGGGATCAATCAAATTAACATAGCGGTCACAGAAATGGATCGCATCACTCAACGGAATACCACTCTGGTCAGTGATACGGCTCTTTCCAGTACCAAAATGGCACAGGAAGCGGTGAATTTGATTCAACTGGTTGAAGTCTTCAAAATAAATGGGGAACAGAGGGAAGTGCCCGTCCCCAAAAAATCAGAAGTTATAGAAGAAACTATGATCCCTGAATTAGAAGCTGAACAGCAGAAAGCTGTTTTTGTTGATCAGGAGATGGAAAATTTTGAATAGAGAATATTCATCGAAGGAATCTCTGATTTCAGTTGATAACCTCATGAGCAGGACGTTTCAGGAAATGAAAAATCATCCTCTTGAAATTCCGATGATTTCTGATCAGGAGTTCCAATTACTGAGTGCTTTTGTGCACCAACGCTTGGGCATCCTTTGGGAAAGTCATAAAAAAGATCTGGCCTATACTCGGCTGTATCGACGGGTTCAAAACCTGAAAATGAAGAATTTTCAGGAGTATTATCAGTACTTGGTCAGTGAAGAGGGGCATCTGGAGGTCCAGGTGATGATCAATGCCGTGACCACAACTAAAACCAGTTTTTTCAGGGAGAAAGCGCAGTTTGACTTTTTAGAGCAGGAATTTTTCCCCAAACTACGGAAAAATTATCCCTCGGGTAAGAAGAGGAAAGTCAGAATATGGAGTGCCGCTTGTTCCACTGGGGAAGAAGCCTATACTTTAGCCTTACTGGCTTCAGAGGGCCTGGCTATGGATCGAATGTTGGAGTGGGACCTGAAAATTTTAGCCTCTGATATCAATACCAAGGTTTTATCAGCTGCACTCTTAGGGCAGTATCCTTTGGAAAAAATAGAGATGATTCCACAGGCTTTACTAAAAAAGTATTTTCACTCACGTCACTCTCCGAAAGGGCTGCTTTATGAAACAAAGGAAAATTTAAAATCACTCCTTAAATTTCGTCCCGTCAATTTACTTGCTGAGAGTTACCCCATCAATGCCCGATTCGACCTTATTTTTTGTCGAAATATTTTGATTTATTTTGATACTAAAACTCAGGAGAAAGTCTTAAAACACTTGCTGCAATATCTGCATGATGATGGTTATCTTTTCTTGGGAGGTTCTGAGGTCTTGCGAGAATTAAAAGGAATTCAAAGATTTAAAAATAATATCTATCAGAAAATTCACGAATCAATCATTCCAACTGCACATGAAAGATATTAAGGTCTTGATCATTGATAATGCTGCCGTTGCCCGTCAGGTTCTGACTGAAATTTTAACTTCTGATCCGGCCCTGGAGGTGGTAGGTACAGCCGTGACTATGTCCTTAGCACTAAAAAAAATCAAGAAACTCAAACCTGATGTGGTGACACTGGACATTGACTTTCCCGCTATGCATGGATTGGCACTCTTAGTGAAATTGATCCGCTTCTACCCCATACCAGTGGTAATTATCAGTGCTTTTTCTGGAGTGGGGAACTGGCAGGCTTTTCAGGGGCTTGAATTGGGTGCAATTGATATTATTGAGAAGCCAAGGGTTGGTGTGCGTGAACATCTGCATGAAAAATCCATTCAAATCATTGATACGGTTAAGGCCGCCTCTCAAATAAGAATCAAACCAAGAGTGAAAGATGCTTTTGATCTTCAAAATAATGCCTTCACAAAGACAGTCCCAACTCCTAAAAAACAAGCTATCAAAAGAACAATTCTTAAGGTTAAAGAAAAACTGTCTGTAGATGTGATCCTACCCCGAAAAACAAAACATTCACTTTTTATTCCCACAGAAACGATCATTGCCATTGGAGCCTCCACTGGAGGAACGGAAGCCATTCAGCACGTTTTGCAGGACCTGCCTTTAAATACACCCGGGATTGTAATTGTCCAGCATATGCCCGAAATATTCACTCACTCCTTTGTTCATTTTAGTGTATTTATAATTAGTGCTTTTACAAGTAAATTTCTTTAATTAATAAACTACCTCAAAAAAATCGATGGTTTTAAGCTATAATATTTCTAAAAGAGAACGTATACATGTTCAAGCTATACGAATATGAAATAGACACATACACTTACTAGTTTGCTATTGTTTCCTCCTTTTATTTCCATCAATTTTATAT
>NVSR01000157.1 GCA_002401295.1 SAR324 cluster bacterium | reverse complement strand
CCGTACGGCAAACTTTACCCAGGTCATTACGCAAAAGGTCAACAATCATAAAAAGTTCCGCCTGCTCTTTTTCACTGGCCAGTAAGGATTTTTGATTGGCTTTATCTTCCGCAGCCGTTTTACCACGAGGGCGGGTACCTTTTATCGGCAAGGTTTGGATTTTTCCATCTTTGACCTTGATGAAACTCTCAGGAGATAAACTGATGATTTCAAAATCAGGGGTCCCTATAAAAGCAGCGTATTCCACGGGATTTTTCTCCAAAAGACTATGGTACAACTCCAAACTGTCGCGATTGGTTTGCCCTTCCAGCCGGTGGGTGTAGTTAATCTGGTAAATATCCCCAGCTTTAATATATTCTTGGATTTTTGCGAAATTCTGGTTGTAGGATTCTCTCTGAATTCGAGGCTGCAAATGATATTCAGAGCTAGCTCTCCTTGTTGGAGATGGTTGTGCCAAGATAGCCCTAACTCGCGCGGGGAAATCCTGTTTCTGAAAATAAAGTTCCGCCTGCGTTTCCTCTGATAGAATGTACTGATCGTAGGCATAAAATTGAATCAGGGGCAGAGAACTTTCTGGAGCGGCCTTCCCTTTCAGCTGATAAAGCTCATAGCCCAAATCATAACTAAGGAAACCGAACAACAAACACTGCTGATGTTGGCGAGCAAAGTTGACCAACTCCTCCGGATCTTGTCCCGGATCCAAGCGAAAACTATCAACGGGTTCGAAAGCGATAATTTTACGCCATCCCCGATCAGTGGCAGCCCAGCTACTGCAAGGAAACTGAGTTTTCACATCTAATTTTTCTAAGAAAGCAAGAGGATCAAAGGCTGCAATTTGTTGATGAAACATGCAAAAAGTTGGACATAATTTGATTCCCGCATTCCGTCATGAATGACTCGGGATGAAACTGTACACCAAAAAGTGGAAGGCTTTGGTGTTCGATAGCCATAATATCTTGGTTTTCATCCCAAGCGGTACCTATGAAAGAGCTGGGAACTTCCGTCAAAGACAGGGAGTTGTATCGTGCTGCGGCAAAGGGAGCGGTCATATTTTTGAACAACCTGGACTGATGAGGCGTGACTTGCGCTGTTTTACCATGACTCAGAGTCTTGGCAGCACAGACTTCCGCTCCGAAAGCGACACCTAGTGCCTGATGGCCCAAACAAACACCCAAAATAGGGATACTCTCAAAGAAATGATGAATGACGGATAGGCAGATACCAGCTTCCCTCGGTGTTTTCGGACCGGGAGACAAAACTATTTTCTCAGGGGCCATCCGTTCGATTTGCTCTAGGGAGCATTGATCATTCAAGCAGACATGGACGTCTTCTCCCAGTGTTTCAATCTGTTGCACCAAGTTATAGGTGAAGGAATCATAGTTATCGATGATCAAAATCATGAGGCTCCTTCAAATGGGCTATATTTTGCACAGAAAATTAGATCTATTTTATGCAAAGAAGGCTTTCTCTTTCACACATTCGACTAGGAAAGTAAATCATGAGTTTTACCGATCAATCCTTATCATCTCTTATTCGGCAATGGAGCCAGCTGGAAAGGCTTATCAGCCCCTGGCTCTTTGAATACAACTGGATTGTCATCAGTCTGCTTGCTGTGTTGTGTCTTCTCCTGAGTATTATGATTGTCCACAAATTTTTTCTCATGCATCGTTTTTCCCGGATGAAACAGAAAATGTTTCAGGAGTTGATCCAGCAATATGACCGTAGAAAAACAAGCTCCCGAAGAAGCAACATTCAATTTCAGCAAAACTAATTAAATATGCCTGACCTGCTGTCTTTTTATCACGTCTCTCTCTATGCCCAGGAACCATTCGGCCTCAATGAAGTGAGTTTCACCCTGGAGAAGGGCAAGAAATACCACTTGATCCTCGAGGATGAAGACACAAAAAATACCCTGCTAGGAATTTTAGAAAACCGATATCGAATTCAATCGGGAGTCATTCGCAAGCATGGTGATATATTTGTACAGAGCGACCGCTTGCTCTTAGGGGACAAGGTTTATACGCAGCAAGTGGATAGGTGGTTGGGACTCAAGGGGGAATTCTTTCATTTTGACGGTCGAAAACGTTCCAAATACGGTTTTGTGGAACAACTGAAAGCAAGAAGTATCACCTACTTCCCTATCTACAAACTAAAAGGGGAAGACAAAATCAAGTTTACCCTGCTCTCTCTACTCTTTCAAAAATCAGGTTTAATTTTAATCAGCAAGTTACATCGGCAAAAATTCAGTAACTTACTCCAAGATCCTTTTGAGCGCTTGATCCAACAAACCCACAATACACTCTGTGTAATATCCACACGGGAAGAGGAAAATCAACAGCCTTTGAACTATTCTTTCTTGCAACCTCTGGTTCTGAAAAAAGAATAAAATGTAAAATTCAAACCATCTTAAGTATTTTTTTGTAAAGAAGCATAACTGTTTGAATAATTGGAATATTTAAAGGAAATATGGGTATCATCCATATCTCCAATCCTTAAAAAGGGAAGTTTTTGTAATCTGTGCTGTTTTCTCCAGAGAGATAATAGAATAAGATTCTTGGCTAGTCGCTCAGTCCACAAGAGTTCCTAAAATGATCTGATTTTTCCAGCCGAAGCCCCCATGCCCAGTATCAGTAGTAGTAAAAAGGATTCCCCAATAGAAACTCTCCAGAATAGGGAGCTTCTTGCTCAGTTTCTCAAGAAAGAGATCCAAGACCACGAGCAAACAAAGGAAAAACTCAGTATTTTAGCCCAATTCCCCGAAGAGAACCCTACCCCCATCTTGCGGGTAACACCACAGGGCCAGATTCTTTATGCCAATCCTGCCGCCATACCTCTCTTAACGGCTTGGGACTGTCATGAGAGCAGCTTCTTGCCACCTTTATGGTTAGAAACCCTGCAGACTTGCCTGGAAGAGAGTGAATGCCAATATCTAGAGGTTCAGGCCGGGCAAAGATTGTATTCATTCCTCATCTCTCCTTTTGGGAACACACAGACTTTATATCTGAATGGCCAGGATATTACAGAGCGTAAGAAGTATGAAGATCAACTACTGCTGCTAGCCAGTGTTTTTGAGCATTCCGGGGAAGGTATTATCATTGCGAATCATAAGATGATCGTGCAGAGAGTCAACCCTGGATACGAGGAAATAACCGGATACCTGGAAGAGGAAGTGACCGGCAAGCCCCCACGACTGTTTGAGATGGGAAAAAAGGATACCCCTCTGGTATTGGAACTCAGACAATCCTTGTCTCAAGAAGGGGCATGGCAAGGGGAAGTTTGGATCCAAAGGAAAAATGGCGAGGCTTTCCCCATCCGCCTCTCAATCAGAGCCATTAGAAACAGCAAGGATGTGATCACCCATTATATCGGCAGCTTCCACGATATCACAGAGATCAAACGCACAGAGTTCAAAATGGAGTACCAGGCTTATCATGATGCGCTGACTGGGCTTCCCAATCGTCTCTTGTTCAATGACCGCTTAGAAAAATCCTTGCAAAGTGCCCAGAGACACCAGCAAAAACTGGCCGTATTATTCCTGGATCTGGATAACTTCAAAGATGTGAACGATAGTTTGGGGCATCAAGTAGGCGATTTACTCCTGAAGAGCGTGTCCCAAAAATTACTGCAGTGCTGCCGTGAAGAGGATACGGTAGCTCGCCTGGGTGGAGATGAATTCGTCATTATTTTGAACAAAGTGCAAGATCATCGGGATCCTATTAAGGTTGCCAACCGTATCCTCCAATCCCTCTCACAAAAGATCCGCTTGGAAAATCATGAGATCTACGCCGGAGTTAGTATCGGGATCAGCTTGTTCCCCGAAGATGGCAGTGACGTGGATACCCTGATGCGCAGCGCTGATGCGGCGATGTATAATGCCAAAAAGCAAGGAAAAAACAACTATTCACTCTTCACCCAGGCCATGGGCACAAAAGCACTAAAACGCTTGGCCATGGAATATGCCTTACACCAGGCTTTGGAGAAAAACGAGTTCACCTTGCATTACCAACCTAAAATTGAAACCCAAACAGGCAAAATAGTTGGAACCGAGGCGTTGTTGCGTTGGAACCACTCCGAGAAGGGGCTAATCCCTCCCGCTGATTTCATACCATTGGCTGAAGATACAGGATTGATCATTCCTATTGGACAGTGGGTTTTGCGTACTGCCTGCGAACAAACAAAGGCTTGGTTGGATGCAGGTTATTCTAACCTGCCCGTCGCGGTTAACCTGTCGGCAGTGCAGTTCCAAAGTGAAAACCTGCTCCAAAGTATTCAAAATATCTTGCAAGAAACCGGTTTGCCTGCTCACTACCTCAATCTGGAAATTACAGAAAATACAGTGATGGCAAATGTGAAGGATTCTTCCCAGGTCCTGGCTAAACTTTCAGAGATGGGGGTCACCATCTCCTTAGATGACTTTGGTACTGGATATTCTTCCCTGAGTTATCTCAAGAAATTCTCCATTGATACCCTCAAAATAGACCGCTCTTTCTTAGAGGACCTACCAGACAATGCGGAGGATGTAGCCATTGCCAAGGCTATCCTGTCTATGGCGGGAAGCTTGAAAATTCGAGTCGTTGCAGAAGGTGTAGAACGGGAAGAACAGATGCAGTTTATGACGGACAATCATTGTGATGAGGTTCAGGGATTCCTTTTCAGCAAACCTTTGCCGGCAGAGGATTTTATCAGCTGGGTGCAGGCGAGGGAAGGATAGGCAAAGTAAGCTTTGCCTATCCTATGGATTAAACCACTCGTTTCATTGCTGTCATATAACCGCGAAGTTCCTTCCCGATTTTTTCCACACCATGGCTTTGAATGGCTTCGTTGACTTCGATCAGACGAATATTATCCACTCCATTGTTCTTGCAAGGGAAAGCTTTACCGATAAGATCCGTATCCACATCCTTCATGAAGCCTTCCAACATAGGCACACAAGCATGAGAGAAAAGGTAGCAGCCATACTCTGCAGTATCAGAGATGACTCGGTTCATTTCATAAAGTTTCTTGCGTGAAATCAGGTTTGCGATCAAGGGAGTTTCATGCAGTGACTCATAATAAGCGGATTCTGGCTTAATACCCGCATCGGTCATGACCTCAAAAGCCAACTCAACACCTACTCGTACGAAAGCCACCATCAACAAGGCATTATCGAAGTATTCTTGCTCGGAGATTTCCACATCACCGGCTGTGGATTTTTCGAACGTACTTTTGCCCGTATCTTCTCTCCAACCCAACAACTTGATGTCATCATTCGCCCAATCTTCCATCATGCCTCTGGAGAATTCTCCTCCCATGATGTCATCCATATGCTTGCGGAACAAAGGTCGCATGATGAGCTTTAGTTCTTCTGAAATTTCAAAAGCCTTGATTTTTGCGGGATTGCTCAAGCGATTCATCATGTTGGTGATGCCACCATGCTTGAGGGCTTCCGTAATCGTTTCCCAACCGTATTGGACTAATTTAGAAGCATAACCAGCATCAATACCCTTCTCAATCATCTTGTCATAAGACAATAAGGAACCGGCTTGCAACAGACCACATAGAATAGTTTGCTCACCCAAAAGATCAGACTTTACTTCAGCAACGAAAGAAGATTCCAAGACTCCCGCTCGGTGTCCGCCTGTTCCAGCCGCATAGGCCTTAGCGATTTCCATTCCGTCTCCATTGGGATCATTCTCCCGATGGACGGCAATCAGAGTGGGCACACCAAAACCTCGCTTGTACTCTTCCCGAACTTCCGTACCAGGGGATTTGGGAGCCACCATGATGGCTGTGAGGTCTTTACGAATCTGCATTCCTTCTTCTACAACATTGAAACCATGGGAATAAGCTAAGCAGGATCCTTTTTTCATCAAAGGCATGACTGCCTGGACGACTTGAGTGTGTTGTTTGTCAGGAGTCAGATTTAGCACCAAATCAGCCTGGGGAATCATCTCTTCGTAAACACCTACGGGGAAATTATTTTCCGTAGCATTTTTCCAGGATTGCCGTTTTTCCGTAATGGCTCCCGCACGCAGAGTATAACTCACATCCAATCCACTATCCCGTAGATTCAATCCCTGGTTCAGTCCTTGAGCACCACAACCAATAATCACGAGTTTCTTTCCTTTCAGCTTTTCTACTCCATTGAACTCATCTTTGCTCATGAAGCGACATTTTGCCAATTCTCCTAACTGAACGCGTAAAGGTAGTGAATTAAAATAATTCATGGTTGCCTCTGTAAAATTAGATAATACTTAGATTTTGGAAAAGTCCTTCCTGTTGAAACTAAATACTTAGTACCAATGAAATAACACAAGGACTAAAAAAACGTAACTGCTGCCATTACTGGTTTGATAAAGCTGTGGTTCCCACCTCGCCTTATTAATAAAACTCAAGTAAATGACTTGTTCTGGATAAGCTACTCAAAACCATTCATTGCGTAAAATGATATATTTGAAACAGTATATTTCATATTTTGCAATACACTGTTTTTTTTAAATCTCTCATGGGAATACCGCTGCTTCCGCTCTTCTTTTTTTATTTCTCTTGGTCATAAAAGGGATCAAAAATAAATAGATTCCCGTAATCCAAATAATCAACAAAATAACAGCCGAAGGTAAAAAGAGCCATAACTTAGCTTGCTCATGAAAAAAAGAACCATCATGGAGCCCCTCAATCAAGTCGGATCGTCTATATTCGACTTGCAGCACTTTCCCACTTTGGTGATCAATTTGAATTTCCCATTTATTCTTTGCCAGGATTTTTATGATTCCTTTTTTGGGTCTTACATCTAGTTTTTTAATATGTTTCCATTTTTTTATTTTTGCTTCCGGCACTGTCTTGGCTACTTTCAGGATTTTTTCAAAGGACAGCTTTGGAACTTTCCCCTCCCCACGCATAGTTTTTGGCTGTACCCAAGAAACTTGCTTCTTTACCTGTAAGACTATCCCACTGAGAAGAACAATAAGCACAGGGAGAGCGATAACCAAAGACCCCCAATAATGAATTTTTCGATTCCATTTTTTCCAATTAACGGATTTACTCTGACTCAAAATCTACCTCTTTTTTATTTATTAATGATTTAGCCACTGTAATTCAGATGCACAAAAGATGAACTCCATTGAAATAGGTCCAGTGGAGTTCATCCTTACCAGATGCAATGTTTTACATAAAAAGTATTTTAATTAGCTAAAGCATATATTTTAATTAGTCTATGCGAATTTTTGATAATTCATATTCAAGAGGCTTGAACGCTTCAGTGACTACTCCCACCACTAACCGTGACCGGTATAGTGGGGGCTTCTATAGGTTCAAAGACCTACGCCGTATAGCCCTACGGCGATATGCATACTAAGCAGCTCCGGTAATGGAAGGCATTACAAATTCAAGAC
>NVSR01000156.1 GCA_002401295.1 SAR324 cluster bacterium | reverse complement strand
CACTGTTCTACGGCTCAATGACGCTAGATTTGGAGCAGGTAAATCAGGACGGGATGTGCAAAACTTTTTTGACTATGTGATCTGGGGACCTATTGGTCGGGCCTTTCGCGCAGAGGAACGCATGGTCTTGCTCCTAGATGAAATTGATAAAACAGAATCCGATGTTCAAGATAACTTATTGGATGTGTTAGACGATTGTGAGTTCACAATTCGAGAGGTCAACAAGACGATCAAGGCTAAGAAACGTCCCTTGATTATCATCACTTCAAACGCCAAACGTGAGCTTTCAGATCCTTTTTTGCGACGTTGTTTTTGTCACCATCTGCCTTTTCCTGATGAGACGGAAATGCGGCAAATCGTGAAACTTCACTTCGCCGATGTAGACAAGGGGCTGTTGAATACGGCAATGAAGATTTTCTACGAATTGAGATCCAAGGGCTTTGAAAAGCCGCCAGCCACTAGCGAGTTGCTGAATTGGTTGGAAGCGCTCGGTATTGAGGGTGTGATGCCAAAAAATATTCAGAATATCCCCTTTTTGGGCACTCTGCTCAAACGGACGAATGACATTCTCACTCACCGCAATGGCAAGCAAAAAACCCGCAATCCGATGAGTTGGTAAAACGAGAGGTACTCATGTTAAATGGTTTTGTGTATCTCCTGCAGGAGTATGGCGTTCCGGTCAGCATGACCTACGTCATGGATTTTTATAAAGGCCTGGAAGATGGTTTGGCTGAGACTCTGGATGAGCTCTTCCTTTTTGCCCGCTTGGCCTTTGTCAAACGTGTGGAGCATATGGATGCTTACGAGCGTGCCTTTGCATTCTATTTTTATGGAGTGGATATCCCTAAAGTCGCTGAGGGAGATCCAGCCCTGTTTCAAACCAAACAATTTCGGGAATGGTTGAACAAGGCCATCAAAAAAGGAGATCTACCACGACACGCGATGTGGGAGCTGAGTCATGAAGAGCTGATGAAACGCTTCTGGGATACGGTGCGTGAGCAAATGGAAGCACATCATGGTGGCAGTCGTTGGGTCGGTACGGGAGGCAAGTCTCCCTTTGGACACTCTGGGGCGGCGGTGAAAGGTGTTCGAGTTTATGGTGAGTCGGGCAATCGCTCGGCAGTCAAGGTGATGGGAGAACGCAAGTATGTGGACTATGCTGCGACCAATACCTTGAGTGCTCAGAACATACATCAGGCATTGCAATCGCTGAAGAATATTGTCCCGGCAGGAGCGGAAACGGACTTACAGATTGATGAAACCATTCGACAAACAGCGCGTAATGGCGGAGAAATTGAGTTGGTTTTTACCAGGGAGCTGCGAGACAAAATTAAGGTCAGACTCTTGTTGGATAATGGGGGGAGTTCCATGTATCCTTTCATCCGTTTGACGGAGTTACTCTTTTCCAAAATGCAGGATCGCTTTCAGGAGCTAAAACCCTATTATTTTCATAACACAGTGTATGGAGATATTTATACGGACCCTCAGCGTTGCGTGCCTTTTGCAACGAGTAAGTTGCTGCAAGAAAATCCTGATACACGCATCATTATTGTGGGTGATGCCAGTATGGCCCCGGAAGAACTCTATTCCTCCCATGGCTCGATCTACTTTGGTGCCACGGATGATGCCGAGGCTAGCGGGGTCTGGCTGCAGCGTATCCAGGAACGCTTTAAGTATTGTGTGTGGTTGAACCCCATTCCGGCAGATGAGTGGGAAAACTCTTATGGTGCCTGGACCATTAATAAGATCCGAAGTATTTTCCATATGGAAGATATGACCATCAATGGGATTAAAAATGCTGTTGAGTATTTGAACAACCGGTGAGCCCCAGGCGAGAGGCAACTCGGGAGAGACACTCTCCCGAAAAGGCATTTAAAGAAGAAATTTATTCCCAATAATCAGACATATGATGCTGCATGGGGATGCTTGCCTGGACCATCGTACACTTCAAAACTTTAGGTTTTACCACCTTTTCAAAGTCCCGATATTTCAGTTTGACCAAATCTCGATGGGTGCCTGCGTTGAAGCAAATACTATCTTGCTCTGTGAGGGTTTTTGCGGCGATGACATCCACTCCATAAAGGTTTCCAAAGGGTGGCATTGCACCGGTATCACATTCCGGGAATAAATCCCGGAAGTCATGTTCATGAGCCAACCTTAAATCCTTTGCTCCCAAGCTCTCTTTTAAAATTCGCAGGTCCAGGTCTCTTGAGGCTGGTAGTACCGCCATAATCATACGATTATCCGCCTTAAGGATCACAGTCTTGGCGAATTCTTTTCCTGGAACATGAGCGCTACCTGCCGTTTCCTGTGCGGTGTAGGCCAGCTTATGCTGCATAGTGGTGTAAGCAATGCGGTTGGAGTCCAGACAATCTTTCAGTTTCTTGGACAACATAGTTCCTCCAAGAGAGGTGTTTGAAGGTAATTGTTGAAAAAAAGACGATAACCTGTTCAGGACACCAGTATACTTCACGGACCACGACTGCAACAAGGAAAAGCTCTTGCTGAGGGATGTGACTCCAGTGATTGAAATGCAGGTTAATTCCTAATTTAGATGAGAGCAGAATATGAAAAAGCCATCGATCTCCTCTTTGATCCCGAAGCTAGAGTTCTCCAGTGAAAAATTTGAAGAGCAGCGCAAGAAAAAGCTCCTATCTCTACTATTTCTCCTGGCCAGTGGGATCACACTTCCTTTTTTTACCCATCATCTAATCGTCCGGGATTACACGAATGCCAGCATCCTGGGAGGATTGTTACTACTTTGGGGAGGGAACCTGTGGCAGTTGCACCGTGGAAAACTTTCCCTTCATATATTTCGCTTTACTTGGGTGGTCCTATTTCTGGTGGAGTTGTACCTAGCCGATCGAGGGGCAGCTTCTGGAACCCAAATACTTTGGATTCTCATCTTCCCACCTGTGTCCTTTTTTATTTTTGGGAGGAAGGAAGGTTGGCGATGGAGTTTGTCTATTTTTATAGGTGTAGCCATTTTTTTATTTTTCCCCGGCATCACTCATGACGAGCCTATCTTCTCTTCTGTCTTTAGGGTCCGTTATTTGGGTGTTTACTTGGTAATCACACTGATTGCATCGATCCTGGATGCTTTTCAACTACGTTTTTATCAGGAAGTAAAAAAAAATGCAGAGAAGCTTGAGCTTTTAAATGGGCAGTTAGCCCAAGAGTTGTCCGATCGCAAGGAGGCGGAGCTTGAGGCCCGCCGTTTTCGCTGTATTTTAGAGCAAGCTGATGAGGCTATTTTTATCATAGAACGCGATAGCATGGTTATTGTGGATAGTAATCAACGTGCCTGCCTACACTTGGGGTATAGCAAACAGGAACTGTTGCAATGCTGCCTTGGAGATTTTGAAATTCGAGGTTCCAGGGGGGAAACTTTAAGCAGCTATTTAGACTCAGCCCAGCCTTTCAAGCAGGGAGGACAAACGACACAAGAGGGGAGTTGCCGTAGGAAAAATAGCAATAGATTTCCCATTGAGTTCACTTTAACGGAAGAAAAATTTGAAGGGAGCCATCTCTTACTGTTAACGCTGCGTGATATAACGGAGCAAAAACAGGTTCTGGAAAAATTACAAGAGAGTGAAGAACGTTTTCGTGTCATTGCCGATCAGGCACCCTTAGGCATTCTTCAAACCACGACTCAAGGGACCATTACTTGGGCCAATCCTAAAATATGTCAGCTTCTTGGTTATGAGGCGAATGCATTGATCGGAAAGAAGGTGATTGATTTAACCCATCCGAAGCATCAAAAGGATAGCCGCTCTCTAACCCGCAAGATGGAGAGGGGGCAAATTAATACCTATCACACTGAACAACGCCTCCTACCTCAAAAAAGTGAAGCGATCTGGGTCCGTATGAATGTGGCACCCTTAACCGTTGGTGAAGGGAAAGAACGAAAATATAACATTGCCATTATTGAAGATATTTCGCAGAAGAAACGAGTTGAAGAGGAGTTGATTCATACCAGGGATTATCTGGAGGAAATGGTACAGCAACGAACTGAGGAATTGGAAGCTGCTATTGAAAGCGGAAAAATAGCCAATCGGGCAAAAACACAATTTCTGACCAATATGAGTCATGAAATCCGAACCCCATTGAATGGTATTCTCGGTATGACGGCGTTGGGTCTGGAATCTAGTCTGGGGGACAATGAGCGGATCTTTTTTGAAACCATTCGTTCGGAAGCTGATTCCCTGCTCATGATCGTCAATGAGATCCTGGATATTTCTAAGGTGGAATCAGGGAAATTGGAATTTGATGAGATTGATTTTGATCTGCGGATTCTGGTGGAAGGGATCTCTAAAATCATGGCGCTGCAGGCGGAACAAAAAGGCTTGGAATTTATTTCTCTATTGGCTCCCGGCATTCCTTCACTGCTGGTGGGAGATCCCGTTCGCATTCGACAAATCATTGCTAATCTAGGGGGCAACGCCCTCAAGTTTACCCAGCAAGGGGAAGTCTTTATTTATGGGGAACTGGTAGAAGATTTTGGCGAACATGTGAAAATACGCTTTTTGATTAAAGATACGGGAATTGGAATTACGCCCGAACAACAGAAACTTATCTTTGAAAGTTTCACTCAGGCAGATGGCAGTACCACTAGAAATTATGGTGGAACCGGTTTGGGGACAACCATCGCCAAGCAGTTAGTCAGCCAAATGAATGGTGAAATTTGGGTAGAAAGTGAGGAGGGGCTAGGCAGTACATTCGGTTTCACTTTACTGCTGAAGAAACAGGAATACAAACAACTGCCTGTCTATAATAAGGCTCTTACGTTAAAGGGGCTTCGTGTTTTGGTAGCTGAGCCTTTTTATCGCAATCGTGAAGCGATGAAGGAATATCTGGATTATTGGGAGTGTGAATCAATTTATGCAGTTGATGGAGCACAGGCATTAGAACTGCTTCTAGAAAATCAGAGAACAAATCAGGCTATTGATTTGATTTTATGTGACTTGCAAATGCCGATTTTGGATGGTTTCGAATTGGCCAAGCAGGTACGCGAGCATGACACTTTAAAGTCCATCCCCATTGTGGGGGTTACTAAAGCCGGGCAAAGGGGTGATGGGAAAAAATGCATTGAATACGGCATAGACGGCTATATCAGTAAACCTTTCGAAAAACAGATTCTCTATCAAACTATTATTAAAGTATTAGAAGGGGATACAAAAAACTCCCCGACACAACCCTCCCAATTGGTCACACGTCACTCTCTGGAGCAGCAATATCGTAAAGATATTCAAATTTTGTTAGTAGAAGATTATCCGACGAATCAACAAGTTGCCCAATGGTATCTGGAAAGTGCCGGTTATCAGGTTGACTTGGCTGTAGATGGTTATAAGGCAGTTGAAGCCTTTAAAATTAAGAAATATGACCTGATTTTAATGGATATTCAAATGCCCATTATGGATGGATATGACGCCACTAGAGAAATTCGCCAAATGGAACAAAAATTACGTGACCTCGGTCCTGAAGGGGAAGAACCCTGGGGGCAGAGGGTTCCGATTATCGCAATGACTGCTCACGCGATGAAGGGATATCGTGAGAAATGCCTGAAAGTAGGGATGGATGATTACCTGGCCAAGCCTTTGCGCAAGGAAAAATTAATCACTATGGTTGATACCTTAGTGAGCCCAAAGATTGGAGCGGAGGCAGAGCAAGTGCTCGCTACAGCAATCATGGAGTTTGAAAAAACCGTAGAGGAATTTGAAGGCGATCGAGATTTTCTCATTCATATTTTAGGGTCCTTTCTGCAGAATGTGAAGAGGCAACAAGGGGAGTTGCGGCAAGCCCTGGAAGACAAAAACTATGAATTTATTCAGAAAACCGCCCATGCTATTAAAGGGGGTGCCGCAAATTTATTGGCGATTCCCTTTTCTCAAGCTGCTTCAGAGTTAGAGAGGGTAGGGCGTCAGAGTGATCACCAGAGAGGGGCCCTAGCTTATCAAAGTTTTGAGCAGGAATATCAACGTCTGGTGGAATATACAAAGCAGTTCTTGCTGAAATAGACTGATTTCTGTGACCTCGATTGCTTTACATTTCATTATATGAGGCTTACATTTCTCATGTCGTAGTTGAATCTGAGTTGAAAAATAGAAGATAAGGGCAATATGAGAATCTTGGTGGTTGATGATGATATGGTGAGTCGAGAGAAGCTAGGGCTAATCCTGAGCTCTGTAGGGCAATGCGAAACCGTAGATTCTGGAAAAAATGCACTGGTGATTTTTGAAGAGCACTTAAGTTTGGGGAAGAACTTTGATATCATTACATTAGATGTCTCTATGCCGGAGATGGATGGTACTGAAGTTCTCTTTGAAATGAAAGTATTGGAGAAAGATTATCATTCCCAAAATGTATCTTCAGCCAAAATTTTAATGGTCAGCTGCCTTTCAGATCGTGATACGGTCATGACCTGTATCCAAGCAGGCTGTGACGGCTACCTGATCAAGCCTTTTAATAAACAATCTATTTTTAAACAGTTGGCGAAAATAGGAGTCTATTGAGTCACTGGAGAGTTGGATTTGTAGTTCTTGAGTCAAAGAAAAGAGAGAAGGGCGGTATGCTTTTTACTATATTTACTCTATAAAACTGCTTAAATAAAGGCTTAAGCTGAAATTGTAATTCTCTTTAAAAGGAGTAAAAAAAGTGCCAAATAATAACAAGGATATGCTGCAAAGAGTTATCCTCTACTGAAGAATAGGTAGCATTGATGGGCTTTTTAATATACGTTCAGCGGGTGTTTCGACTGAAAAGTTCTCCTTAGAACTATCAACCCAAGCCAAGTAAGCTCATGTTGGAAAATATATTAAGCTTTGATAATGTCACTGATAAAAATCTGCTGGAATCTGTTAAAAAGGCTTTGAACTATATGCATGCTGTACCCAAGTTGCAGCAGGTCAGGCTACCCAGTCCCAGAGGGGTGACGGAAGAAAACCTCGTAGAAACCATTCAACAAATCGCCGCCATTTTTATCGAGTACTTCCCACAAGAAATGGATGGAGCCACCCCGGAAGCAGAACAATAAATTATTCTTACCCTATTCTCTTTCCCTCTGACTTCGTGTGTTTTTTTCTACAAAAGTAAGTCTTATGACCAATAAAGCAACTATAATGGGGGCTTTTTAAATATCTTGGGGAGCTGCTACGAAGTAGAAATGTAAAAGTGGGAGTCTGAAGAAGAATGGTAGCAAAGGGGAGATTTGAACTCCCGACCTCACGATTATGAGTCGTGCGCTCTAACCAGCTGAGCTACTTTGCCATCCATAATACTGCGGTGTAGATAAGGGATATCTACTCGATCTGTTGTAAAAACCTGGTAGCAAAGGGGAGATTTGAACTCCCGACCTCACGATTATGAGTCGTGCGCTCTAACCA
>NVSR01000155.1 GCA_002401295.1 SAR324 cluster bacterium | reverse complement strand
TTTATAACGAGAGAGTTGATGCGATCTATATCAATGATGAACTCCTCCCTAAACCTAAAACCCCTTGGTCATAGTCGATCTAAAAAGTCTGAGACTATTCAACCCCAAGAGCCTTAAAGAGTGTTACGCATGACCTTTTCAACTTGCTCCATCATTTTGATTTTGTTAGTTTCTAGCGAGATTTGGCTTCAAACAGTTTCGGGGAAGGCTGGACTTAAGAAAAATATTAAGCAGAAAAAATAATCTATTTTACTGTTATATAAGGTAATTTAAAAATAAAAAGTGGGAATATAATGGCAATACCAAAGCATGACCAAATCAGGTTACATGCCCTTGAGCTTTTGAAAGATAGAGATGTAATGCGGCTTAAGGATTTTGAGATGCCAATAGCCAAACAATTTGATCTTTCAGACGATGAGCGAGAGCAACTAGAAATACGGAAGCACCTCGGAGTAATGTCGATTCGGAGTTGACTCCTCAAGAAAGTCTTTATGAATCCTACGAAAAAATTAGGGGCTCAACTTATGAAGATATCTTAGATACCATATTCAATAAATCACCACGAGATTTTGAGCATCTTGTAGTCCAATTATTGGAGCGAATGGGATACGGGGGAAAGGTTAAAGATGCGGGTAAAGTAACTCAAGCATCCAATGATGGAGGCATTGATGGCATCATTAAAGAAGATGTCCTGGGGCTTGGTAGAATACACATCCAGGCAAAGCGTTATCACAAGGATAATACCGTAGGTAGGGAAGAAATACAGAAGTTTGTAGGAGCGTTAGCAGTTGCCCAGTCCAATAAAGGAGTTTTCATCACGACCTCAAGTTACAGTAAAGGAGCGATTGAATATGCAAACAGCCTCAATGGAAATACAACTCTAGTGTTGATTGATGGATTGCAATTAGCTAAATACATCTATGATTACAGTCTAGGAATGCAAACGGAGCAAGTGATTGAGATTAAAAAGATGGATAGTGATTTTTGGGACAGGATGCAAGACTCTCAGGAAACCCTCAAATAGTCATCCCTTTGCCTGACTCATCCCTCCCTGCTTGAAGAAAACTATAAGTTTATCGCAACCGGATCTTGGTGGTTCCAGAGTTGAGACAAGGTCAGGGGCAATCGCAACTTTGAGTGCCATTGTTAAGAATGAAAACATGTCTGCTCCACAATTCCTTTTGTATGATCTTGAATAGGCTAGGCCCGTAACCTCAGATCTACCAGTGCCTCCAAACTATTTTTCATCTTGCCTCATTTGATTGATTTTATTAGCTTATGTGGAGGTGGTAGCCTTCAGGAAAAATCATAATAGGCAGAGTCTATTAAATCCATTAATTAAGGAGTTAGCCAACTTTACAGTTTAAAAATATGAGAAATTTGGCAAATTGATGAGAGAAATGATTCGCCTATCGTGAATATGAGCTTGAAAGAGCAAACCTGAAAATTTCAATTCCCTGCAGTAGTAGATCAATAGGGAAGACTACAAGTAGCTAAAGACGTTTTAACTAGAGAAGGATGAATGACAAACGCTGAAGAACAACAATTCCTCAAAGAGCTAGAGAAGAAACTCTGGACCAGTGCGGATAAACTAAGGTCCACTCTGGACGCCGCCCAGTACAAACACACCGTTTTGGGCATGGTCTTTCTTAAATATGTCAGTGACTCCTTCGATATCCGTCGCAACGAGCTAAGCGCACAATTCCAGAATCCAGATCATGAATACTTCCTGGACCCGGAGGATTTCGACGGTGCTGATGGCGAAGAATACAAAGCCGAAATCAATACGGAATTAGAAGAACGCGACTACTATGCTGAAGCCAACGTCTTTTGGGTGCCACAAGCTGCTCGTTGGGAGTTTTTGCAAAACAAAAACAAAGTCGTCATTACCGGTGAGATTGAATTGGAAGGCAAAAAGATCCGCTCCGTGGGCCAGCTAATTGACAATGCTTTAGAAGCCATCGAACAAGACAACCCCAAACTCAAAGGTGTGCTCAACAAACGCTACACCCAGCTACAAATTGATCAAGCCAAACTCGGGGAACTGATCGATTTAATTGCCACCATTCCTTTCACTCATACCACCTTGAGCAGCAAGGATATCCTCGGTCATGTCTACGAATACTTTTTGGGACAATTTGCTTTGGCTGAGGGTAAAAAAGGTGGTCAGTTCTACACGCCCAAATCCATTGTCAGCTTAATCGTACAAATACTGGAACCCTTCAAGGGACGTGTCTATGATCCGGCCATGGGCTCCGGTGGCTTTTTTGTACAGTCAGAAAATTTTATTACGGAACACCAGGGACGTATTGGTGATGTTTCCATCTACGGACAGGAATACAATCACACCACTTGGCAACTAGCCGCCATGAACATGGCTATTCGCGGCATCGATTTTAACTTTGGTAAAGAACCGGCGAATACCTTTACCCAAGATCAACATCCCGACCTGCGTGCCGACTTTGTGATGGCCAATCCACCCTTCAATATGAAGGAGTGGGATACTGGCCTGGATGAAAATGATATTCGTTGGGCTTACGGCAAACCGCCTTCGGGCAACGCAAACTTTGCCTGGATACAGCACATGCTTTGGCATTTGACCCCCACCGGTAGTATGGGTTTGCTATTAGCGAATGGTTCCATGAGTTCCAGTACCAAAAACGAAGGTGTTATCCGTCAAAGCCTGATCGAAAATGATTTGGTGGAATGCATGGTCGCTTTGCCCGGTCAACTCTTCACCAATACTCAAATTCCAGCCTGTATCTGGTTTTTAAGCAAAAATAAAAAAGGTGGAACCTCTGCTGGTGGTAGAAACCTACGAGATCGTACAGGTGAAGTCTTGTTTATTGATGCGCGAAACTTAGGTTATATGAAGGGCCGTGTACTGCGAGACTTCACTCAAGAGGATTTGAATAAAATCACGGAAACATTCCATAACTGGCAAACAGGCGAAGTTTATGAAAATGAAACTGGTTTTTGTTATTCCGCCAAACAGGAAGATCTTGCCAAGCACGACTATGTTCTCACACCCGGCCGTTATGTCGGTGCCGTCCCAGAAGAAGACGATGGCGAGCCCTTTGCTAAAAAAATGGCCCGGTTCACTGTAAAGTTGAAAACACAGTTCGAAGAATCTGATCGTTTAGAAAATAAGATTAAACAGAATTTGGCAGGGTTGGGGTATTATGTCTGATTGGGGAACTGTAAGAGTTGAGGAAATTGCTGAAGTTAAAAGTGGAAAGAGGCTTCCAAAAGGGCATAGGTTAGATGCTGGCGTAACCCCTTACCCATATATTAGACTTGTTGATATTACAGATGGAAGAATTCAAAAGGATAATCTCCAATATTTAAGTAAAGAAACTAGGGAAAGTATAAAACGGTATATAGTTAATACGAATGATGTTTGCTTAGCGATCGTTGGGCATTCGATAGGCATGATTTTCTATGTTGAAGATAAATGGGATAACGTAAATCTTACAGAAAATGCTGCGAGAATTACTAATGTTGACGAGTCTTTTAATCCTCGATTTATTTATTATTACTTGACCTCCCTAGAGGGGCAGAATGAAATAACTTCGAGAAAGGTAGGTTCAGCACAGGGGAAGTTACCTCTATACAATATAAGGTCTCTCGAACTCCCCAAAATACCAAGAGATATACAGGATTCTATTGTAGAAACCTTAGATTCGCTATCTTTTAAAATTGAACTCAATCAGCAAACCAACCAAACCCTTGAACAAATCGCCCAAGCCATTTTTAAAAGCTGGTTTATTGATTTCGAACCAGTAAAAGCTAAAATTGCAGCCAAGCAGGCAAGTGCAACACCTGAACAAATCGAACGTGCCGCTATGTGTGCTGTCAGCGGCAAATCAATAGAACAGCTCGGGCAACTAAGCGCCAAAACTCTACAACAACTCAAGAACACTGCTGCCTTATTCCCCGAGACCTTGGTTGAATCAGAGTTAGGCCAAATACCAAAGGATTGGGTAATAACTAACCTTGGTAAGATTATTGCGTTTAATCCGAAACGAGTACTAAAGAAAGGAGAAATAGCTCCTTATCTTGATATGAAAAATGTCCCTATTGTAGGCCATTTAGTAGGAGATGTTATCTTAAAGAAAATGGGCAGTGGTACTAAATTTCTTAATGGTGATACCTTACTCGCTCGTATAACGCCCTGTTTGCAAAATGGTAAAACCGCATATGTAGATTTCTTGGAAGGTGATCAGGTTGGCTGGGGGTCAACTGAATATATAGTGATGCGTCCATTAGGTGAAAGGCCAACATCACTTGCTTACATAATTGCTAGACAAGATTCCTTTCGATCACAAGCAATGCAAACAATGACAGGAACCAGTGGAAGGCAGCGAGCTAATGCAACGGCTCTATCCGAATTACAATGGGTGAATTATCCAATGGAGTTATTAGGGGCTTTTGATCAAATCGCGGGTGGTTATCTAAAAAAAGCCAAAAATAATGGAGATCAAAATAAAATTCTGGCAAGTGTAAGGGATACTCTGCTCCCCAAACTCCTCTCTGGTGAGCTTTCAGTTGATACCTGCCAAACAACCTTGGAAGTAGTCATATGAGTATGATTTAATGACTTCCGCTGTAGCTAGACAAAACATATTAAATAATTCTTATGCCTTGCTCATTTAGAGGAAAACCGATTTTGGAAGGTCTTTTGTAGGAAGGTAATATCATTTTTACGAAAGCTCAAATAGCAAAAAATCTAGCCGTTGATGAGTGAACCATTGACCGCTATTTTTTTAATTATGCTGAGGAATTGAAAGCTACTACGTGCTTAGGGGGAAAGCTTCAAAAAAGACTTAAACTAGCTAATGTCGATGACACAGATGTTGTCGACATTACCTTCCTCTGTGCCAAAATTCAGGAAAAATTAATTGTATGTTTTCATACTGGCAATAAAAAGTAAGAAAAGAGGGTTGGTTCACAACTATTAATTGTATGTTTTTATATAAAATTAGGAGGGTGAAAGACTATTTTACCGACTCCAGAAAATTTTAAAGTTGACCTTGGGAGGGGGATGCCAATTGAAAATGTAAAACAAAATTCGGTGTTAATTGAGAAAATTGAGTTATTTCTGCAAGCAGGTTACTCCGCAAATGAGGAGTTTAATTCTGCTTTTAGTGGGGAAGAAGCCGTAATTATTCGAAGTCGAAAGGATAGTAATAATGAATATAAATATGATGCGAGTGAGATTTTATATTGGGTAGATAGGCAGTTGTACCTCGATGAGTTAGATAGTTGGAGTGATGAATTTCTTCAGAATCGACATTCACTAGCTATAGATTTTTTAAAGAGCTCAGATCAAATACCTGTATTTTTAGATTTAATTGAATTAATTAGAAGGCATAAAATTACACCATTTTTAGGAGCGGGTGTATCTAAGGCAGCCAATTATCCTTTATGGGGTGAAGCTTTAAAAACACTCAGTAATAAAATTACGAATATTAATCCACAAGATATTAGCTGCTTACTAGAAGAAGATAAATTTTTAGAAGCTGCACAAAAGATTGCAGATGCTTCTGAGCATCAATTGAAAAATTATATAGCAACTAGGTTTCGCACGATATATGACTCAGATGAAGATCGAGAGAAAATCCCTCCGTTGTTTAAGCTTCTACCACGGTTATCAAGTGGTTGTATTGTAACTACAAACTTTGATTGCTTAATTGAAGAAACATTTAAAATTAAGGGTACTCCCCTGATTGATGGCTATATGCATGGGATTCAACAAGGGAATAATTTTATACAGAGCCTGTTGAAGGGGAATCGGTGTATTTTAAAACTTCATGGCGATGCCTCTCAATCACAAACATATGTTTTTACTGAAAAAGAATATAAGAATGCATATGGTGATCCTATAAATTTCAGCAATCAATTGCCTAAAGCACTTCGTCAAATATACATCAGTAACTCTCTTTTATTTGTGGGTTGCTCTCTGGCTCAAGACAAAACTTTAGAGCTATTTAAGGAAGTTAAGGATAGTGAACAGTTTGCAATACCAGATCACTTCGCAATTATTTCATATCCTGAAAATGAAGAAAAAAAACAAATAATAGAAGATAGGTTATTTGCAATCAATATTCGGCCTATATGGTATGAGACTGAAAAATATCATCAAATGGTAACAAAGCTAATCGAACTAGCAGTTGATATTGCTGATCGTAGAGTGAACTTGGGGGTAAAGAAATGATTACTGAAGACCAATTAGAACAGCTTTGTCTCAACTGGTTCCAAGCCATCGGTTACGACTCTATATGTGGTTACGATCTTGCTCCCGATGGGAAGAGTCCGGAAAGGAAGGATTACCGTCAAATTATTTTGTTTGAGCGTCTGTTAAGCCAGCTGAAGGTGATCAACCCATATATTCCCCTGCTTGTGTTAGAGCAAGTAGCCCAGCAAGTTTCCAAACCGGAAACCCCGGTATTGATTAAAAACAATAAAGCCTTTCACCAGTTGTTACTGGAAGGCGTTAAGGTTGATTATAAAGATCAGGGCAGAGATAAAACTGACTATGTACAACTGATAGATTTTGCCAATGTTCATCATAATCAGTTTTTAGTCGTGAACCAATACACTATTACCGGAAAAAAGGGCAACCGGCGACCTGATGTGATTGTCTTTATTAATGGCTTGCCTCTAGCAGTTATTGAATTAAAAAACCCTGCAGACAATAACGCTGATATTTGGTCGGCTTTTCAGCAATTACAAACCTACAAAGAAGAAATTCCCGACCTGTTTGTTTTTAACGAGGCCCTGGTTGTGAGCGATGGTCTGACGGCTCGGGTGGGTTCATTAACAGCCAGCAAAGAACGTTTTTTACCCTGGCGCACACTGGCAAATGAAAAGGATAAACCCCTCTTTGAGTACTCTTTAGAAACACTGGTTAAAGGCTTTTTTAACCCTGAATTGTTTTTGGACTATATCCACTATTTTGTTTTATTTGAACAAGATGGGGATAAACTCATTAAAAAAATCGCGGGTTTTCATCAATTCCATGCAGTACGTGAGGCGGTCAAAGCCACTCTGATTGCAATGCAGCAACCGGCTTTGGGCATGGTGGCGGAAGCTCCTGTCGTTTACGCTGGCCAAACAGCACGTGGCTCAGGAAAGGCAGGAGTAGTATGGCACACTCAAGGTTCGGGCAAGTCGATTTCCATGGTGTGTTATGCTGGTAAATTGTTGGCTCAGCCTGAGATGAATAACCCCACCATTGTGGTTGTGACTGATCGCAACGATTTGGATGGTCAGCTGTATAATACCTTCAGTATGGCTGCGGAGACTTTGAAACAGACTCCCGTACAAGCAGGAGGGCGTGATGACTTGCGTGATATCTTAGCTTCCCGTCAGTCTGGTGGCATTATTTTTACTACCATCCAAAAGTTTGCGCTGTTGGAGCAGGAAACAAGTCATCCCATACTCAGTGAGCGACATAATATTGTGGTAGTGAGTGATGAAGCTCATCGTAGTCAATATGGAAATAAAGCTAAATTTAATACCAAAACCGGCA
>NVSR01000154.1 GCA_002401295.1 SAR324 cluster bacterium | reverse complement strand
AGGCTGCCTAGCGATTGGTCATTGTAACCTCGCCCCAATAGAATAAAAAGAACCATAAAGGTCAATACGCTAACCCACTGAGAAATGGATTTATTGAACTTCGGTCGTAGAGCTGTCCATACCAAATAGAAGATGATGCAAGCCAGCAAAATCAGCCATACCAAGATGGCCGTGTTGCGGGAAATCAAGTCTGTTTGCCAAACCAAATCCGCGTTGGAAAGGAATTTGATGGAAGCCATCAATTCCAGTACTCCCAGAACAACCTTACTCCGTCCCAACCAGGCACCGGACTTGCCTTGCATCTTTTTGATCAAACGAGGCGCCAATGCCAACAAAAAGAAAGGAAAGGCAAAAACACTGGAGAAAACCAGCATTCCGAGAACCGGCCAAATCCATTCCCCTTGGGCGGCAGCAATCAACATAGTTCCCACAAACTGCACAGTACAAGTAAAGGCGGTCAAGGTGAAAGTGAAGCCCATTAACAAGACACCCGGCACCCCTCCTAATTTTCGTGCTTTCTGATCAAAGTAGCCTTGGACACCACCGGGAATAGTGATTTCGAAGAGCCCCATCAAACTAAATGCAAAGAGGATAAAGACAATACCAATCACCAAGTTGACATAGGGATTGGTCGCCAGTTGCAAAGCACTTCCCGCCCCAAATATGGCTGAGAGCAAAAGCCCCGTCCCTGTATAAGTCAAAATAATCCCCAAAGCAAAGATCGTAGCTAACTTGATGAGCGTCGATCGTTTGCCTTCCGCTTGCTTGGAAAAGAAAGAGACAGTAATAGGAATCATCGGAAAAACACAGGGAGTGATTAATGAAGCCAATCCCATGAGTGCTGCCAGCGCGATAAAACTCCACAAACCACCGTCTGTCAAATGATTCATACCTTGCGAAGGCAAGTTATCGATACTGCGATCAGCATATTGGTATTCCGCACGAACAGGCCCTTCTTCAATGGTATAATCCAGAGATACTACCTTCACTTCAGGAGGCAAACAGAGTCGATCACTACAAGTCTGAAAACGTACCTGTACATTTGCCTGGTAGTTTCCCAGTTCCAGATCATCAGGGACTTTTAGATTCCGATAGAGAATGGCTTTACCTTTGTGATAGGAAAGCTTCATTCCGATGACAGGATCAAAATCATTGATGGGACGGGTTTCGTAAGCTGGACCATCTTCAATCAAAGGGGAGTCCAGAAGGGATACATCACTGGGGGGTGGTGCATCATCTCCCTGAGCAATCACAGAATAAATATGCCATCCAGGTATAATTTTAACTTGGACGTTAACTCGAACATTCTCCCCTCTGCGCAGTGTGGCGGGATGGAGAGTGGACGATATTTCCGCAATAATTTCACCTGGTTCCGGTATCCCATTTTCATCCAAGGCCCAAGCCCCGGATGGGAGGAAAAAGGTTAAAAAAATTGCTATCAGGAGCCACTGGGGTTTAGTACTTGTCTTTCTCATTTCGTACACTTTCTTCAATTTCTTCCGCCGTTGCGGAGTAACCCGGTGTTTCTACTCGATAGCTGCCATCGGCCCATTGTCCTAAGTCGATCAGTTTACAGCGCTCACTACAAAAAGGACGAAAAGGATTGTCATTCCAAGTTGTTTCTTTTTTGCAGGTAGGACATTTAATTTTTCTATGATTACTTTTACTCATGACTTTACCTCAGTCGATAAAGGATCTGTGATTGAATTGGTAACATCTTCCCTACAGGACTTTTTGGGTTGGTTATAGTTTCACCATTCACCAGATCGAAGATGATAAGCTCGTCCAGTTAACTAAAATTATAACCAATCATCTCGACCAAGGGGAGAGAACTTCTAGGAAATAAGTGACTGTCCCCAAGCATTAAATTAACCTTTGAGCCACAGGAAGGATTGCTTCTGATGACACTCATTGTATCTGCCAACTATCATGGATAGATTTCCTCTCGGTGGGGAGACCGGACAGATATCCGGCCTTGACTGATATTCGACTTAGTCCATCACGACTTCTTTTGTCCATCCATAGATATCTTCTCGCTCACCTTTTTGCAATTGGGTCAGCAAGTCATAAAGTTTTTGCATCGTAGGACCAACTTTTTCTCCCTCACCATAAAATAGAGTCCATTGATCATTCACCCAAACCTTGCCTACAGGAGAAAGTACAGCCGCAGTACCGCAAGCCGCCATTTCTTCAATTTCCGGAAGTTCTTTCAAGAAGTTGACAGGTCGCTCTTCAATCTCCAGATCCAACTCTTGCTTAGCAATAGTCATGATAGAGCGGCGAGTAACGCTAGGTAAAATAGCATCCGATTTAGGTGTGACAAAGCGACCACCTGTCATCTTGAGTAGAATATTGGCGGAACCTGCTTCTTCCAGATAAATCCTTTCGGCTGCATCCAGGTAGAGTGCTTCATTGGCTCCCAGTTCTTTGGCTTTGTGAGTCGCTAAAAGTCCACCCGCATAGTTGGAACCGGCTTTCACATGACCTGTTCCTTTGGGGGCGGCACGATCGACATCAGTAACGGCCAAAGAAATGATGGATAATCCTTCACCTTTGTAATAAGGACCTACAGGCGATACGAAAACTCGAAATTCATATTTTTTCGCCGGACGCAATCCCAGGTTATCACCCACGCCAATCAGGAAAGGGCGTATATAAAGAGCAGCACCGGAACCATAAGGGGGAATCCAGGAGTAGTTAGCCCGTACCGCTTCTTCCACACCACGTAAAAAGAGTTCAGTAGGCACTTGCGGCATCAACAGACGATCTGCAGTATCCTGTAATCTTTGAGCATTTAAATCCGGCCGGAATAATAAAACTCTGCCATCCTTCGTCGTTTGGGCCTTGAGGCCTTCAAAACACTGCTGGGAATAATGTAAAGCGGGGGCGCCCTCATGCACGGTCATTTGTTCGGAAGTGATCAGTTCTCCTTCACTCCAAACACCATTTTCATAGCTAGCAGTAAATCGAAAATCTGTTTTGACGTATTCGAAGCCCAGGCTTGCCCAATCAAGGTCCTTCTTTTGCTCTAGCTTGTTACTCATATTTATTCCCAGTTGAAATTTATCAAAGCAGGAGAGTTACTTGTACTCGTCACTCTCGAGCCAGGAAAGTTTGCAAAAAAAACTACATAGAGCTTAAATACTAAAAAAATGATGTGGTGGGTAGGGAATAAAATATCCCGGGGAAGTACCAAATCAGAAAGCTCGCCAAAACGATCCAGGGACCAAAGGCAATCTCCTGATGGAAGGATTTCTTCCCTAAAAGCAAGAGTAAAGTTCCACCAACAATTCCCAGCAAAGCACTCCAGAAGATCGTAGGTAATAAGAAATTCCAGCCGAAGAAAAAGCCGATCAATCCTAAAAGGGTTGCATCTCCCGCTCCCAAGCCCACTCGCTTCCTCAGACTTTGGTACAGGTAGGAGACCCAATGGAAAATCCCCGCTCCCACACAAAGGCCAATCCAATAAGGTAGGACATCCGTTTGTTTTCCCAAAAATAGCCAAATGATCTGGACTAGTAAACCAAAAAGAACAGGTTGAGGGAAGATGAGATAAGTACGGAAATCAAGGATGGCAATCAGGAAAAGAGTCTCAAAGATTAGAAGGGAATGAATGAACTCCCAACTCCAGCCTGTTTTTTGAAAGATCATCCATACCAAAGCGGTATTCACAATTTCCATCACAGGGTAGGACAAGGAGACAGGTCCCGCACAATGAGGACATTTACCTTGGTGAAAGCCGTAACCAAATAAGGGGACTAACTGGAGAATACCTAAGGATTTAAGGCAGTTATCACAATGAGAGCGACTCCAAACCGATTCATGTTTTTCCAGGCGTAATGCCATGGTGTAGATAAAGGAACCGAGCAGAAGCCCCAGAAGCACTACATAGAGAGATAAGACAATCATGAATGGAATGAACAGCCGCTCTAAAGGTTATGGAATCGCGTTAACGAAGGGGACGAAGGATCGCCTCCATCCGGTCACGCCCGGAAAGCTTAGTTTTTTTCAAGGAGTTTAATTTTTTTTGTTCTTCAGCCCCCAAGCCGCTTGCAGCTTCCAAAGAATTGATTTTGTCCTCCAACATCAAGTGATCTCGATAGAGTCGGTCTAAGTCATAGTTTGTTTTACGAAATTTCTCGATCAGCGCTAAATCATTTTGTTCCAAGGCGCCTCCTTAAATTATGAGAGGTTAATGGATTCCAGGTTTTAGGAAGAAAGCTAAATTTTTTCAACTATTTGGCTGAACTCTTGTTCATATTGCCCCTGCACTTTTTTCAAGGATTCTACATTATTCCCACACAAATTGAAATAGAATTTGATTTTGGGTTCTGTACCGGAAGGTCGAGCCGTAATCCGACTGCCATCAGCCATGTAGAATGCCAGAACATTTGAAATGGGCAAACCTATTTTGCCAACAATCTCACCCGTTTTACAGCTAAAAATACTATCCTTTTGATAATCCCGAATTTCTTCTACTGCAACACCAGCAATTATTCTTGGCGGGTTGGCTCGCAAGGACTTCATGATCTTTTGAATTTGTTGAGCACCTGCCTGTCCCTTGATCACTTTAGTCACCAAAGAATCCTGATGATAGCCGAATTGCTGATAGATCTCTTCTAAAAAGTCCATCACACTTTTCCCCTGCTGCTTCAACTCGGCGCAGAGTTCGGCCAGGATCATAGCGGCACTCACCGCATCTTTATCGCGGACAAAATCATCAAACAAATAGCCATGACTTTCCTCAGTACCGAAGAGGAAGGTGCCTCCGCCCTCGGCTTCCAACTCTCGAATGCGTCCTGCGATGTACTTAAAACCCGTTAAGGTTTCTTCCGTTTTAACCCCATAGTGCTGGCTAATCTTTTTACCCAGTTCAGACGTGACGATGGTTGTGATAAAGATTCCGTCCTGAGGAAGGCGATCTTGTTGCTTTAATTTTTCTAAATAATAGGCCAGCAACAATTGTCCGATCTGATTCCCGTTCAAGCGTACCCAGGCACCCTGATGACGTACCATCCCACCGATACGATCCGCATCGGGATCCGTTGCCAGGATCAGTTGATCCGTTTCTTTGGCGCATTCCAGGGATAGCTGTAGTGCGGACATCTCTTCAGGATTGGGTGAGTCTACTGTGGGGAAATTACCATCCGGTAACTCTTGTGCCTCAACCACTCGAACCTGCTCAAACCCCCTGCGTTTCAAAACTTCTCTGACCGGCAAATTCCCCGCTCCATGCAAAGGGCTAAAGACAATGCCCAGGTCTTTATTCCATTCCGGATTACCCAGAGCAATACCGGTCACGCGATCATAATAGGATTCGTCCACCGCCTCAGAAATCATCTGGATCAACCCTTGCTTCTTTGCCGCCGCAAAATCCATGGTTTTAATCTGAGAAAAATTGGAGATCCCATTAACCTTACCAATGATTCCTGTGTCATGAGGGGCTGTTATCTGGCAACCGTCAGACCAATAGACCTTGTATCCATTATATTCTCGTGGATTGTGACTGGCCGTGACTACAATACCAGCTGTTGTTTGCAACTCCCTGACCGCATAGGATAACATCGGTGTGGGGCGTAGAGCTGGAAAGAGATGTGCAGTAATGCCATTCGCGGCTAAAACAGAGGCTACTTCCTCGCTGAACACATCCGAAAAATTTCGGCAGTCGTAAGCGATGGCAACACTAGCTGGTTTGCCTTCCAGAGCTTCCAAAATATAATCGGCCATGCCCTGTGTTGCTTTACGCACCGTATAAATATTCATGCGATTAGAACCCGCGCCTAAAACCCCACGCAATCCACCAGTCCCGAATTCCAGGTCCTGATAAAAACGATCCGTTATTTCCGCATAATTCTCTTCCTGCAACAAGCTATTGATTTCAGAACGAAAGGCTTCATCAAAGAGGGGATTGCTCGCCCAAGACCGGGCCTTTTCTAATACTTTTGGATCCATACTTATGTAACCTAATTGGTGTCAGAAGGGGAGGCTTGATTTCTATTGTTTTCCTGATAGCCAGGATCAAGCCCATTCTGTTCTAGGAAGACCTCTAGGAAGACCTAGATACTGTTAAGACCTAGATGATTGAGAAATGATTGCAGAAGTCTAAAATAAATTCCAGAGATTATTTACCCTTGAACTCTAAGTTGTGCTGCTTCAGTATTTTTTGTCCTTCCTGATAATCTTCGGGCTTGACTTGTAGAATCATATCCAGTCCTTCAATCGAAGGAAACATAGAGGCCACATGGCGGTTTGAAATTTGGCATTCAATCTGGTGAGAGGTGAGCAAAGAATGAAGTAGTTCAATTTTAGCTCGGTCGTTGGATGCATAAAGGGTAACCCACTTCATCCGAGTTTGCTTTGGAGTACTACTTTTTATCCTTTCTTTGGCTTTGCGCTTTCTGAACTGTGCCAGGTCAACCACATTCTTATGTTGAGGCCGCCGCCAGCGCCCCAAATTGGGGAGGCCGGCCTCCAGCAGATACCAGGAGACACCAAAGACTAGAGCAATAAACCAAGTACTGCTCAAAGTCTGCCGACTATCTGTGACGGTATAGAGTAATGTTTGAATCGCGACGGTAAGAAGAAAGGACAGCCCTAAGTGCTTATCCATGGCCCCCCAATAATTAAGGATTATACTGATTCCAAAAATGTTCCAGCTTAGCGGTAATGGATTCGGCATCAAGCCCTGCTTCTTCCAGCTGTTGCTCCGGCGTGGCAAACTCAATGAAATGATCCGGGGCTCCAAACTGAATTACCGGCTTGTAAACTTCCTGTTCACTGAGGAATTCCAAAATGCCGCTACCAAAACCTCCTGCTTTGGCATTTTCTTCCAGTGTAGCAATATATTTTACTTTCGTCACTTCCTCTAGAATCAATTTTCCATCTAGGGGTTTGATAAATCTCGCATTGATTATACCAATCGAAAAGCCTTTTGCCTGTAATTTTTCAGCGATACAACAAGCTGTTTTCACCATACTACCCGCTGCCAGTAGCAAAAAGTCTGTACCTGATTGCAGAAGTTCTCCTTTACCGAAGGGAAGTTCCGGAATATTGTCTTGAGCCAAGGCATAATATTCATCAGTATTACCCCGCGGGAAGCGCAAAGCAATGGGTCCTTCGTCATAACAATGAGCGAATTGCACCATACGCTGTAGCTCTTTTCCGTCTTTTGGAGCCATGATTACCATGTTGGGAATCATGCGCAGGTAACTCATATCCAACAAGCCATGATGGGTTGCACCATCAGGCCCTACAAAACCAGCTCGATCCAAAATAAAACGCACTGGTAATTTTTGGAGAGCAATATCATGCACAATATGATCGAAGGCTCTCTGTAGAAAGGTTGAATAAACAACTACAAAGGGTTTAATTTTCTCGGTGGCCAAGCCACCGGCAAAGGTCACTGCATGCCCTTCTGCAATGCCCACATCAAAGATTCGCTCGGGATATTTAACTTGCAAGGGAGCCAAACCGGTATTTCCTAACATTGCGGCACTGATACCGACTGTTTTCTCATCTTCTTCCATGATGCGATCGAAACATTCACTCCAAATGGAGGTATAGCTCCGACCTTCTACTTTACCTTTAATCTGCTTTCCACTCTTGCGCTCAAAGGCACTAACTCCATGATAGGATAAGGCATTGCCTTCGGCAGGGGAATATCCTCGTCCTTTTTGCGTGGCGATGTGAATCAGCACGGGGCCATTCAAACTCTTGGCCACTTTTAAAAGGGAAACCAGATCCTTAATGTTATGCCCATCCACTTGCCCAAAATAACGGAAATTCAGTTTTTCGAACCAGACTCCCTGAGTGAAAAAAGCCATGAAAGATTCATTGATTTTTTTCAGGGTATTGTGAATGGCTAAGGGGAAGTTCTTTTCCTTGGTTTGCAGGGAAATCTGTTCCCGCAGTTTATTGTACGATTTGG
>NVSR01000014.1 GCA_002401295.1 SAR324 cluster bacterium | reverse complement strand
ATCAGCTCTATTTTTTTCTTTATTTTGAAGAGTGCCTTGTTTAATTTGGGTTGTTCTAATAATTTGTCACGTTTGGATATTTCCTTTCTGTATTCTTCTAAAGTCCGTTTCGATTCAATTAAAGCTTGCTTCTTAGCTTCAAGTTTTGCGCTCAACTCAAAAATCTTTAGGGCTACCTTTTCTTTTTCTCGGATTTTTTCCATGAATTGATTCACCAGGATATGAGTGTATATCATGGCACACATGATAAGGGCCAAGGGCAATATCCTGTGAGATCTCAGCATTTCATTCACATAGGCTATTTGCAGTATCAAGCCCGCTAAGAACCAGATAAGAATCACCAACTTAATAAATACACTATTTCTCTTATTTTTCAGCATCTTAATAGTATTATAACCCCAATAGATAGCAGTATAGCTCATAAGACCATGCACTAGAAGGATGGTTATATAGCTATCCTCTAGAAAAAGGATAGTTCCAACAACATACCCACCCAAAAGAACCTGACATAATACTTTGAGACCACTGACATTTTCATTTTTAAACTTCACAATTAGAGCAAAACAGCTAAAAAAATACATGATAGCAATATTTTTCATAACTTTTGTATCTGGCTAGAGGATATAATAAAGAAATTGAGTTTTCCCCAGTCACTAATATAACGACCAGGGAAAATTCCGGTTACAACCGTCATCAAATATAAAAATTTCTCACCCTCATTCCACTATCAGAAGAGCCGGCACAAAATAGATATCCCCAGAAGAAACACCTTAGTACACCAAATATCTGGTAGCTTTATCTAAAGAAAAACCCTAAATACAGAATGATCTGTCTTTTTATTTGAGTATTTTAAAACACGTAAAAAGAAAAATTCAATAGAATTAATGAAATTCACTGTCTTTCAAGTGAAGTTGCCAGAAAATATAAGTTATATTGCTGTAACTAAAGGCTATTTTTAAGTTTTAATTTTGAAAAAAATTCAATAGAATTGATGGTTCTAAAGTTAAAATAGTACCTTTAACGACATTTTTCATTGCTTAAAGCGATATTTTAATGCACTTTTTAGTCTGCAGTAAGACGCATTAACCAGGATTGAGTACCAGATTTTTGAAATAGAATATGGTCCTTTTTTACCAGTCCCATACGCCGATAAAAGCGTAAAAGTGCTGGGTGAGGAGCTGTACAAAATAGAAAAGGTGATTCATGCTCCAACAAGGCCTGTACCATAATTTCTTTAATAGCTCTACTGGCTTCTAACATATTACTCGGTTCTCCCAGGTAAAAAAAATGTAACCCTTCCGAGGTGTTTTGTTTCTCTCTTGCGGAGAGGTTAAAACCTATTTTTTCACATTGAAAAAGTTTTTTTGAATTGTAATTAATACTCAATCCACAAATCGGAATCCCACTTTTCACATAAAAAAAAGATTCTACTTCATAATAGGAAACACCAGGATCCATTTCCTGCCGATCTGTATTATATAGGTAATTTTCTCTACAAAATACACTATATTGACTCTCATAAAACGCAGTAAAAAGAGCTTTGCGAAAAGTCAGAACATGCTGTTCATTTTGAGGATCAATTTTGACAATGCCAGTAAAGTTTTTTTGAAATGGTGTTAGTTGGATACTCATACAAAACTCCTAATGATATTATTTTTTAATAAGAATAAATACAATAAGCTTGCAAATCAGCCTACTACGAGGATATTATTAATACTTTTCCTCATGTTTACTAGCGCTATATATTTGATGGGAATGAGTTCTGGTGTTATTAGGGAAGCTAAAAAAGGCATTGTTTCTCTTTCTATTGAGGATTTGAAAAGTACAGCTCAAATCACGGGGCAGTGGAAATTTATCTTTCACAAGGACCAAGAGGCTTCGGTATTGGGTTATTTAAATGTACCAGGGAGCTGGAAGGGAAAGAAGTTTCAGGGAGATATATTAGAAGGAACAGGATACGCCGAATACAGACTCAAAATAAACCTACCAGCTAACCCACCAGCAAACTTAGCAATCAAGTTAAATAGAATCGAGAGTGCCTACAGACTAATAGTTAATGGTGAGGACTTGGGTGGTAATGGCAGGGTCGGGAGATCATTGAGCAAATCATTACCAGAGAGAAGAACCAGATCCTTTAGCTTTCAAATGAGATCTGAACAAGAAATTGATATCAGAATTTTAGTTTCAAATTTCCGACATCCAAAAGGTGGAATGACGCAACCATTGTGGATCGGTACTAGTCGAAGTATTAATGACAAGGCCATTCCAATAATAGAGGTATTAGCCGTTGGGGTTTTACTCGCTAATTCTGTACTTTTACTTTTTTTATTCGTACTAAAAAAAGAGCGTGGACTATTACATAGTTTCATATTCTTTTTACTGATTAGCTTGTACATTCTGTGTGCCGGAGAAAATTTACTTCTTGCTTTAGTAAGTATGGAGTGGAGCCTCTATCAAATGATCTTACACCTTACTGTGTCATTAGTTAGTTGGAGTTATTCAGGGTTTTTAAGATATTTTTATTCAGCATATGTATCAAATACGATTTATACGATAATAAAAGTTGCTGTTTCTCTGTATGTGGTGGTGGTATTATTTTCTGAGCCACTAATTTATATTAATCTACTTTGGTATGTGCACATTATTTTGATTTTTGCTGTTGGGTTTTGGCTGTATATTTTGATAAAAGCGATGATAAACAAAGAGCCAGGGGCGTTGGCTCATTTTGTGGGAATATGGATTTTAGCGATTGCCGAAATCACAGAAATTCTATATCTCCAGGAGCAATTAATCCCCTTAAATCTGGTTCCTCTCGGTTTGCTATTTTGGGGATTTACTAATCTTCTAGTGATAGCCTTAGGTTATTCCAAGGAAACCAAAAGAGCAGAGGTAGCAGAATTATCAGTGGAGAGCAGCAGCAGTAAAATAACTGAAATTAAAGAGCGTCTGAACACCTATCAAGTCAACCCCGAGTTGGGACAAATAAGACAGTTCAAAGATATCAGTTATATTTTTGGGAATACATGGAGTTGTACCCTATTTTCCATCTCGAAAGGAAAATCAATTGAGTTCCGCGAGCTGAAAATCAAAAACATCCTTGAGAGTGGAGAGTTTCCAGAACTCATACAATGCTCTCGCAACCATCTGGTTCACATTGAGGCTATTAGAAAGGTGATTTCTAGAGAACGGAAATCCTACCTTGTGCTCGTAACCGGAGAAAAATTACCCTTAGGCAATACTTATAGCCAAAGAATTGAGGAGATCGTTGAAATGAAGCCTATAGTCTAGAATTTTAAATGGTCATAAGAGGGGAAGTTCCTCTGCCCCACGAAATGGAATATTTCGTAGCCAACATTCAACGGATTCTACACAGATTCGATGGGTCGGCTCAATATTCCTTAGCGAGTGGAATTTCCCACTACCTTTCATTTCTTCAGCAAGGCATCACATGAAAATTTTCAAGGTCATTCACGGTTATCCCATTGGCTACAATGCGGGTTCCGAAGTTTATTTCCAGACTGTTGTGGTCTACTGTTTACGGATAGTACTCAAGTTGTAGAGTCGAAGAGTATTGCGAATAAATAAGGCTACTGATCATCCTTCTCTTAATCCGTTATAGTCCAATAAAAGAGGGCAGAATGAATAAAACAGAATTATTTAATTTTCTAGAAACACGGGATTGTACAATCTTACTAGATTTGCTTCAGGTGGCATATGATGAGATGAATACCACTCAAAGGCATATGGTATTCGGTGAACTCATCAAAAAGATGCCTCCTTCCGTAGTCAATGGGAGTACCTTATTTAAAGAAATTGTTTTTTTTCACCAAGAATCATTATCCGGGTACTACTATGCCCCATTTGACATCAACTCTAAGAATTTTTCCCATATTCCTGAAGAAACTGAGGAATGGTTTGATCGATTAAGCGATCTTCTTCAAAAAAGCATGTTGCTAACAAAACAAGACGAGCACCCATCAGCAGTTAAGTGCTTTAAAATTTTGTACAAGCTTATTGAACACATGGAGCAGGGAGATGAAATTATCTTTGCTGAGGAATATGGAGATTGGATGATCCAGGGAGATCAAAAAGCCTTTGCCAGAGCATACCTTACATCTCTTGCCGCAACCACAACTCCCTCGGATTTCACTGAAACGGCTATACCACTCATTAAAAATGACATTTCATGTGTCAATAAAATATACGCTTCCGCACTTGCCGTAGCGAATAGAGAACAAAAGGCATTGCTCAATAAAGAACTGCAAGCTCGGAGGATAGAAATCAAACTTTAGGACTTGGAAAAAACAACCACCCCTTAAGATTGTTGGCTCTACAAGTAGATCAGAGTAAGCGCGGTGTCTACGACTTAGTCCGTTACTTTTTATCCAAGAAATACAGTTTCCAAACTGTTCTCAGAGGTTTTGAAGTATCAAGAAAATGAAAAAATCAGCAATGCTGATACAAAGAGGTATACATTTATATTTTTTCTTAGAAACTGAAGAAATTGGTTGATTTTATTCATTTAACTTATGTATTTTACACAAAAACAGCGAGGGAGACTTATCCCATTATCTCAGTCTTTACTAGGGAAAACTACCGTCGAATGTCCGAATCAAGTGTACACCAGCAAAGAAAGGCCACCCCAAAAATAGTGACATTATAATACCTGATTAGTCCCTCTATTCAGATAGTTTAAATAGTACAAGGCACTCTATTTATTAGATTCATAGAATGAAAATAATCGATGTATCAAACTGGCGACCAGATGAACAATACGCGATCTTCCCTGTTGGAGCCAGAGATAAGGAAATGATCTGGGCACCTGGGGATAAGATAGAGGGTGTAAAAGCTAATTGGCCATATCTATTCAAGGAATCAATCGACAGATACCCGGATCAATTTTGGACTGAAATTGTAGCCTATATTGTCTCCAAACACCTTAAAGTGCCAGGCCTGTCTCATTACCGGCTGTAAAGGAGACAGAAGACGGGGTAAAGTATGGCTCACTGATCAAATGGTTTTATGATGTAGGAACCGAGCGGCATGATCCTGGGGGCTTATATTTCAAAAGGCTAAACAGTAATTTCGATGACAAAATTGGTAAGCAGCATAATCTCAAAGATTTTCTAATAATCAGTCGCTACTTAAGTTGCCATGCAAAGCTCACTGATGATAAATGGCTTTGGCTGGCAAATATGGTTTTATTTGATTCTCTTATTGGCAATACAGATAGGCACCAAGAAAATTGGGGGCTGATTTTTAGAATTGATGGTACTTGTTGTTTAACCCCTTTATTTGATAATGGTACAAGTCTCGGGCATGAACGCTTTCCTGAACATGTGAAAAGTTGGAATAAGCAACGAGTTACAACATATGTGAGACGCGGTTGTCACCATTTACGTTATATTCGTGATGAACCTAAGAATAGAATCAAACACTTTGATTTTGTAAAGTATATAGCAAAACAACAGGTGTTAAAAAATCACATGAATGCTAAAATGGACAGCATCAATCCTGAGTTACTATTAGATGAGATATCGGGTTTACGGGATATAGATTGTGATATTCGCTTTACAAGTGAACGTTTCGAGTGGATCAGTAGGTTACTTAATATTCGGGTTGAACTAATTAAAGAAGAATTAAAATGACAGCGATACAAAACTTTTTAGACGTAAAGACCCTATTTCTTACTTGGCAATCTAATCAAAATCGTCAGAAAAGATACTTTGTAGGGTCAATTGTCCATAATGAGAATAATGAATATTGTTTTTCATACAACATAAACTCGAATGACTATAAAGAAGCCCGTGAAGAAGGATACACAGGCTACCCAGCTTTTAAACTAGGGGCTAAAGTCTTTACTAACAATGTGATTGAAACATTTATGAAGAGACTGCCTCCCCGCTCACGTAAAGATTTTAAAAAATATCTTAGCCATCATTATCTCTCTGAAGATTTTAATTGTAGTGATTTTGTTCTTATTTCTCATACCGGAGTACAGCTTCCAAGTGACGGATTTGATTTGATGCCGGACCTTTCCGAAGCTTCAATTCCTTTTGAATACTTAATGGAAGTTGCAGGGACTCGTCATAACATAACATTTGGTGATTTCGATGAAATCGAATTAGATTCGAACGCTAGTTTAGTTCCTGAACCAGCTAATACTTACGACTGTAATGCTATTGCTATTCATTGTAATTCTCAAAGAGTTGGTTATGTAAATAGGCTATTATGTACTTCTATACATCGCCTTATAGAAACAAGGAGCATAGATGCAGTGATTGCAAAAAAATCAGGAACTTCAGAGCGTCCGTTATTATACCTTATGCTTAAAGTTCGATAGGGCAACAAGGTATTTTTATCCGGCAGTCAATTAACAAATTCGGGAAATCAGCTGAAAAGCATTGATAAAAGTCTGAAGATTCCCCTACTCTTACTTCTGGCAGATTTGAGGTGCTTCATAATCCATATTCAGTAATCTAAAATAGTTTTCTCCCAAAGCAATATTCCGAAATGCCTCATCATCCAGGTCTTGATTGATTCGACTGACAACTTCCAGCTCGTCTTTATATGTCTTCAAGGTTTTATCTCTTGAGGCCACAAAGTCAGTGCCAGGCAGGATTCTATCGGAATGTTTTTTGAAAAACGTCACATATAGAGCTTTTTCTTTGGCCTTGCTGAAAAAATTATCGTAGAGGACTCGCCATGAGATATCCAACATTAAATTTGGACTTTTATCTAAAAAGGACTGCATAATTTTGATATGATCCTCCGCAGAAATTTTAGTTAACTCCTTGGACAGCCCCATATGAGCCCAGACAATTTTATTATCCGGGTATAGTTCTAGAACATACTCCATCAACTCAAGATATTTTGTAGGTTCCTGATCATTTCCTAAATCAGAATGGATATTGATGGGAATTTTCCGCTCTCTGAGTACCCGCATAAAATCAGTCCACTGCTCTATATTCTCTTTCGTTGCTGCTTTATGTCCATTGTTCAGAAGAGCCTGCTTGATTAGATTCACTTCTCCCAACCATCTGAACATTTTTGGATATTCCTTATCATACAGCTCAATTGTTTGCACAATTCCGTCGGGATTTGCCAGATCAGGAAAAGTCATGGAAAGCGTCAACTGAATACCTTGTGACTTAAACTCGACCAGATTTGCTGCATTGATGAAATCATTCTTAATACTCGGTAGTGCATCAGTTCCGGGACAATTCAGATAGTAAGTACAATCAGAATCAACCGGCAAAATCTGTCCAATGCCATAAACATTCGCGAATAAAACACCCGTCTTACTGAAGTACTGCTTCACTTCCTCAAAAGGAACAGCTTCCCCCCCAAATGGTCTGAAATGTATGTGGGAGTCAACTACTGAGGTATAAGGCTCAGTATCACGATCATAACAGATAGCATTATCCTGTTTATAAGAAGCTAAATCCCGCGTTGCAACCGCAGAACAGCCCGTGACTACAAGTGTTGTGCATGCCACAATTGTAGTTAATATTCCTCTCCTCATTTTTATCCTTATAATTTATTGATGAATTTCTAATTAGTACCTGAGTAAAAACGATACTTTTGTATCATTTTGATCAATAAATTACAAACAGTAAGAAGGGATAAATCTTAATCTATGTACTTGCTAATAAAAAGGTCTCTCCTTTTTGCTGTTCGCAATTCAGTGCTTGAGATGATACAAAACTGCTTTTTTCCTCTCTTTTCAGTTACAGCCGAGCAGATCATTTGACTGCTTGGCTTGACGACGCTCAGACACAAAAACCTCAACAGGCCTTGGCAATATCTTTTTTCCTGCTCTTTTTTTTACTCTTGAGTCTATATCCGCACCTCTCTGCGACCTCAAGAGCTATTTTTCTTACCTTATCGTAGTAAGTACTATAGCGCTCACGCAGCAATACAAACTCCAAGCTGTCATCAGATGCTGTTGATAATGCTGGGGCAGTAGGCAGCATATTCTCAAGCACGACTGTATCGTGCCTTGCTGCGGTATCGTACAATTCTTTATAATGTAGTTTATACTGCTTGGACCTTTTGTCAGCCTTATTAAGAAGGATGCCAGCTATCTTTGGTGCTTTTCCTTGGCCATTGCCCAGACCACGCACATAGTGGATCATATTAAAGGTATCAGTAATGGTATTAAGCGTTAAACGTGTCGGCTCCGTAGGGATTATAATGTGGTCCGCTATGAGCAGGCCAGCCAATGAAAGCTTATTTCTTTCATCTATATTTGCAGGAAGATCCATTAAAACAATATCAAACTGTTTTTTTAACCTGTTTTTCACTATATTCATCAGTCGCACACAAGTCTGACAGTCGAATGATTGTTCAAGTTTTATAGCGCTAGCTCTCTCTGTGGGCATAACCCATAGTTCTCCCAATGAAATTTTTCGAGTAGGGGTTTTGCCTGCCTCTCTTTTTATGAGGTACTTTGAGATGTCAACATCCTGATTTTGTTTCAATGCTAGCAGCAGGTGAGACAAATTTTGCTTTTCAGCTTTTGCCCTGGCCACCCTTTGCAAGCCGAGCAGTGAAGTAGCTGACGAGCTCTGCCCATCTAAATCAAGCACTAATACTCGAGGTTTTCGTTTATTGATGGTGATCGTACCTGAAGAAAAAAAGTCCGCAAGAAAAAGGGTCAACGTTGATTTACCAACACCTCCTTTATTATTGTAGATTGCTATTGTTTTCATTAAAATACACCTCAAGTTTAATATAAGAAATATAGTATAACCGGGTTTTTCTCAGGGATATGGAAGAAAATAAGTTTCATTTGTAGGATAGGTTAACGATAGCGGCACCCATCTAATTCTGCGTAGATTGAATATTTAAGATGCGACCCCATCTCTCGACCCCATCTCTCTCGCTAAGGGATATGGAAGAAAATAAAATCATTGCGCAGGATGGGTTAGCGATAGCGGCACCCATCTAATTCTGCGTAGTTTTTTCCTCCTGACTCCCTGTAGATTGAATATTTAAGATGCGACCCCAGTTTAACCCCAGTTTAAATTGCTTGGGTGTTGTCCTGTAGCCAGCGGCACTCTGCTTCGGTTAAGAGGGGGGATAGCTCATTGCAGACTTTTTCGTGATAGGCGTTCAGCCAGGCTATTTCATCAGCGGTCATGAGCTCTTTCATCAAGGGTTTGGTATTGATTGGAGCTGAAGTCATGGGTTCGAAACGATAAAACTCACCAAATTCAGTTTTGTAGTCCTTCGTGACGAGTAAAATATTTTCGATACGAATACCATGCTTACCCGCGCGGTAAATACCAGGTTCATCGGTCACCAGCATTCCCGGTTCAAGAGGTGTATCGACAGGCTTTTGACTAATACTGTGAGGCCCCTCATGCACATTCAGGCAGAAGCCAACTCCATGACCCGTGCCATGACCATAATCAATGCCCCATTCCCACATGGATTCTCGGGCCAAAACATCTAACTGAAAACCACAAGTACCACGTTTGAAACGACTTTTAGCCAGCCTGATATTCCCCTTCAAGACTAACGTATAATCTCTCCGCTCTTCTTCTGTGAGTGTTCCGAAATTAAAGGTTCTGGTGATATCCGTAGTTCCATCAAGATATTGTCCCCCTGAATCAACCAGGAAAAAACTCTCCTGACCAATAGTAACATCCGTTTCCGGTGAAGAGGCATAATGCACAATCGCACCATGTTCCTTATAACCGGGGATGGTGGTGAAACTCAAACTAATGAAGCCCTCTCCCTGTCGGCGGAACTGCTCCAACTGGTCAGCGGCACTCAATTCGGTAACCTTTCCCGTAGGGACCTGTTCATCCAGCCACATCATGAAGCGAACCATGGCAGCTCCATCCCGTTTCATGCAGACTTGAAATTGCTCTACCTCTACTGAATTTTTGATAGCCTTCAATCTAGTGGTGAGTTGCTTGCCTTCAAGAACCCGGATATGGCCGGGAATTGCCCCGTAAAGATTAGCATTGATCAGATTCGGATTGATGAGTAGGGATGACTTTTCCGACAACTCCTGTAGTCCTTGCTCAACCTGTTGGTAAGATCTGAGAATGATTCCATCTTTTTCCAATTTTTCTCGAACCGGCTGGGGGACTTTTTCCGCTTCAATGAAAAAGAAAGCTTGTTCCTGAGTAATTAAGGCATAGGCCACCGCCACAGGGCAATGCAAGACATCGGTTCCACGAATATTAAATAACCAGGCTACATCATCCAGAGAGGTGATTAGATGAGCATCCACATTCTTGCCAATCATCAACTGACGAACTTCCGTTAGTTTCTCTTGAGTCGTTTGTCCCGCATAGAGCACATCATGCAGGAAGATTTCATCAGTCGGTTTACTCGGGCGATCCGACCAGACGTCCTCCAATAAATCCCGCTCTCCCATTATTTTGATTTGCTTGCCTTCCAAAGCTTTTTCCAAATTACGAGTAGCGGCCAAGGTCATGACTTTTCCATCAAAAGCAAGAGTATCTTCTACCTCTAAGACTTCCAGCAGCCATGCAGAAAAACTAGGAACATCGGGGGTTCCTTCCTTAAACAACTGAATACCAGTCCCTTCAAGCTCATTTTCTGCCTGGATAAAATAACGAAAATCAGTCCAAAGCCCTGCTTCCTGTTTGGTGACAACTATCGTACCCGCTGAACCGGTGAACCCGGAAATCCAACTCCGCCCTTGCCAATGTTCCGCCACATATTCACTGCTATGAGGATCTGAACTAGGAATAATATAAGCCGAAATTCCATTTTGAGCCATCGACGCACGCAGTGCTTCTATTTTTTCTGCAATCTTATTCATTGTTTTTCCTTTGATTAATAAGAGACTCATCCTACTTTTTCCTTTTCATCGGCTTCAAAGCAAAAGGGTAAACCCAACGAGGATTTAACTCAATCTCTTTTAAAAGAGTCCTGACTCAATATTTTTAGTATGGAAAACAACAAAAAACACACAGCTTTCTCTGAATATTCTTATTTTTACATATTTCTTACAAAAACCTACTAAATTGCATTCCATTTTATTAATAAACTCGATATAACTTTCTTGCCTTTTACTAAAGGAAACAGGCTTCAATATTTTTCTCCTACCATTTTCCTTTTGAGTCAGTTCGATCTTTTTTGCTAGATCCAGTTTGTTGGTGAACTATGTCGTTTAAATTCAAGATTTTTATTATTGCCACAATTCCAATGCTTTTATTGGGTACCCTGATTATTTTTTTCCTTTCTTGGAGCATTGAGAAAGCGGGTGAGCAAAGAGTTGCTACTTACAGGAAAAATCTGATTGAAGAGCGTAAAAAGACGCTGAAAGCACATACTCAAATTGCTCTAGGCACCTTGGAGAAATTATATGAGTCCTCCCTCCCCGAAAAAATGGGAACGATTTTGCAAGACAGAGGGGAAGATTTCCACAAGACACTCACCAGATATTACAATCAGCAAAAGTCAACTTTAGGCCCTAGGGAGCTGCGGCAAGCTATTGTTAATTATGTAAAGGCTTACCGCTATAATCAGGGAATCGGATATTTTTGGATCAATGACTTCAAACCTAAAGTCATCATGCACCCCATCGCTACTCAGTTGGATGGGAAAAATGTAAGGAATTACAAAGATCCCACAGGCACCTACCCTTTTCGTGAATTTGTGAAGGTTGCCCGTAAGCAGGGACAAGGAACTGTAAACTACCAATGGGAAAATCCCAAGACCGGTAAGGTAGAGCAGAAAATTAGTTATGTATTTGTCTTTAAACCCTTCAAATGGATTATTGGCACGGGTGAATACGCTTCCGTACTCAAACAGCGCCTACAGCAAGAAGCAAAGAGTCTTTTACGCGCTATGAGCTATGGAGAGAATGGTTACTTTTGGATCAATGACTTTGCACCTGTGATGTTGATGCATCCCATTAAGCCCTCATTAGAGGGGAAAAATGTAAGTCAATTTAAAGACCCCAATGGTATTTTCTATTTTCAAGAGATGCTACGTATTGCCAAGCAAAAGGGAGAAGGATTCGTAAATTATTCCTTTTATGGTAAAAGCACCGGGGATAATAAAGAAACGGTTCAACCCAAAGTATCTTTTATCAAGGTACTCAAACAATGGAACTGGATTATCGGAACAGGCATCTACCTGGGAGATATTGATGAGATGGTAGCCGGGGAAGAAGAAAAAATTCAACAGGAAATTAAGGAAATTATTTGGCAGGTAATCATGATCATCTTAGCTCTGCTGGTTGGATTTACCGTAATTTCCACTTACTTGGTCCAACATTCGATCAACAAACCAATTCAAAAAATCACTAATTTCTTAGGTGAGTTGAGTTTAGGCAAGCTACCTAAGCCACTAAAATTAATAAGTAAAGATGAATTAGGGAAAATCGGCGCAGCACTGGACCAATATGTGAGTAGCCTGAGGGAAAAAATCAAGCTAACTCAGAGTGTTTCCAGGGGGGACCTGACAATAGAAGTAAAACTAACTTCTGATGAGGATAATCTCGGTTTCGCATTACAAAATATGATTCGCCAATTATCAGAAAAAGCCGCCTTAGCTGAATCCATTGCTTCCGGTGACCTTTCTCAGCGAATTCACCTGATATCTGAGAAGGATGTATTAGGGAAATCCTTTCAAAATATGAATAGTGATCTCAATAAGGTTTTCCATCAATTAACGAAGAATTCAAACGTACTATCGGAGGCTTCATCGGAACTCAGCAGCACCTCCAATCAAATGGCGAATGCAGCTACAGAGATCAAGGCGCAAACAGAAACCATCGCTGCGGCCTCAACAGAAATGAGCAATAATATTAATGAAATGGCGGCTAGCACAGAGGAGATCAGCGTCAATAGTTATAGCATCGCCAGTACTTCCCAAGTGATGACTCAGGAGATGGAATCAATCGAGGAATCAATAGAAAGCATCAACCTCTCTATTCACGATGTAGCTCTTAAGGCGGTGGATGCGTCTCGTGTGGCGGAGGAAGCTCAGGAATTTTCACAAGCCGCCACCAAAGCGATGAATGGCTTGAATAGTGCCAGTAAAGAAATCGGTAAAGTAACCGAGATGGTTCGGACAATTGCCGAGCAAACCAATATGTTAGCTCTAAATGCTACCATTGAATCCGCCTCAGCGGGAGAGGCTGGCAAAGGATTTGGTGTAGTCGCAAATGAAATAAAGAGCTTAGCAAAACAAACGACTCAAGCTATCACCGAGATCAGTGGAAAAATCTACGGCATAGAGGAACACAGTTCCACCGCTTCCGTGGCAATTGTTCAAGTCGCCGATATCATCAACACCATGAACAGCTCTTCGCAAGCAATTGTACAACAAGCGGAATCGCAAAAAGTCACGGCGAATGAAATTGTAAGCAATATCAAGAAGTCAAATGAAGGTGTGGTGGAGATAGCGCGCCTGATTGATGAGCTCTCGACGAGTGCTCAGGGCGTTGCCAGGAATTCCGCAGAGTTAGCCGTAGGGACGAATGATATATCAAAAAACATCAATGAAATAAGCTTAGCGACCCATGAAAACGCCAAAGGGGCCGCCCACATCCATGATGAATCCAAAGAATTATCAAACCTGGCGCAAGAACTTAATAACGTGGTAGGACATTTCAAACTAGCCCCTCAGACCTAGTACCCAGTTGCGGGAGCAGAGCTGGGGGGAATTAAACCACATCGCCACCAGCACTTCCACTGATGATGATTTTCCCTTCTTCTTCCAGTTTCCGGGCAATTTTGACCATCTTCTGTTGAGCCGAATCAATATCGACGACACGAGATGGTCCCAAAGCATCCAAGTCATCACGGACCATATCCGCCGCACGCTCCGACATATTACTAAAGATGTGCTCTTTGACCGCATCAGAAGCCGTTTTGAGAGACAGCACCAGATCATTCTGCGGCATTTCCTTAAGGATAGCCTGCATACCTGTAGGATCGACCAGTACCAAATCCTCGAAGGTAAACATCAACTCTCGAATCTGCTCTGCCAAATCGGGGTTGGATTCTTCGATAGTAGCCAAAATACGACTTTCCGTCGCCTTGTCCATGGTGTTTAACATCTCGGCCACAGATTCCACGCCACCCACCTTCGCGGTAGAAGCCGCTCCGGAAGATTTTAACTCTCGGGCCAGGACTTCCTCAATTTCACGCACGACTCCCGGTGGAATCGCCTCCAGAATCGCCATTCGGTAAGCCACATCGGCTTGCAAGTTCTCCGGTAATTCTTTGAGAACCATGGCCGTTTGTTCGGGATCATCCAGATGTGCCATGATCAAAGCAATGGTCTGAGGATGCTCATTCATAATGAACCCGGAAATCACCTTAGGCTCCAACCATTTCAATGAATCCAGAGATCCCTCATCCGCGCTGGATCTTAAGTTATCCACCAAATCCTTGGCCTTTTCATCACCCAGAGCTTTGACCAATGCATTTTTCACGAAGTCACCACTGGCATTGATCACGACACCTTGATCTTGCATGGCTACTTTACGATAAAATTCCTCCAATACATTATCCAACTCCTCGGGTGCTACATCGGTAAACCGCGCCATGTAATACCCTACCTGTTGGATCTCCCGATCCTCCAGGTTTTTTAAGATTTCTGCCGCACCTTCCTCTCCCATGGACAGGAGTAGAATCGCTGCTTTTTTAGGGCCTGTTAATTTACCTACACTCAAGGGAACCTCTTCGAAAAAATAATTGTTTTACCTCGAGTCTCTGACCTCTGTACTCAAGTTGACTCATACATATAAGGTACGCCCAAATCCGTCAAAATTTTAGTTAAATCATCCTTCTAAGTTCTTTACCAGCTTCAATCTATAGCTTTTTGAAAGAACTACTTTTGAAGGTTTGTGGCCTCAAATCAGGAGAATTGCCTTTTAACGAAATGACTGTTTGAATACAGTTGCATCCAGTTCTTTGAGATGATAGCTCTATAGAAAAAATACTTGGACTCTTTTCCTAAGAGAAAGTAAAAATAAAATACTTTTTACTATTTTAATTATAAAAATAATTTTTTTACTGGCTTGCTTATGAATTTTGGTCCTCCTGACGCTATTCTTTTGCGCTTCAAAATGTTCCAAAGCCTTCCCAAGGAAATGGTCGATTGTTTAGCACCAAAACTAGAAACTTTTTCCGTTGAGGCTCAGCAAAATATTTTTGAACAGAATGAGTCCCCTCAGTATCTACACGGCCTTCTGGAGGGCAGGATTAAATATGTGAAGTACACAGAGTCAGGAAAAAGCCTTATTTTTGGTATGTGTGAGCCCGGACATATGATGGCGGAAGCTCCCGTCATCGGGGGGTTCCCCTATCCAACCACCGCTGTAACGATGCGTCCTTCCGTACTTTTTCGCCTCCCCAGAAAGACTTTAATCTCAGAAATCCATAAAAATGCAGAATTAGGCTTAGCTCTGCTCAACATGATGAGCCGACGTGTGGTATATTTGGCAGAGAAGTTGAGCCAGATGGCAACCAATACGGTGGAGCAACGTATCGTCCAAGTATTATTGGATTTATCACAAACTTATGCGAACCAAAGCGGGACGACAGCAGAGTTTAATATTGACCTGAGCCGCATGGAGCTTTCTGAGTTGGTGGGAGCCAGTATAGAAACTACGATTCGAGCTATGAGCCTGCTGAAAAAGAAAAAAATCATCGACTTCAATCGAAAAAATATTATTATCCCGGACCTGCAGAAACTACGGTACCTGCTCTCTCCCAACAGTGCTTGCCCTGTAGATCAAATGCCCTGCTCTAAATGGAGTTAAGAGGTTAGCCTGAGTTGTAAATTCTAGTTAAGTTAAAAGATCTCTCCCTAGCTTTAGGTAGCCGGAAAAATATGAAACAGCTGATTGAAACTTTAAGCCAGGCACAAAGGATCTGGTTTGCGGAAATGTTGATCCAAGCCATCCTGGTTGATGGCAAGGTCCTATCCCCGGAGGTCGTCTTCTTAAAAGGGATAATTTCTCAAGTAGATGACGAAATAGAAAGGGCACGACTGATTCAAGTGGTGAAAGAGGGTAAAAAAGTACCACTGCGTCATGTGGAGAATGTACCCAAAGGGGTCCTGGTAGGAATATTCTCTCAACTGATTGAATCCTGTATCTCTGACTTGTTTTTTGCGGAAGAGGAAAAAAAACTCTTATTCAAAATCGGCATGCTTTTCGATTTCCGTCGCATCTATATCAAGCGGTGGATAGACTGGGGTAAGGAGGGAGTCGAGTGGAAACAATATCAGCAAAATATAGTGAGCTGCCGGATTAATAACCGTGAATTTATTGTTCCCATTCATCGTATGAATACGGAACAAAAAAAATGGTATATCGATACGATGGTTTCAGCTTTGATGCTGGCTGGTTTGCGTGATGAAAAAGAGATTGATCTCCTACAATTCATTTTGGAAAGCTCGGACAGCATTGAAGAGAAAAATACATTAAAGGCTCATATATTCAAACGACACAGGCCTCCAATGAAGCGCCCCCCCAAGATCCATGAAGAAATTTTGATCTTAATTTTCATGGATGTGGTGAGTACTCATATTGGCTCCGGTAAGCTTTCCTATCAAGGAGACCAGCAAATTAAACAACTTTCTGACCTCAGTCGTATTTCCACTATAGCCTATACTCAAATCATCGAGTGGTGTAACCGGGTGCTGCATTGGAAGCGCATGAAGGCGTTCCTCATAGCCAACGTCCAATTGAATGCCTCTGCTGAGGATCAGGAAGCGACTCAAAAAGGCTTACTCATCCCACATCCTAATAATAACTCCGTTAAAATTCGAGAACTGGAGTGTTTCATCTGTGACGATAAAACAAAAATCAACGCCTTCCAACTCCGGCACTATAGTCAGGTTCAGGATTCCAATATTTTTGGGATCACTCGCTATCTCAAAGCAAACGATAGTTTCGACTTCATTGACTTTAGCCAGATCCGTGTCATCATTTGCCCCGTTTGTTACTTTGCTTCGATAGATAATAATTTCTTCTGTAAAGGAGAGAAGCACCGAATGCCGGATATTCTCTGCGACCCTAAGTTCCGACAAGAATGGCTGGAGAAAGCTAACGATCGACAGGAGCTTTTTGGTGACAAACTGGATGAAATTCAAAGCATTCAACGCAGCCATTCCACAGTGATTGCCATTTATCAACATGCCATTGAGAGCATGACAAAGCTGCGCGCAAAATGTCTGGTCGACAATCTGGGAGAAGAAGAATACCTTGGCAAAGAAATCAACCTTCGCTTGCAATTGGTTGAATTATTAATGCAATTTGAGAACATTAATCAATCTGAAGAGGAATTGAGAGAAGTCGAAAAGCTGTGTTACAAAGTTTTCACTACTTCCGGCAATGACCTACTAGCCTTGAAATGTACTCGCGTGCTTCTATTGAGTGCTCTTTATTTCGACCAGACCCAAGATGTGGAAAACTATTATCGTTTCTTTGAAAATTTCAAAATAGATAAGTTAATTTTCTTAAAATATGATGTACGCGATTATTTCAATAAGCTCTACCTGGAGATAAAACTGATCTACAGTAAAAAAGAGTTTTATAAGAAATCCGCCTTAAAGGGATATCATCTGGATCTGTCCGTTAAAAAGGCCTTGGAAGAGGAACTATGATCAATACAATCAGTCAATTTCCAGCATCTGTTGATATCCCCGTAGTTTGGGGTGAGATGGATGCATTTCAGCACGTCAATAATGTGGTCTATTTCCGTTATTTTGAGTCCGCTCGAATTCAATATTTTGAGCAAATGCAGTTGCTGAAATTCATGGAAACAACAGGAGTTGGGCCTATTTTGGCTGCTACGGACTGCAAATATCGCATACCTCTAACCTTCCCTGATAAAGTCACCACCTGTGCCCGCGTCAAAGAGGTTAGAGACTGTGACTTTATTATGGAATACAAGGTATTTAGCCACCAGCATCAAAAACTGGCTGCCGAAGGCACAGGAAGGATTGTCCTACTGGATTTCAAGACAAATCAAAAAGTAGAGCTCCCGCCAGAGCTCCGCGACAGGATTGAGGAGCTGGAAAGAGAAGGAAACTCACGCAACCAAGTTTGAGTAATCATCCCTTTTTCTAAGAGTAGGGCATGAGGTGGTTCAGCTATCAAATGGTTAAACTTCCAGCGTGGGATTGTATAGGTAGGAAAGACAGGCTGCGGTAAGTCAGGATTCAGTACTTGCCCCGGTAAGAGGATGGGTAAGATGCCAATCACTTCCGGCTGGCTTCCATCTTGGTGGAGCTGATTGAGTAAAGGAATCCACTGATTACACTCTGAACATCGCTGATTGAGCAGGACGACCAAACAACTTTCCAGCTCAATCAAAGCAGGAGCTTCCAGTACCCATTTTACTTGCCATCGCTTCCCCTGTTGAATCGGGGAAAGATCCAATAGAGGTTTCCCGATACTGCGTTTGGTCAGCATATTGCTCATTACTAAGCCAGCTGTGATAACCCAGATTTTCCAAAGCTCACTACCCATTACACCTGAAGGATAAGTCCAAGCCAAGCCTAGTAACAACAGATAAAACCCATTCAGTTTCCAACTATTTTCCGGACTGACCAGCAAAGCTCCCCCATAGCAGCCACAATGAGCAATCCGRCCACTGCGAATCCCCCAGAAACTGATCGTTGTCAGCCCCAATAATAGCATCATGATCGGTAGAATCAGGATTTCAGGCGATAATTGAAGGATCAAAGCTAAACCAATAGCCCATTCTAATTGGATAAAAACATGAGCAGATAAAGAAGCAGCTTTTTCAGGAAGGATGTTTAATTTGCGAATATGTCGGATAAAAGGAAGTGGATTTAGAGCTTTAATAGTCCCGCTGAGCAGGAATACTCCACCGACAAGAACTGTCGTAACTAGCGCTATCATAATTCGATATTCATTTTTATTTTTATTCTCTAAAGTTCCAACTGCCCACAAATCCATTCAAAAACCCCATTGACATCGTTCAAGTCAAAATGAGGAATACTGATTTCGGCTGTCCGGTCACTGATTAAAGCCTGAATCTGATACGCTGGATTTGTATATAAAGGTTTTTTTTGATTGGCTTCTCGAGAAATTTCTATTTTGAAGGAGTCTTCATTCTTGAACCCCTCTGAAAGAACCAGGTCAAAATCATCAAACCATTTTGCTGCCAGTTGATGCAAACTGTGTTGTTCCGGTCGCTCCCCAAAAATGGCGAAACGATCTTCTGTCAACAACAAGACTTGACTACTTCCCGCCTCACGATGTCGATAGGAATCTTTGCCGGGCTTATCAAATTTAACCTGATGATGGGTATTTTTAATACTGCCAACTTTAAGTCCTCGTTGACAGAAAAGAGGAAGTATCTTGGTAATGAACGTGGTCTTTCCAGAATTGGAACGGCCCACAAAGGAGAGTAATTTAGGCTGCATACTTTAACTTTTTTGAGAGCGTTCTTCTTCTTTTCGAAATTTTTTCATGCGATCTTCATATTCAACCATGCGGTTCCAACGATCCAACAGGTCTCTCATTTCAACATCGCGTTTGAGTTTTTTGTAAATGGTAGCTAAATACATGAAAACATCTTTGTCCAGTTTCATGCGAAAAGCCAGCTCCAAGTTTTCAATAGCTTTGTTAAAATCATGTTTCTTCATAAACCGCTTACCCTGCAGGAAATAAGCTTGACGCCGCTCTTCCTGCTCCACTTCCTTCTCATGTAAAAGCATGGCTTCATACTCTTCCATCAACTCAGTTACCCGATTCGGATTTTTCAATACCTGATAAACTCCGGCAGCCCGTTTGATAGTCTCAGCTATTTTGAGAATAGTCATCGCTTTTTCAAACTGCCCGGCAGCAGCACGGTATTTGGAAGCATGAAAGAACTCCTCACCACGATCAAAATAATGGTTGTGGATCGCTCGTAGTTTTTGCTGTGCCGTATCCGATTTTGGATCCAGTTTTTGCAAACGACGAAAGGCTTCAGCTGCGTCTTCAAAATGTTGCCTTGCCAGATGACTTTCTCCAATATGACTCCAGGCAACCAAATCGTCTTGCTCCGAAACCACGACTTCGTAGAGTTGGATGGCTTTAACATACCTTCCTGCCTTAAAATGCCCTGCAGCAAGTACTTTCAACTCAGAAAGCCGGTAATGCCCATCCGATTTTTCCAGCAGAGCGGCACCTACCGCTAAATACTTGAAACAAAGCAGACGATTCTTATTCCGGCGATAGAGCAGGCCCAAGTTAACATTATAGTAACGATTATAAGGTGTTATCCCTAATAACCTGATAAAAAAGTCGATAGCTTTTGTACGATGATTTTTAAGAGCAAAAGTGAGCGCCAGGCACATCTCCAGATAATCGAGCTGACACTTTTGCTTCCTTAATTTGCTGAAGCAATCAAAGGCCAAGTCATGGATCTTTTGAGACAGGGCATAGAGGCCAAGATTAAACAAGTTCCCTTGATAAATGAGCACGGGATCCTTCTCTTGAACCAATTCACTGAGAGCGTGGCTGAGTTGCTCAAAAGTCGGATCATCGGACTGTTCTTCGCACTTCTTTAGCTCCTGCTCCGTCACACGTAAGGCAACTAACTCCTGTGTCATCTCTTGTTGTTCTTTTTGCAGCATTAACTCTTGGATTTTCTCTTTACGCTGCTTTTCATTTTCTGCGCTTAAGGCTTCGGATAACTCCTCAACAATCTGGGGATTATTGTAATAGTCTGGCAGAATAAAATCTTTAACTTCCTCAAATTGCTTGACGGCGCTGAGTACTTCTTCATCAAACTTACTCACCTTGCCCATACTGGCGGCTAGATTATAAAAAGCAATTTCATACTTCTTATTTACTTTCAGGGCATGACGATAAAGATTATTCGCTTGTTTGTAATTTTGTTGTTGGCGGGCACAATTACCGAGGTGGTTGGCGAGCTTATAATCTTTGGGGCGTAACTTTAGGAGTACCAGGCCGATCGATAAAGCACAGTCCCCATCCCCACCGGAAGCATAACTATGGAAGCTATTCTTCAGGTGTGTCGGCATGGTTTTGGGATCTAGTTTTAAGGCTTTTTCAAACTCAATCATTGCCTGTTTGTACAGCCTGCCTTCCAGGCATTCACAGCCCTTTAGGTACTGTTCATAGGCTTTTTGCTGGGCTTTCGCTTCCCTTTTTTTGGCAAATGACTCAAGCATTACTATAAACCTTAACCGACTTACAGATGAATAAAAGACTCCGATCAACAACCAATGTTACCAATTTTCATGCAAATGATATGCAAACAGAGCTTTTCAGGGAATTTGCCCCCTCTTATGCTCCTGCGCGGTAGACCCATCAATTTAGGAGATGATTTACAAGTCCTCTATCTCCATAATATCAAACGGTGTTATTTTCAACTTATTTATCAGTTTTTTTTAGTTTTTCTGTTCCCCTGTCCAACTGATCCACTCAAATTCCGGAGACAGATTCGCAAAGTCTACTCGACTCATGATGACCTGGCATTCATCCCCAACCATCAATTGACGCTTCTGCCGTTTGCCCATAACCCACTGATTATTTTCATCAAAAATATAGTGATCATCGGTTAATGATTTAAAGGGGATAAACCCTTCCACATAAGGATGATCAATCTCTGCAAAAATGCCTTTCCAGTGCAATCCCGAAATTTTTACAGAAAACACATCCCCGATACGTTCCGCTATAAAAAGTAACTTTTTTAGCTTCAGTGCTTTACGCTCTGCTTTGACGGCCAGTCTTTCTTTTTGCGAATTTTGTTCCGCAATAGATTCAGGAACAAGAGAAACACTCTTCTCATGCAAATGAGCTTTTAGAGCTCGATGAACGATCAGATCCGGATAGCGGCGAATCGGTGAGGTAAAGTGACAATAATGAGTGGCTGCCAGACCAAAATGTCCCAGTCGTTCCGTCTCATATCGGGCCTGCGACATGGTCCTTAATAAACTGTACTCCAGTACATCTCGATATGCACTGCTTTTAATATTCAAGAGGGCCTGATTATAATCACGACTGGTCTCTAGGGATGGAATTTTGATCCGACAATTCCAAAATAATTGTTTGAGAGACCTTATTTTTTCTTCAAGAGGCGGTGCATGGTTCCTCCAGATAATGGGGATATAATTTTTATCACAAAATTGACCTACATTCTCATTGGCTTCCAACATAAATTGTTCGATCAGTTTCATTGCCTCAGACTGATAAGACTTTGAAATATCGATAATTTTCTGATTTTCATCATAGGTAAATGAACAATCGGGCAGCGAAAAGTCGATGGATCCCCGCTGTCGCCTCTGTTGGCCCATTTTATCTGCAATTTCTCGGTAGAGCAGCAGTTTTTCTTTGAGAAAGAGCAAGGATGGCTTGACAATAAGCTCTTTCTTTTCAAATAGATGGTCTACTTGATTGTAAGTTAAACGACAAACATTCTTGATCATACTTTCATAGACCTTTGCCTCTAAAGGCAATCCCTGCTCATCCAACAATATTTCACAAGTCAGTGTCTTGCGATTTACCCCTTCGCGTAAACTACACACTCCATTACTCAAAGCTTCCGGCAACATGGGATAAACTCGGCCGGGCAGATAAACACTCGTACTGCGTGAGAAGGCTTCTTTATCTATCTTTGAGCCTTTCGACACATAGTCAGCCACGTCCGCAATAGAAATCCAAATACGGTACCCCTGACCCTCACGCTGCCCATAGATGGCATCATCGAAGTCTCTGGCATCTTCTCCATCGATCGTAACAAAGGGCAGATCCCTCAAGTCCTGTCGCTTTTCCTTTTTATTGAGGCGCACTGCCTGTGGAAATTTCTCACAAGCATCCAATACAGCAGGAGGAAAATGAGTGGCAACGGAGAAATCACTCAAAATYTTCAAGATGGCTTCTTCCTCGTTAATCTGCGGTGACTGGCGAAGCAGCAATCTACCTTCCGGTGAACTCTTCAGCCCCGGATAACGAGTGATCTCTAACTGCACTTCACCCTCTGGAATCGTCTTACCAACAGAGGCTTTTTTCACCAGAAACTGATGTGGAAAATGAGAGCTGCTAGGCGTAAACATCAGGGCCCGTTTTTTAAAGCTGACCGTACCTCGTAAAACTTTTGTCTTACGGTCAGTGACTTGGAGAATTTCGATTCTCCTGGCGTCTTTTTTCCCTTTGCTCAGGGCAAAGCGAACTTCATCCCCGTGAAAGAGCGCCCCCTGTTCTTTAGGGGATAAGGGATAGAGTTCATTATTTTGCAAATCTCGAATGAAGCCTTTACCATCCTCAAAAAGAAAAATCCCCTGAGGGCTGCCTTGCCGACTGCGCCGGGGACTGCGTGCCTGAACAACGGGTATTTTTTGGGGTTTCCCCGCGACGAGAAAGTAGCGATTATCCCGTTTTTTACAGTTGGCTCGCTGAGCAATTTTTTTTAAGCACTTACGGACCGAAGCCTTTTTGGCTTTTTTTTGCCCGAGGGCAGCCAATAGTTCATTGACTGACAGTCCATCAGGAGCGATAGACTCCAAAATTCGCTGCACATTTCCTGTGGTTACTTTCATGTAATCAACGCTTCTTCTTAGGTTTTTTAGATTTTACCTTGCGATTATACAAAGCCAAAAAGTCCTGTTTAAATGAGCTAAAACGCTTTTCTTCAATGGCCTTCCTGGATCGAGTCATCAGTTCGATATAAAAAGAAACATTATGAATGGATCCCAAAATAGCCCCTAAAATCTCATTGGAAGTGTAGAGATGATGCAGGTAGGCTCGGGTAAAGTTTTCGCAGGTGTAGCAGGAACATCCAGTATCCAGCTGGAATTTATCATTCCGGAATTCCCGATTGGTCAGGCGCAACTTGCCTACATTCGTAAAGAGAGTTGCTGAGCGGGCGTATTTAGTGGGCATAACGCAGTCCATCATATCGATTCCACGCTCCACTGCTTCCAGAATATCCTCAGGCGTACCGATACCCATCAGGTAGCGAGGTTTATTCACGGGCATCATGTGAGTCGTGAAGTCTAAGGCCATTTTCATATTATCCAACCCTTCACCCACGGAGAGTCCTCCCACGGCATAACCAGGTAGATCCAGATCAATCAGTGGCTTCAGGCCTTCCTCTCTCAGGTCTTTATAAAGCCCTCCCTGACTGATGCCAAACAAAGCTTGATCTTCTCGCTTGTGAGCTGCCTTGCAGCGACGCGCCCATTCAGAGGTCACCTTGAGAGAGCGCTTGGTATATTCATAGGTTGCCGGAAATTCCACACATTCATCAAAAGCCATGATGATATCCGCACCCAATCTATTCTGAATGTCGATGGAAATCTCTGGACTTAAGCGAGTGGACTTGCCTCCTTTGGCATATTTGAAAGTCACTCCATCATCATCAATAACCTTACCCGGTAAAGAGAAGACCTGATAGCCTCCGGAGTCCGTCAACATAGGACCGTCCCATCCCATGAATTTATGCAGTCCGCCAAACTTTTCCACCATATCAGCACCAGGCTGGTTATTCAGGTGATAAGCGTTGGATAAGACAATTTGAGTTTTCGTGTCTTTCAACTGTTGGACCGTCAAGGCCTTCATAGCTGCTGCTGTTCCCACGGGCATAAAAATCGGTGTTTCGATTTTCCCGTGAGGTGTTTGCATGGTACCTCGGCGTGCGCCTGAGGGATCGACTGAGTGCAGTTTAAAAGAAAATGATTTTGGATTCATAAGGGACTTCAATAGTTGTCAAAAGACTGGATCATTTTAAAACACAATACTCACTTCTCTATAACGCAATCAATCGGGAATGGGAAAGGAAGGGAAATGAGGGAACCCCCTCCGACTTGAAAGCAGAGGGGACCTGTGAGGCGATTATTTTGAAATAAAATCTCGACTTCGTACGGCAGCGGCAAACTTTTGCATCGCTTGCTTCATCTCTTGCCCGCAGTCCAAATAACGGACGGCATGACGGGGGGCAAAATCGGAAAAACCGAAAAGATCATGAAAGACCTGAACCTGTCCATCACAATCAGCACCCGCTCCAATCCCAATCGTGGGAATGGCCAGCACTTTACTCACCCGTGCAGCCAAGGCGTGGGGAATGTTCTCCAGCACAATCATAGAGACTCCCGCTTGTTCCAAAGCCAAGGCATCTTCCACCAACAGGTTGGCGGCTTCCTGATTTTTGGCCCGCTTGCCGTAACTGCCAAAAGCATGAATCGACTGCGGTGTTAACCCCAGATGTCCCAGCACAGGAATGCCTGCGGCGACCATGGCTTCAACTTGAGGGACCACACGCTTGCCACCTTCCAGTTTCACACCCTGTGCGTAACCTTCTTTGAGCAGACGTCCGGCAGCAATCACAGCATCCCGTACGGAACTTTGGTAACTCAAAAAAGGCAGGTCGGCTAAAATAAAAGCCTTTTTAGAGCCACGAACAACCATGCGAGTATGATAAATCATCTCATCCAGGGTGACGGGAATCGTACTCTCTTGCCCTTGAACCACCATACCTAAGGAATCACCAATCAGGATCATATCGACGGCTTCATCAACAATTCCTGCCATCCAGGCATCATAGGCTGTAGCCACTACGATGGGACTGCTTCCTTTTTTTGCCAGAAGTTCCCTGATAGTCACTCTCATAGAATCAACCTTTCAGAATTTCAGCGATTAAAAAGGCTAGCTCCAGGCTCTGCTGAGCATTCAAGCGAGGATCACAGGAAGTGGCATAATTTTCTTCCAGTTGCCCATCAGAAATTTGTTGCGCTCCACCGACACATTCAGTCACATCCTTTCCGGTCAACTCAAAGTGTACGCCTCCGGCAACCGTGCCTTCCGCTTTATGAATGGCAAAAAAGCTACGGATTTCACTCAGGATGTCTTCAACTTTTCTAGTCTTGTATTTGGAGCCGGAAACATAAGTGTTGCCATGCATGGGATCACAGCTCCAGAGCACCCTTTGGCCTTCTTCTTCGACACCACGAACCAAGCCAGGCAAGTAGTCTTGTATCTGATCCTTACCAAAACGAGTGATCAGGGTAATACGTCCCCACTCATTATTCGGGTTGAGGATACTGAGCATTTTTTTGACTTCATCCATGGAATGATTCGGTCCGATTTTAACACCGATCGGATTGTTGATACCACGGAAGAATTCAATATGAGCCCCATCCAACTGCCGTGTTCGATCTCCGATCCAAAGCATGTGAGCACTGCAGTCATACCACTTGTTGGTCAAGGTATCCTGGCGGGTCAAAGCTTCTTCATAACCCAGCAACAAAGCTTCATGGGAGGTATAGAAATCCACTTCTTTTAATTGAGGATTCGAGTCCAGATTTAAGCCAATCACATTCATGAACTTCAAGGCTTTCTCAATATCCGTGGCCATTTTTTCATAGGACTTGCCAGCCTTGGAGTTCTTCACGAACTCTTTGTTCCAGGAATGCACCTCTTCCAGGGAAGCATAACCACCTCTGGTGAAAGCACGCAGCAGGTTCAACGTGGAGGCCGAGTAGAAATACCCGGACAATAATTTTTTCACATCGGGAGTTCTGCCTGCCAGGGTCGGTTCCGCTGAGTTTATAAGATCACCTCGAAAACTTGGCAGCTCTTGCCCATTCACCATTTCTGTGGGCTTGGAACGGGGTTTGGCGTATTGTCCGGCAATCCGTCCGACCTTCACTACGGGGCGTTCTCCACCATAAGTCATGACCACTGCCATTTGCAGAATCACCTTCAGAGTTTCCCGGATGGTTGGGGCCGTGCACTGATTAAACTCTTCGGCACAATCCCCTCCCTGCAGCAAAAAGGCCTTGCCTTGAGCGGCGGCGGCCAATTGTTGACGCAAGGATCGAATTTCACCAGCAAAAACTAAAGGGGGTAGACTTTCAATCTCATTCAAGGTTCCCTTATACAACTCGAGATCGGGCCAATCAGGTTGTTGCATGGCAGGAAAAGCCTTCCAGGATGATTTACTCCAATTACTCGTACTCATAGCTAACTGCAAAGAGAAAAGATTAGTGAAAAAAATATTTTTAGTTTTAGGGTCGTCGATTCGTCCAGAGCTTAGGTTTTTCGGGAGGAAAAAACAACTAAAACCTTGAAGGAGTGCGCAAAAAAACAGTAAAAGGGAGATTGTCTAGTCAATCATAAGACAACTAAAAATTAAGAGCTTTTTTCTTTTCCCTTTCCCACAAAAATGAGATCCTGCGGGTAAAGCATTACATAAGAGAAAGACTAGACGTTTCCAGTATAAACTTGGTATCGATGGAACATAGCTTGCAGAAACAAATCAAGTATTTTCGTTATTGTCGTTACTCGAACAGGGAATCAGTCTCTTGGGGGAATTCATGAAAACTTTCGTAAAAATCATTATTTTGTTTACCTTGCTCTGCTTCGTAGGGACCCCTCTCTATGCTGGAAAAAGAGACCCCGTAGCGGTTCTTTTTCAAGTCAGTGGGAAGGTAGAATATACTAAAAATGGGAAAAAGTGGAGGAAAGTTCGACGAAATAAGTTCCTCTTTGCAGGTTATCAAATCCGGACAGGACCCGGAGCTTCGGGTAAAATCACCTCACAGAAAACCGGGGAGAATTTTCAACTCGCAGCGAACTCCCTGATTATGGTTACGTCTAGTGGAGTAGAAGCCAAACAAGGGAATTTGGCCGGTTCACAGCAATCGAATAAACTGCTCTCAGGACTGATGAAACGATTTAATAAGTCTCAGTCTTATACAACGGTTCGCCGAAGTGCTAAAAAGTCGGGCTTAAAAGTCGATGCAGTTCGAGAACTGACTCTGACGGTTGATTACCCTCACTTGGTTTGGGAGAATCAAGGGAGACAATATAATTACAAGCTCTCCGTAGGAAATCAGGTTTATGACGTCGCCGCTACTGATGAGAAGTTAGTGCGAGCCAAGATCACTCCTTTTGATGGAAAACAGTCCTTCAATATTCGTGTCTTTGCAGGGGACAAAGAGATTGCGATGACTAAGCCCTATAAGAAAAAAGGCAAGAGACTTGATCGGACCGTTGAATGGGCTTCCAGCGAAAAGGAGAATCAACTGAAGCAATCCATCGACTCAATTCTGAGCAGTTATCCAGACAACTCTTTCATGTTGGGTAGCTTCTTTGAGAAAGAAGAGATGTGGGTCGCCGCTATGGAGCAATACAGACAATACCTGGAAGAAAATCCCGATGAGATCGAGATGACTCCCTACCTGTTCCGTATCTACAAAAAACTGAAACTGAAAAAGCTTTATCGAAAAGAACTGGGTGAATACAAGGCCGCTTTACTAGAGTAGTCCTCCCTGCTCCAAGGCTATAATTCCCCTCTGAGGTGGGAACCCCCACCTCAGACACCATCCCCCTATCCAGCTATTTTTCCCTTCTTGTAGAGCCGCATTTTCTCTGATAAATTTAAGAATAAATCTTTTCAACGGAATTCAATATACTAGTTGTTCTTTGTTCTCTTCTTTGAAAAATTCCGCTCTATTTGGTAAAGGATTGTTTTTTCTTGTTGAATTTAGTTTTTAAGAGCTTCCACCATGAAAAATATACTAAAACGTTATGATATTATAGCCACAATCCTGTTTTTTCTGGTGATGATTCCGGCAGAATATAAGGAGTTGTTTTCGACCTTAGAGAATCAAACCCTATCTTTGCGCCACATCCTCAGAACGACCTACGGAGATCCGGAGAAAGTCACCTTTCCTTCCGACAAAATAGCTCTGGTGGTTCAAGATGAAGCTTTTTTTGAGGATTACGGCAGTTACCCCATTCGACGTGAAGACATTGGGAAGATCGTTTATCGTTTAAAATTACTCGGTGCCAAAGTCATCATGGTCGATATGCTGATGGATTTTCCCAGCTCCTACGATGAAGACCCCATTATCGCGGACTACTTAAAAAAAGCGGGCAATACCATCCTGGTTTCCCAGCTGGTCTTTCGCGACCGGAATAACAAATTTTTTGAAAAAATCAATTACCCTACTGAAACAATCCATCAAGCAGCAGAGACAGCCTATTCCAACCACATGAAGAGTGGGGATATGTTAAACCGCCTGCGCCTCTATCCTGAGATCGGAGCAAAGCACAATGAATGGCCGATTTCAGTCAAAACTGTAGCTAAATACCTGGGTGTGGAGCCTAGAATCCAGGGCAACCGATTGATCCTGGGCGATTTAAAGATCAAACTGGATCAATTCAACGACTTCCGAGCTGATTTCACCGCACTCAATGCTGATGTCCCTTTCCTCAGCCAGGATCCCTTTGTAGGCATCTCAGCCATGGATATCATTGAGATTGATGTGGAGGATGAAGACCACATGGATGAGTACCGGGAATTGATCGAAGGCAAGATTGTTTTCCTGGGAGATACCTGGGAGGTGTCCCATGATATTTTCAATACAATCATTGGTGAAGTCTACGGGGTAGAACTCTTAGCTAATGAAGTGGCAACCCTCTTAAAAGGAGCTCCCTTACGCTCAGTTAGTCTGCCAACAGAAATTGCACTGAGTTTTCTATTTTTGGGGGTTTTAATTGCCTTGCATTTCCTGGAAAACCCCACTGTCAGGTATTTATCCGCTGTATTGCTAGTCATTGGTTACACTACTTTTTGCTCTTTAGCCTATGTGACCTTCGACTTGGTATTCTCCATGAGTTATACCTTAACCGCCGGATTGCTGGGATTCATTTGTATCAACGTTTATCTATATATTCTGGCGAGCCAGGAGCGACAGTTTATCAAGGGAGCTTTTGGACAATACTTATCACCCGCTGTGATCGACGCATTGGTTGAGGATCCCAGCAAGCTCTCTCTGGGAGGAGAACTGAGGGAGATGACAGCTTACTTCTCGGATATTCAAGGTTTTTCCACCATCTCAGAAAGCCTGACTCCCGATGAGTTAGTTGCCCTCTTGAATGAATACCTGAGCGACATGTGCGACATCATTGCCGGATACAATGGTACAGTGGACAAATTCGAAGGTGATGCCATCATCGCTTTTTGGGGTGCCCCCCTGAAACAACTCGATCATGCAAAACTGGCCTGCTACGCCACCATTGACATGCAAAAACGTATGGTGGAAATGCGTCAGAAGCTGATGGAAGAGGGCAGGCCCCAGTTACTGGTCCGTATGGGAATCAACTCCGGCCCCATGGTAGTGGGCAACATGGGCTCTAAAAACAGAATGGATTATACTATGATGGGCGATGCCGTGAACTTGGCTGCTCGTTTAGAGGGAGCCAATAAGTTCTATAAGAATTACTCCATGATTTCTGATTCTACCTATAAGAGTACGGCTGAGTTTATTGACGTTCGTGAACTGGATACCATTAGGGTGGTTGGTAAGAACGAACCCATCACAGTTTATGACCTGCTGGATCGTAAAAATATGACCTCAGGAAAATTCGCTGATATGATAGACCTTTTCCATAAGGGCTTAGCGATGTATAAACAAATGAATTTTCAGGGGGCAACAGTCCTCTTCCAGCAAGCTCTGGCTTTGTACCCACAAGATGGCCCTTCATTGACCTACGTCGATCGTTGCCAGAGTTTTCTGGAAGATTCTCCCGGTGATGATTGGGATGGCGTCTTTACCCACACTCAGAAAGGATAAGAAAAGGGTTGGCGGTTGGTGAAGAACCGATAACTGATAGAGGCAAGGGTGGAAAAATTACTTGCCGAAAATCCTCTAAACCTCCTATTTAGCGAACTAACTCCTTGAATATTTTTTCGCCCTTTCGCAGGGCTTACCTTTCAGGCCTCAAGATTCTTACGTAGTAAAAAAGCCATGCAGATTGTTCCATATCCTTTTCCGGAAGAAGGCAAGGAAGTCATAAAAAAAAGCCTGATACGCCAACAGGGAAATGTTATTTTCCCAACGGAAACCTTCTATGCTGTCGGTTGTCTGGCTAATACCTCTACAGCCGTAAAACACGTTTATCGGCTCAAAAAACGAGCAAAAGATCAGCCCTTACTTGTTTTGGTGGATAGCTGGGAAATGTTCGAAACCTACGCTGGGGAGATCACTCCATCTCAACGGACCCTATTGGAAAAATATTGGCCAGGTGCTCTCACAGCCATTATTCCAAGCCGGGGCAAGCTCGCGAAGGAATTGAATTATACCGGAGAAAGTTTGGCTTTCCGTATGACTTCATCCCCCATTGCTCGGGATCTGATTCGCCTCGTGGGAGTGCCCATAGTCGGTACCAGCGCCAATTGCTCGGGAGAAAAGGAGATCAACGATTTTTCAGTGGCTTACAAAAAATTCGGTGACCATGTTGAGCTTTATATTGATGGTGGTAAAACTCCCGGAGGTTTGCCTTCAACGATCATCAGTATGGTGGATACGGATCATTACACCTTACTGCGTCAGGGTGTGGTGACACTGGATGATAAATAGAGTTCTAGATTTGATACCTTGAGTGCTCAAAACTGTACACTTTTTACCCAAGAAAAATTTATGAAACGAGTATCCTTAACTCCCGCCGTTTTCCACTTGCCGGAAAAGGTGAACGCCATTGCCCGTGAATATGGCAAACAACCCATTGTACCCAGAGGCCCTCTATTAAAACCGATTTTGGATCGAGTACGCTCCAAACTGGTTTCCAGCATCGGCGCTGCAGATAGCCATGAAGCGGTTATCTTTACGTCTGCCGGCTCTGGAGCCATCGCTGCCGCTATGGGGTCCTGCGTCGATGAACGAGGTATCTTGATCGTATCGAATGGTGCTTATGGAGAGCGACAAGTCGCTTTTGCAGAGCAATTAGACTTGAAAGTAGTGCATTATGCTCTGGAGTATGGAGAGAAACCAGACCTGGAGCAAATCGAAGCTCTAGTCCAAAAAGAAGGGGTTGGCGCCCTCGGTTTAGTCTATGGAGCGACCAGTACTTGTAGCGTGAACCCAGTCAACGAAATCGGGGCCTTGGCCCATCGATTAAACCTGCGTTTCATCGTGGATGGTATTTCCGCTATCTACGTGGAGGAGCTGGACCTCAAAGAAGCACACATTGATGTCTTGATTAGCTCAGTCAATAAGGGATTACACGCACCTCCCGGTATGGGATTTGTTATAGTTGAAAAAAGTTACCTGAACTTACTAGCCAAACAGAAGGCAAAGATCCCTTATTTTGATATCGGAGCCCTCTGGAAAAAACAAGCCAGTGGTGGGCACCTCTTCACGATTGATCCCCGGTCTCTATTAGAAACAGAAGCGGCACTGGATGACCTCGAAGCACGAGGTGGAGTTTCCGCTCGCATTGCCACCTATCAGGAACGAACACAATTGCTCCGTGAAGGTTACAAAAAACTAGGTTTGAGGATCTTCGAGAAGGAGGGAATGCCTTTGGAGAATATAGGCACAGCTCTATACCTTCCTGAAGGAATTGAATTTGAGGCATTATCTGATCTTTTGGCGAACTGGGAAGAAAATGATGAGTGTTATGAAATCTACTCAGCACAGGGTGCTCTATCGGACAAGGTCTTCCGTATTTTCAACATGGGAGACTATGACTTGGATACTTATCGAAGATTCCTGCATGCCTTGGAAGTGTGTTTGAATAAACTCTCTAAATAAATCAAAGATTGTGCTTTTCTATAAAGAGAAGCACATCAAGAATTCTTTTCTTTGAAGGGGCCTTTGAAGAGCCGCCACGTAGGGCGGCGCTACCGTTTTCGATATTTAAAGGAATTCGTAAATATCTCAGGGTTTTATTGTTCGGCCATATATTTGATCAAATCCACTACTTTATTTGAGTATCCCCACTCGTTGTCATACCAGCTGACAATTTTGTAGAAATTATCATTCAGTCCAATCCCGGCTTTGGCATCGAAGATTGAAGTTCGTGGATCCGTTAAGAAGTCTGAAGAAACCACATCATCTTCCGTATATCCCAGAACTCCTTTGAGTGATCCCTGGGAGGCTTTCAACATAGCTCGCTTGATTGCATCATAACTGGCAGCCTTTTCCAGGCGAACAGTTAAATCCACCACAGATACATTCGCTGTTGGAACTCGAAATGCCATTCCTGTTAATTTGCCTTGCAGCTCAGGCAGAACTTTACCCACCGCTTTAGCCGCTCCAGTAGAAGAAGGGATAATATTCTGTCCTGCTCCACGACCACCACGCCAATCCTTTGCAGATGGACCATCAACTGTCTTCTGAGTTGCAGTAGTGGCATGAACTGTGGTCATCAGGCCTTCAATAATGCCGAAGTTATCATTCAGAACCTTAACGATTGGTGCCAGGCAATTCGTCGTACAGGAAGCATTAGAAACAATATCCATGGAAGGGCGATATTTTTCATGGTTAACGCCCATCACAAACATAGGTGCATCCGGGGAAGGAGCGGAAATAATCACCTTTTTGGCTCCAGCACGAAGATGGGCTCCACATTTTTCCACACTAGTAAATAAGCCAGTAGCCTCAACAATATAATCAGCTCCAACAGCAGACCAAGCTAGATCTTCTGGATTTCGTTCTGCAGTGACCCGAATCGTTTCCCCATTGACGACGAGAGTTCCTTCAGAAACCTCAATACTTCCATCAAAGCGACCATGGGTAGAGTCATAGCGCAGCATATAGGCCATGTAGTCTATATCAATCAGGTCATTGATTGCCACTACTTGAAAATCAGGATGATTCGCCATGATTCGAAAAGCCAGACGACCGATGCGTCCAAATCCATTAATTCCAACTTTAATTTTCATTTTACTACCATTATTTATTTTGTTTTACTTTCATTTGCTTTCACTTATTTTCACTTTTAAGCGCCTTTTACCAATCTGGCAAGAGTATAATTTCAGTGTAAAAATTGACGAAAATCCACTCTTTCAATAAAGTCAGAGCTAAAACAAGTTCTCTAGAACTGATTTACAAGAGTTGTTATGTTTGCAGAAGAAAGAGTTGCTCAAATTTTAGAATGGCTTCAAAAAAATAGAAAAGTGACTGTCCTGGAGCTGAGTCAAAATTTTGCCGTTTCCGGAGCCACCATCCGCCATGATTTGCGTCAAATGGAATCCGAAGGCTTACTCAAGAGAGTTCACGGTGGCGCTATCCTCAGTCAAAAAACAGGGGTCAAACAGCCTTTTCAGCAGCGCAAACAACTACAGCCTCAGGCTAAAAACCTGATTGCCAAAGTTGCCGTTACGATGATTGAAGAGGGTGATACGATTATCTTTGACTCGGGCACCACCACTTTGGAATTGGCAAAACAAATCAAGGGAAATCAGCACCTAACTGTGATTACCAATGATTTAGAGATCGCCCAATTATTGGAAGGAAAGCAGAAGATCCAGGTCATTCTTTTGGGTGGAGCGGTGATGAAGGATTATCATTGCACCTTCGGAGCTTTTGCCGTCAAAATGCTGGCCGAACTCTCTGCGGATAAAGTTTTTTTGGCAACAAACTGTTTTTCCTTGGAGAAAGGCTGCTCCACTCACGGGATCCATCAAACGGAAACCAAAAGGGCGATGATCGCAAGTGCTTCTGAAGTCATTGTGCTCTGTGACCACAGCAAGATTGGAAAAAACGCACTCTCTCAATTTGCCGATTTAGACCAGCTGGATACTCTGATTACAGATCAGGTCACGACAGATCTTAAAAAAGCCTTGGAAGAACAGGGCATCAAAGTAATCGAAGCCGAAAAATAAGGAACTTTGGAGTTTAGTGCTTTTAAAGCTATCCGCTCTAATATGTTAGGTCCCATCATTAGCTCAGACCAGTCGAAGCAAAAAGGGGTATATTGTAGATATACCCATCTCCTGACCACACGATCAATTCTTGCTTTTGGAGAGGCTAAGTAGTCTGACAGTAAGGTAAAACAATGAAAAGCTGGCATTATTTCCTTTTCCTGGGGATTTCCCTATGGATGAGCCCCATTGTGATGGGGAAACAATTGGAATTAGTGACCATTCAAGGATCAGGCATTGCGGAAATTACGAGCCTCATCCTGAGGCAGGCCTACAAACAAATAGGCATAGGCCTCACTATCACTTACTTGCCCGCACAAAGAGCCCTGATAGAATCTAATGAAGGAATAGTCGATGGAGAAGTGCACCGCATACTCGGTATTGAGAAGCGATATCCTAACCTGATCAGAATACCAGTCAGCATCTGGCACATGAAGGGAGTGGTCTTCACCAAGAACGTAACCTTTGAAGTGAAAGGTTGGCAAAGCCTAGAACCCTACCGAATCGGCACCCTCAGGGGAGTGAAATTTGTGGAAAATAACACTCAGGGAATGAATCGGTTAAGAGTCAGAGATTACACCCAATTATTTCTGATGTTAGCAGATAATCGACTGGATATCGTGGTCCTGGCGCAGTTGAGCGGATTAAAAGCCCTCAAAGCAACCAAAGCTGAAGGAATTCGGATTTTATCACCCCCTCTCACCGTGCTGAAGCTTTATCATTATTTACATCGGAAAAACCTCCACCTTATTCCAGAAATCACAAAAGCTCTAAAAGAAATGGAGCAACAAGGAAAGATCCGCGCCATTTGGCAACAATATCTAAAATGATCTCAACACAACTAAGAGACTTAGAAAAAAACTGATCCCTAAGCAATCATCACTTGTCAGTTTTGTCAAAAACGCTGTTTTAAGCAGACTCTAAAAATACTATTTATCTGATTTTATAGATCATTTTAAAATGGCCCACTTCCTGTAATTAATTCAAGCAAGAATTTTTTACTTACAAGTGCTGACCAATTTAAAGCTATAAACAAGGATGAAGTATGAGTAGTGATAGACTGAATCTTTTTTCTTTCAAAGGAAAATATAAAACCCTGCACATGTCATGGATGGCATTTTTTCTTAGTTTTGTGGTTTGGTTCAATATGGCCCCATTCGCCACAACCATCCAAAGAGCCTTACATTTAACAACGGGACAGCTAAAAACCCTTTTCATCTGCAACGTTGTACTGACGATTCCGGCTCGAATCATCGTCGGCATGCTGGTGGATCGCTTTGGTCCCAGAAAAACCTATAGTTCCTTATTGGCCATCATGAGCATTCCCTGCTTTATGTTCGCTATGGCTGATACTTTTGAGGAACTAGTAATCTGGCGCTTGCTCTTAGGAGGTATGGGAGCTGGTTTTGTCGTCGGTATTCGCATGGTCGGTGAGTGGTTCCCACCCAAACAGATCGGTGTGGCTGAAGGCATCTATGGTGGTTGGGGAAATTTTGGTTCCGCGGCGGCGGCTTTTATACTGCCTAGTGTGGCACTACTCTTTTCCGAAGCTTCGGGATGGCGCTTAGCTATCGGCTTATCCGGCTGTCTGTCTATGGGCTTTTCCATACTTTATTATAAAACAGTACGTGATACTCCTGCCGGTAAAACCTATTTTTCACCTAAGAACATCAAAGCTCTGGAGGTTTGTAAAAAAGGAGATCTCTACGGTTTGATCTTCATGACAGCCCCCATGATTTTATGCCTTGCCGTTCTGGCCTGGAAACTTTCTTTACCAGCAATCGGCTTCATTACGGTGGAAACGTCCTACGTAATTTATGGTCTGCTTGTCCTTCTTTTCATTTATCAAGTCTATCAAATCATCTCTGTGAACAAAGAGCGTCTGCAAGGAGAAATCAAAGCGGAGGATAAATATGACTTCAAGCAAGTTGCGATTTTAGATTTAGCCTATGCCGTTTCTTTCGGATCGGAGCTAGCCGTGGTTTCCATGTTGCCCTCCTTTTTTGAAGGCACCTTCAAATTGACTCCCGTAGTAGCGGGTATGATTGCCGCTTCATTTGCTTTCATGAATTTAGTGGCAAGACCTGGCGGTGGTATTCTCAGTGATAAATTTGGTCGCAAGAAAACCATGCTGATTCTCTTTCTCGGTTTGATCATTAGTTATTTCGGCATGAGCCAGATAGAGGGTTCATGGTTTCTACCTGCGGCAGTCCTATTAACCATGTGTTGTTCTTTCTTTGTGCAAGCTGCTGAGGGAGCCGTCTTTTCCATTGTACCACTCATCAAGCGCCGCTTAACTGGCCAGATTGCCGGAATGGTAGGTGCTTATGGTAACGTAGGTGCCGTTACGTTTTTAACAATTTATAGTTTTACCGATGCCAGTACTTTCTTCATTGTAATCGGAGTTGCTGCCATTTTCTCCTGTATCGCCAATTTATTCATCACCGAACCAGCAGGCCATGGCGTTGAAATCCAACCAGATGGCTCCGTTGAATACCTGGAACTAGCCTAA
>NVSR01000153.1 GCA_002401295.1 SAR324 cluster bacterium | reverse complement strand
TAAGCATATAGAAGGGGAGTTATGAGAAAATCATAACTCCCCTTTTTTTGTGCCCAAAATTTGGTGACCTTGGAGAGTATTAAAAAAATAACCACGAAGAACACAGCCCGTAAAGGGAGAACTCTCATCAGTAATACAGACGTGGAACAGCAGAATTGGATTTTGGGAGTAAAAAATGGACTATGTAGGAAAGTCGTTCTGAGGGAGGTACCAACTGGGTAACTGCATTGGTGTGTGTTCTGATGTTCCCATATTCCCATATTCCCATGTTTTCATGGGAACATGGGAATATGGGAACTAGAGGATACTCTAACTAATGTTTTTTTCTTCCACTAAGGAAAATGTGAAGGGCCTATAGAGGAAAATGCGTCTTGTTATAAGCATTGTATTTCCCAATTGGCATATTGAATGGGATGCGTTGGGTTTCTTTTAAGGATGAAGAGTCATAAATTACGACTCCTCCTTTTTGATTCCACACGCTGATTAATGCTTTTTCACCGGAATGATCAAATTCAATATGCATCGCCTTCTTCCCTGGTGCAGGGTGAATGGTTTGCTTGAGGAGGTTTAAGTTCTCTTTTCCTACTAATTGAATTTCTTCAGTATTGGTATCAATCCATAAGTAGGGGCTTTTAGGGTGAGTTCGAACGAAGTAACCAGCTCCTTTGAGTTTGATTGTTTTTTCGATGGTGAGGTCTTCCATGTTGATGATGGATAATTGTGGAATATGCATGTGGTTTAGTGCCGCAAACAGCTTCTTATCCTTTAAGAAAAAAGTAGCTGAAAACAGGTGAGGAAAGCCATCAATGGGCAATGTCTTTTCCAGGGTAAAGGTATCCAGGTTATAAAGATAAATAGATTTGCGCTTTCGAGAACTGGCAAAAAGTTTATTCTGCCCTGGAACAAACATGAAATCCTCAAAGGGGTATTTCAATTGAACTTCACGTAAAGAAAGTTCTGGATACTTTAAGAGGTAGAGCTTGGGACTATCTCTAAGAGCAAGGATAAACTGTTTTGTACCGGGAAGATGGTACACTCCACTGGGTTTGGCTGGTAAAGGGAAAACCTTTAATGGGTTTAACTTGGTATCGAAAATGGTGAGATTTTGTGGGAGTAAATTGGCAACAGCCAGGAAATCCCCTTCGGGTGAAACGGCAATATTTCTAGTATTGACTGCAATATTAGCTTTGACTGTAGTATACCCTTTTTCCAGATTATAGCCTGTTAATTTACCGTCTCTCGTAACTACAAAAACTTGTTTGTAGCTTCCATCAAATTTAGGACCACCGTGGATTTCGCCGACATCGAAGCGATGGAGCTCTTCCATAGTTTCACCGTTTAGCACAATGACGCTACGGGTACCTCGTTCAACGACTAAAACAATTTTTTCCCTGTTGAGATCATCTGGAATTTTAGTTTCTTTTGGGGGAAATATTACTCGACTATTGAGAATATCCTCGGGTGTCCATTGGACATTTTTTACTGGAGTCCGAATGAAGGTAACTAAACCGGCAATCTCCTCCTTTGTAAGTACTTGTTCAAAAGCAGGCATTTGAGTACTGGCTAGACCCTCGGCAATAATTTTTTCCAAGTGATGATTCTGCTGCCGCTTGAGAAATACGGGGATTAAAGGTGGTGCGTAACTACCATAACGTTTTTCTCCATGACAGCTGGCGCAATTTGCTTGGTAAGTATCAGCAGGGGAGATATTGGATTCTGCTATTGCGGTGGCAGCCAAATATATGGACAAGCAAAGTATTAATAATAACCGTTTCATTGGTTTAACCTTTCCTTAGGTGCTTTGTTTGTAGAAATAAAAAGATAAGAGTATTTGGAAAGAAAACACTCCCATATGAGAGCATGGGAATGTGGTAAATTCTGATTTATATAAAAACCTTAGAGGCCAAGCACGTGAGCACGATTAGTAAAAAAGATTCCACTGGGACCTTTGATTTCTAACTCTTTGATGGTTTCGTGTGTGTAGGTATTGAGTACGAATACTTTATCTTTTCTTCGTACGGAAACATAAGCAGCCTCTCCTTTAGGAGTGAATTGGACATGCATGACCCCTTTACCCAGTTTTATTTTTTTAGTGATTTTGCCCTTGGCAATATCATAAATTTGCAAGGTATCATTTTTGGGTCCGGCAAAGGTTAACCAGATTTCCTTACCATCAGGTCGTGGTACAGCGAAGACAACGGTTCCATAGGTTTTGATGGATCCTTGAGAACTCCAGTCATTGACATCATAAATCATCAACCGTTCCTCACTGATCATTGGAACGTAGGCTTTGCCATTAGTAACGCCCCAACCTGAAAGGTGAGGGACCTTATACATGGGAACTTTGGGCGATTGTAGATTAGGGTCTAAGGTACTGACCTTTTGTGGACCTTTCTCCAGGTTCCAGAGGTCTAACTGAACGACCCAGTTGGAGCGAAGGAAGCCAGCAACATAATACCTGCCGTTGCCGGTTAGCAAGGCATCATAGGGGTAATCACCTACATCTTTCCATTTGTGCACGACTTTAAACTCTGGCGGATGAGCATCAACTTGCCAGATTTCTCCAGCATCCATCAAAGCGAAATAAAATTGATTTTCAGGGCCGTCTACTAAACCTACTGTTCTGGATTGTAGTGACTCTCCGGTACCACCTTCATAGGTTGCAGGAATGACCTTGAGAATTTCTAGTGTTTGGCTATCAATGATCTTAATGTCACCAGGCTTGTAATTACTGACGGAGATATACTTCCCATCTTGACTGATAGCGCCACCGATAGCGTTATCTCCAGCTTTTACTTGAGCAACCACCTCTCCATACAGAATATCAACTTTATTAATCCAGCCATCTCGTTGGAAGGTGTAAAAATAACGCTCATCCTTGGAGTAGACTATCGTAGCATGGGATAAATTTCCTAGCCCAGAAACTCGTTTAAGGATTTTATGTTCTATATTATCAACAATGACTACACTCCCGGCATTTCTTTCGATGATGACACCCAGATGTCCCGTTCCAGTAGCTAAAGGTTTGGCCATAACTAAGGTGGAAGCAATCACAAAAGAAAGCAGGAATAAAAGGGATTTTCCGATATTTTTCATCGACTGATCTCCTGGTCGGTTAAATAACAGGCCGGGTCTGAAGCCCATTTGCTATGATTGGTAAACTCGGCTCTGGCTCGATTGTTACCACGACAAATTGCTTGGTAACGACAGTCGGCACAGCGTCCTTCCAGAAGCTTTTCTCGTTGGAACAGGTCTGCTACAAAAGGATTGGTTTCTTCGTTCCAAATCTCTTCAAAAGTAGCTTCTTTCAGGTTACCTAAAACATGATTGTGCCAAAACTGGTCTGGATAAACATTACCTTTATTATCAATATTCAGAATTTTTTCCCCCGAAGTATTGCCTCCCCGAGCCAGAAGTTTCTGGTAGATTTTCTCCGCTCTTGGGTCGTTATTCTCTTTCAGAGAACGATAGAGAAAGACGCCATCTGTATCATTCGAGCCGGTAACAATTTCCAGCTTCCGTTCATTTTTGATATTTTCTTCTGTTTGTTCGATCAAATATTTCACCACACTTCGAGTTTGCGCAAAGCTTAGCTCGTCCTCCTCCAATGCTTCTCCTCTACCCGAATAAACCAGGTGAGAAAAATAGATGCGATCAAAATTTTCTTCTAGAGCCAAGTTGACCATTGGTTTGACAAAGTCGAGGGTACTTTTCATCAAGGTCATACGAAGTCCCACCTTAATGCCTACTTCCCTACAGTGACGGGCCCCTTCTAAAGCTCGTTTGAAAGCTCCCTTTTGGCCTCGAACCTGATCATTGGCTTCTTCCAAGCCATCGAGACTGATTCCTACGTAGGTAATACCTAGTTCTTTAAGTTTCTGTGCTGTTTCCGCTTTAATCAGCGTGCCGTTGGTGGAAAGGGAAATAGGTATTCCAGCTTCATGAGCAGCCTGAGCTATTTTGAAGAAATGAGGGGAGATTAAGGGATCTCCACCTGAAAAGATTAGGTAGGTTGTTTTATTCTTTGCCAATTGCTCTACCACCTTCAGGCATTGACCCTCATCCAGTTCACCCGGAAATTGTTGGCTTCCTGAGGCGGCGTAGCAATGGATGCAACTGAGGTTACATCGGTACGTAATGTTCCAAACAATCACAGGTCGGAACTTTTGCTTGGATTCCTGGTATCGGAGAGCGTCAGTTTGCTGGTTATGACGCTGACGGCGAAAACCGGAGCCCAAGAGTTGGCTGAAGTTCAGCATAAAATAAACCGGGTAAATAGGTTATGGCTTGATGCCGACTTTGCGGATCTGAATTCTCTTAATCTGAGGAGGCGTGGCTGGCGTTGATTTAATATACTGTGCCAGAAAATCAATTTCCTGCCGGGATAAGACAGCCTTCCAGGGGGGCATGAATTTACCGGGAATCCCTTCTTGGATGATGAGGGCTATTGTTTCCAACGGTAATTGCCGTAATTTTTCTGGTGTTAAAGCTGGCCCCAGTCCACCCATACGATACAGGCCGTGGCAATTTGCACAGTCATCATTCAATACTGCCAATGCCCGAGTTTTAAGTCTTTCCGGGAGTGTACTGGAAGTTTCCACTGCGAAGAGGGAAAGAGGAATAATGAGTAAAGATAAAGTGAAGATCGTCTTAAAAAATTGTTTCATAGGTCAGTCCTGATGTTTCTTGTTACTACCACCTCTTCGGTATCAGGTTTGCGGAACATAAGTAAAGAAGTGAGCCTGATTTAGACTTTTTATAAATATCCAGGAAAAAGTGGAAAAAGCCTGTGTGACCGGATATTCTGGTACTTCTTGGGTTCTGATAGGAGGAATAGGAGAGGCTTTCTTTGACTGCCTGGAATGAGGGAACTCTAGAGGAAATGCTGCCCTTTTTTGGGAGGAGAACTGGACTTTATAGAAAAATTAATTTTTAGGACGAATCTTTGTCTTTCGGCTTGCCAAGGGCAGATGTCATAACATATGATGGCGGAATTTGTTTCATCTTTGTTACTAAATAACCTTTAAACTTTACAGTTTAACTTCGGAGAAATAGAACATGGCTGTGATTTCCATGAAGACTCTATTTGAAGCTGGAGTGCACTTTGGTCATAAAACCCAGAAGTGGCACCCAAAAATGAAAGAATACATCTACGGGGCCAAAGCCGGGATTTATATCATTGACCTGCGACAAACCATGGGCAAGCTGAAGGAAGCATATGAGTATGCTTTCAACATGTCTGCTTCTGGTGGTAAGATCTTGTTTGTGGGTACTAAGTATACTGCTCAAGAAATTATGGCTAATGCTGCCAAGAAGAGTGACAATTATTTTGTCAATCTACGTTGGTTGGGTGGTATGTTAACAAACTTCAATACGATCAAGCAGTCTATCGCTAAGTTAAAAAAATACGAAGAGATGGCCGGATCTGACGGAAGTTACCCTGGAGTCTTGAAAAAAGAAGCCGTACGTGCTGAGAAGCAACGCAAGAAGCTTGAAGCCGTATTGGGTGGTATCCGCGACATGAAGAAAATGCCTGCCGCTATGTTTGTCGTTGATATCAACCGTGAGTTCATCGCGATTGAAGAAGCGAAAAAACTGGGCATTCCAATCATGGCGATTGTGGATACTAATTGTGACCCTCGAGGAATTGATTATGTAATTCCTGGAAATGATGATTCCGCACATTGTATTGAGCTGTTTACTAACGTTATCACAACAGCAGTGATTCAAGGTCGCAAGTCTTATGAGAATAAGGTAAAATCTTTGAAACAGCAGGAAGCAACAAAGAAAAAAGTTGCACCAAGGAGCACAAGAGAAGCTGCGAAGCCAGCTGCAAAGCCAGCCGAAGCTAAAGCACCCGCTGCAAAGCCAGCCGAAGTTAAAGCACCCGCTGCAAAGCCTGCCGAAGCTAAAGCATCCGCTGAAAAGCCTGCCGAAGTTAAAGCACCTGCTGCTGAGTAATATCTAAAAGATTCGAAGCTGTGAGGCATGCATCCATCACTGGTTGCATGCCGCCTTGAAATTACTATTGATAACGAAAACAATACAGAATTGGGGAAAAATGGCAAAAATTACTGCTTCCATGGTTAAGGAGCTTCGTGAGATCACTGGCGCCGCCATGATGGACTGTAAAAGGGCTCTGACCGAAACAAATGGTGACCTTGAAGAAGCAAAAGAAAATTTGCGCAAGAAAGGACAAGCCATTGCCAATAAAAAGTCCAGTCGTGAGACAAAAGAAGGTGGTATCTCTATCTATACTGGTGAGAACGTTATCTCCATGGTCAAAATTGCTTGTGAGACTGACTTTGTAGCCATCAATGACAAGTTCAAGAATTTCCTATCCGCAGTAGGCAAGCAAGTTGCTGAAACAGGTGTTGAAGGATACGTAGCGAAAACTACTGAAGACGGTACTGACGCGAAAGAGCTTTTTGTTACGACTATCGCTGGTTTGGGTGAAAACATCGTCTTCTTGGAAGGACTGGACTGGAAACAAGCAGAAAGCGGTGTTTTCGGTGGTTATGTTCATTCCAATGGAAAAATTGGTGCTGTGATTGAGTTGGTTGCAGAAGGTATTGCTGATCAGGACGCTGCTACTAACGTAGCAAAAGACATTGCCATGCATATCGCCGCTTCTCATGTAGAAGCCATCAGCGAGTCTGATCTGGATCCAGCAGTGATTGAAAAAGAAAAAGCTTTCTTGATCGATCAAGCTAAAGATTCCGGTAAGCCTATGGAAATCATCGAGAAGATGGTTGTTGGACGTTTGAAGAAGTTCAAAAAAGAGATCTGCTTGTTGGATCAAAACTTCGTGAAGGATCCTAGCCAGTCTATCAGCGACTTGCTGAAGGCAAAAGGTAAAGAGTTGGGTGGCCAATTCAAGGTCAATAAATTTCACAAGTTCTCATTCTAAGAAAATGAAAAAAAGGGGATTCTTTCAATCCCCTTTTTTTTTGCCCATAGTTTAAAATGAAACCAAAGTATCAACGAGTTCTCCTGAAATTAAGCGGAGAATATCTGGGTGGAGAAGGCGGTCGAGGATTCGATTTCGCTACAGTTACAAGTCTGACGCGCCAAATTTGTGAAATCCATGATTTGGGAGTGCAGATCGGGATTGTCTTGGGTGGAGGAAACTTTTTCCGAGGCGCCAGCAGCGTCCCCATTAAGATGGATCGTGTGGCCGGTGATCAGATTGGCATGTTGGCAACGGTGATGAATAGCCTTTGCCTACGAGAATCCCTGATTGATCAGGGGAAAAAGGCTCAAATCATGACAGGTTTAGCGGTACCTCAAGTAGGTGAACCCTTCAATAAGAAAAAAGCTGTTGCACTCATGGAGCAAGGTGACATTCTCATCTGTGCCGGTGGAACGGGTAACCCTTATTTTTCTACGGATACAGCTGCTGTTCTACGAGGCTTGGAAATTGACGCGGATGTAGTCATCAAAGGAACCAAGGTTGATGGCGTTTATGACAAAGATCCGATGCGCTTCAAAGACGCTCAGAAATATGATGAGTTATCTTACACAACGATACTGGAAAAAGATCTAAAGGTGATGGATGCACCGGCAATTGCCATGTGTCGAGATAATAACCTGCCTCTTTCTATCTTGAGTATTAGTCAGCCAACGGATCTACTGGATTTTATCAACGGAAAAAAAGTTGGTACTTTGGTCAGTCAATAGAGTTCTTGCTTTTCCGGTACTTCCAATATATTTGGAGTTACCGGAATTCTCTCTTTTGGAAAACTCCTACTTTGAGTCTATCTAATAGGGTTGTTGGACTAGAAAAGTCATCGCTGATCCTTCTTCAGAAACTCCATAATCGAGCCTCATCACCAGCCCACTCTCCCAAACAGCTCTCAATCCAATCCCCACATCTGTTTTTAAATTACTGTAAAGGCTATCATCATCGAATTCGGAGACTTGTCCCCATTCTTTAAAAAAAGCTATTTGGATCCCTTCCAGTACATCGTTGGATAGTATAAAACCATCGCCTTTTGTGCCAAAATCTCCGATAAAGGTTAACCGGTATTCAGCGGCATAGTAAACTTTTGCTCACAATCCATATGGCTCTTAGACCGACTCGTGAATCATAGCGATCGTCTGTTAAATCCAACTCCAATTTTTGTCGATTGCCTGCATATTCT
>NVSR01000152.1 GCA_002401295.1 SAR324 cluster bacterium | reverse complement strand
AATAAACAAGTTCAATAAGCGATATTCACCATCAATGTTGGCAAATTCATGCTAGTAATTGATATCGCCGTTCATTTCAATAAAGCTGCATGCAACACCTTTAGTCAGTACCGATAGATGTAATAATGTTGCGCAGCATTGACTTGATTCAGGTTCAAGTACTAATCAATCAATATATCTTCGTCATTGTGTAATTCCATGCGCGTTACAGAAACTTTACTGCCTGTTCTCAAAACATAACCCGTTGCAATGAAATGCTTGCCTCTTCCGGGACGGAGATAATCGATACGCAAATCTATGGTGCCTGTCCTGGAAAAGCGCTGCATTTTTTCTGCAGGTGTGCTCCCTTCCATTTGACTGATGACACTAAGGAATGCAGTAAATCCACCCACTACGTCCAATGTAGCGGCAATAACACCACCATGTAAAATACCCTGTACGAAATTTCCCACTAATTCCTCTCTCATATCAATCTTCAGACAGAAAGAATCATGATTGAACGCCTCCACCTTCATACTGATTAATTTATTGAAGGGAATCCGTTCTTCCACAACCTCTTTGACTATTTCTAAAACATCATGAGGAATCTTTTGTAATTGGGGCATCTATTCTCCACTATTTATTTTTTTAAATAATAAGTTTTTGAGCCCATTTCTATCATACGCTTACGTATAGGGAAAGGTATAAAATAAGAGGAGAGGGGAAAACTCTATTGTCGTGCTATATTCCTGATCTCTCCAATAGCATCGGTAATAGTAGAGCGCATGTCCGAGTCAAAAAGGAAGTCTTTTATCTTGAAAATTAGTTCTTTGAGTACTTCTGCGACTTTAACTACTTCTTTGTTTTCTTTGGCAATAGTGATCATTTGAGCCAGGAGAGCTTTGACATAAGCTGGATCTTTTGCTGTTTTTAATTGTTGGAGAACCACTTGGAAGGTCTCCTCCATAGCTTCTTTAGTATTTAATTTTAGTGCGAGGCCTACGACCTTATTTAGATTTTTGACTCCCGCCTGAGCATCCACTGAATTTTTCAGGGCATCCACCGCCAGTTTGAATTCAGCCTTCCACAAAGTATGTTGAGCTGTAGTAAAATTAGGGTCCTTGTTTTCAACCTGAGATAGCTCCTCTACCGCTTTGGGATAATTCTTTTTTTGGTATGCATCCATACCTCTATCAAAATGTGACGCACAGGAAGTCACGAGTAATAGAGAACATCCCAGAAAAATTAATATAATTCTGTTCATATTTGCCTTTGCTTGAAATTTGGCTCTCCTTAAATTAAAAGGACATGGTAAACAGATAAACGTTTTTTTAACAGCCTTCTTTGTCGTAAAAAACATATCTCAACTTAACTCAAGAGTTCTCAATTCGTGTCATCCCGAGCATTGAACTGCGCCCAACTAGCGCTCCCAATGGACAATTAGAGCTAGTATTTTATCTGTAAAAGATAAAGCAGTGGAAAGAAGGCTATAAATATGGAATAAATATCCAACTCAGAAGCAATACTCGGATCTTCCTGATCGACCTATTAACTTATCCGTAAGGATCAAAAAACAAGCCCGCCTGAAGATGCAGGTAGTTGATAATTTTTTGATTGAAACGGATTAACCTCCAACTTCTATTCCTTGACGTTTATGTCCCAAGTCTCTGATCTTCACCAAGCGAATCAACACATTCAAAAACTGACCGCTCAATTGGATTCCATCAAGCACATTGGGATGGTGTTAAGTTCTACCTTGGAAGAAACTGAATTACTATTATTAACCATTCGTGAAATCACTCAATTGATGAAGGCTGATCGATGCACCCTTTATCTGATTGATGAGGAAGCCAATGAAATTTATTCTAAAGTTAAAATTGGCAATGAAATAAAGGAAATACGGCAGACTATTGGGGCTGGTTTATCCGGCTGGACAGCCCAGCAAGGTAAGCTGATCAATTGCACTGATGCTTACCAGGACTCCCGCTTTGACCCACAAACAGACAGTAAGACTGGATACATAACTAAGACTGTGCTCACTATGCCCATTTTCGAGCCTCCAAAAGAGTTAGGAGAGAAGAAGCTGATAGCTGTGGTTCAGCTGCTCAACAAGGCGAAGGAATTGCCCTTTGATTCAGATGATGAAGCTCTATTGGAGGCGCTCTGTTTCCAGATAGCCATTGCCCTGCATAATTCTCGGCTTTTTAATGAGTCCCAGGAAAAAGCGAGAGAGTCTGAGTTTCTCTTTAAGATTGAAAAGAGTATTGCCAAAACTGATCACTTAGATAATATCCTCAGTGAACTAATCTTTGAAGTCAGCCGCTTTCTCTATGCGCAAGCAGGAGCTATATTCCTAGTGAATAAGACGGAACGATTGAAGTGTACAGTAGGAACCGGATTACAAGAAGAAGGGGTGAAGACTATTTCCCTGGGGCTGGGTGAAGGTTTTGCGGGCTGGGCCTGGAAACATGAACAGCCTCTGGTGGTGAGTAATGTCGTTGAAGATCCACGTTTTAATCCCAAAATGAGTATTTTATTAGGGCTGAAACTAGATTCCGTGATCGTGGTTCCCTTGAATATGCGAGGTAAGGTGATTGGGGTGATTGAATTATTCAACCAACAGCAGGGAAAGGGCTTTCGGTCCCGAGATTTGAAGTTTTTACACTTAGTCAGCCACTATGTGACACATATTCTAGAGATTTTTGAATACCGGGAACAAAAACGAAAAAAAGATCACCTCTCTACCATTGGCAAGATGATCTCCACCGTTGTCCATGATTTGCGTTCACCCGTCAGTAATATTAAAGGAATGTTGGATCTATTGAAAGGCGATCAACTCGACTCGGAGCAAAGGGATGAATTCTCCGGTCTGATTGATCATCAGCTGAACTCAATGCTTACCATGACGAGTGAGATCCTGGATTTTGCCAAAGGAAAATCCAGCATCCTGCCCAGAAAAATAGGGATTAATGATCTTTTGCGGTTATTTAAGAATCAAGTCAGAGGGATGATTGATGAAGACGATCAATACTTCAAGGTCACGAATAAGGTAGGTTACGGTGAGATTTATGCGGACGCCGAAAGAATGTGCCGGGTCTTCATGAACATCCATAAAAACGCATGTGAGAGTTATGGGGAAGAAGCCCCCTATTTTGAACTCCTGGTGGAAGAGCAGGAGGATGAATACTGCTTCACCTTGCGAGATCAGGGACCGGGAATCCCTGAGGCCATTCAAGATACACTTTTTGAGTCCTTCACTACCTATGGCAAAGAGAGTGGAACAGGACTTGGATTGGCAATCGTTAAAAAAATCATTGATGAACATCGAGGTAGAATCCAAGTTGAAACATCTGATCAGGGAACAGCTTTTTTCATCTACCTCAAAAAGTATAGTTTCGAATAATTGGTGACCTATCGCAGCTCCGGACGCAAGAGAGACATTCCAGGTGGCACATAGGACTCCGTTTCCGGATAGCCATACAATTCTCGATTGGGACCACAATTAATTTTAAAAAAGAACCCTGAGTCTTCTCCTTGTTGACTGCTTTCTGCTGTGAGGGCTGAATTTGGATCAAGCTGATCCAGATTCAAGTCAGGTGTTATCCCATAAAGATATTGCATGGTTGCTTTATCTCTACTGGAAGGGACAGCTATCGTTGTCAGGAACGGATACATGAGGTCGGCAGTATCAAAACTGTGACTCCAAATCCCCAACATATGCCCTAATTCATGACCTGTGATGGCGGTAACCGCAGCTGCTGAATGGGAAGGGTTACCAGTTGTGTAGTTTTCTCTGGTAGTCATGAGTATCTTTCGAGATGGATTGGCTTGGGAATTGATTGTGGCAAAACCAAGAACTCCTGTCTCCACTCCAGTTCCGTCATCCCATTCGATTTTCAAATCATTATTACCTAACGTCCCGGTAAAATCATAGGTAACCCCCATATTTGCTAAAGTAACATCCCACTTGGCAATCCCCGCTTTTACAGCTGCGTTATAGCCCGATTGATATCCAGTGATCCCACTGGCACTGGCATCAGAAGGTAAATAAATCTTAATCACCGCTCCAGAGCCCCAATGCAGAAGCGCCCCACTACTCGTGGTAAAGGGCATGTAATCCTGTGCTTGCTCTTCAGAGCTTTCCTCTTTGCAACCAACCATCGTTATTAATAGGAGCAGCAAGAACAGACTATAAATTCCTTTTTTCATCACTACGCTCATAAGTCTAAAAATTAATTCCAAAGTGAATAAGCCAGGCATGACCGCCAAGGTCAAACTGTGTGGAAACAGGTTCTCCCTGCGTATTCAATGCAGGACGTTGGTCACTTGCTCGAATTTGATGAACACTGCTGGTGTAACGATAGGAACCGGATAGCTGGAACCTATCTTGATTGAGGTCGAGCAGATGATAAGTAAGCTGACCATAAGTCAGGGTTCCTTTGCTGGTACTTTCAGCAATACCGGAGTTAGCGGCAATATTATTAACGGTAATACTATGGTCCCCATATCCATAAAATTTTCGACTCAACTTATTATTCCCTATACCGCCCCCTAATTGCCAAGATTTGTCGAGAAGATAGGAAAAAGTAAGGATGGTTTGTTCTAATTCTAAATCATGTTTTCGACTGGTACCATTCAAGTCCTTATATTTAACCTTGCCTTGCAGCTGGCCCCTTTCCACACCAATCCACAAGCCTTTAATATCTTGAAACTTGAAAGAAACCGCAAAATTACTACCCGATAGAGTCAAATCCTTCACTCCATATCGTTCCTTGAGGAACTTTCCATAAGCAAGGGATAGTGGTAACTGTTGCCGCATAGTCCCAGTACTGATATTAACGCTATTTTTTTCTGCAAAAACTTGAAAGGGCAGGCTTAAAAGGACAACCAGAATAAGGACGTGAAGCCTTCCTTTCCTTTGAGGGAATCCTATTCTATTTTTACTAAAATTCATTATAATTACAACCACCTAATAAAAGATTAAGTAAAAAAAAATGATTAAATTGGAGCAGCCTTTGGTTAAATTTGATAGGTATGAAGCTCGTGAATTAATAATCTATCAATAGCCCAGTCAATCATTCAATCGGTAATGCAATATGTTTGATTTTCCTATTCACTATGATGAACCCCTCTTCAGACCCCCTAGTGAAGCAAACTCCTTAATCCTCCAGGTTACTCTCGGCTGTTCTTGGAATCGATGCTCTTTTTGTGAAATGTATAAAAGTAAACAATTTCGCGTGCGAAAATTGGAGGATATTTTCCAGGAAATTGAGCTCATCAGCCGTTTACAACCCAAAGTACGTAAGGTTTTTTTAGGGGACGGTGATGCCATGGTATTACCCACCAGTAAACTCCTGAAAATTATAGAGTACATTACAACCAAGTTGCCAAAAGTTCAACGTATTTCCTCCTATGCCTTGCCTGGGAATATTCTACGAAAGAGTTCACAGGAACTACAAGAATTGAGAGAAGCAGGATTAAAACTGATTTATATGGGGATTGAGTCGGGAGATGATGAAATTCTTAAGAAAATCAATAAAGGAGAGACAAAGGCCACTACCATCGAGGGCTTACAAAAAGCTCACGCAGCTGGAATCACCAGTTCCGTGATGATTCTAAATGGATTAGGAGGGGCTCGATATTCACGACAGCATGCGATCCACTCTGCCGAAGTACTCAATGCCACCCAGCCTCGTTATGCCTCAACTTTAGTCTTGAGTTTTCCTCTGGGAGAAGAAAGCTTTCGAACTCAGTTTGGCGATGATTTTGAGCCCTTGACTCAGCAACAGCTTTTCGAAGAGATGAGGGCCTTACTGGAACATACGGAATTGAAGAACACAGTCTTTCGCAGTGACCATGCCTCCAATTATTTAATACTGAAGGGACAATTAGGGAGAGATAAAAACAAGCTACTAGAGCAGCTTAGCGATGCTATTGAACAGCCCAGCACTGCGGGCCTGAGAGCTGAATGGATGCGAGGGCTGTAAAATTCTTACCACTCCATTTCAGGGTTGCAGTATTCACCACTCTTTCCACCTGTTTTGCGAAAGAGCCCCGTCTTAACGATCTGAATCCCCTTATCCACAGCTTTACACATGTCGTAGACAGTCATGCCTGCGACAGAAGCCGCGACTAAGGCTTCCATTTCCACCCCTGTTTTCCCAGTAGTTTTGGCTTCAGCTTCAATGCGAATTTCTTGTCGATCCGGTAAAAGTTCAATCTCGATATTCACGCAATCCAGAGAGAGAGGATGGCACATAGGGATCAATTGCCCGGTTTGCTTGGCTGCCAGAATCCCCGCAGTTTTGGCTACGGTAAAGGCATCTCCTTTCTCCAGAGAACCGGAAGCTAAAATTTCCACTAACTTAGCACTAATTTTTAAAATACTACGAGTGATGGCGATACGAGTGGTATCTTGTTTGCCTCCCACATCGACCATTTTGGCGCGTCCTGTTTTCTCGTCAAAATGACTTAATTTCTCTTCCATGATTCTACTCTCTTTGTTGTGGGAACTCACCAGTAAGGTAAAACATAAAGTTACTCATAACTCAGCTCTACTGGTACATGTCTGAAGTTATGATTAATTCCAATTAAATGATCAGTTGAGCCTGCAACGGGTACATGAGGCGACCCAGCAGTTCAGATATGAAATAAGTAACTCCTGCCAGGATAAGCGGTGACAAATCAATTTGGGCCCGTGGTAAGACCCGCTGTAAGGGAGTGATCAGTGGATCCACCAGGTACATGATCGTTTGTACAATGGGATTATTCAAAGGAGGATTTACCAGAGTCAGAATAAACCAAATTATCGCGAGAAGAAAAATGAACCCAATAATACTTTTCGATATCGATAGGGCACCTAAAATCAGGTAATAAAAACCATTCAAAACACCACTCTCCAGTGGAGCATGCCCACCCAAGGTTATACCTGCAGAACGAATAATTCCGGGTAAGCTGATCTCTGCGAACAAAACTAACATCAAAGCCAGGTAAGCAGCAAAAGGAACCAAGCTTGGGCTGACGCGGGCCCCCACCCAATCCCATAGGGGACGTGTAGTACGATTGATAAAAGAGACGATGGGATTATAGGGATCTGCATTCACCCAACTGAGCAAGAAGGCAGCGATATGCATCCAGCTATAGATTTTTAAGGCCCAAGCTACGATTCCTGAAAAAGCAATGACAGCATCCACCATGAATTGAGATCTCCAGATATATTGGTAAAATTAAAAAAATAAAATCTTAGTTGCTTGCAATCACGGGAATCAACTGATTAATGAGTGCCACAACTCCTCATCTACATCATCAAAAAACTTGCAACCGATGATGTATTTGTCTCCATGGGCAATCACACGGGCCACTTCAAACTCAAAATCCAGAACGGAAACATCTTTTTCAATCGGATCCTTGAGTGATGCCGTCAGGGGACACTTCACCTCAAAAGTCTGATCACTCAAAAAACTAAGCCCTCCGGCTGAATAGTCACGCAGCGGATAGATCACCTCTCGCTTTTCAATAATCAGGCTGATATTTCCCTTTGCGGGATACCTTTTGTGCTTTCGGAGTTTTTCGTAGTATTCCTCAGAATGATCTTCTTCTGAGACGTCTAGACTTATCTCTTGATTGACTGGTATAGGAGCCTCCACGTCCAGAAATGTGATAATCACATTGGCGCGCTTTTCAATATTGAGTGGCTCCTCCAGATGAAATTTCTTGCCCTTGTATACACCCTTAATTGAAAACATAACCTTCCTTCAAATCCATTATTTAAATTAGTGCTTTAAAGCCATGCTGGGATTTGCTGCCGTTTTGAGCAAAGTAATTGGTAAGTCTTTGAAAGCCTTGTACTCAAAACTCAATACTAGCGAGTAGAAAGTCATTCGAGAGATCCATGGCAAAACAATATCGAACCAGCTGATTAAAGTAAAGGCTCGTCTTTCCGGCTATTCAGTAAAGCCCACACTCATATATACCTGTTCACTTTAACATGGTTTTAGAAATTTCATAGGCACAGTCTTCGTAGTAGTGCCTCTTTCTCTGGTTGAGATGATAAATTATCATTTATGATTTCAGTTAGCTGGAAAAGTTTACTGTCTCCTAGAACCCTAGAAGGATCAAATTAACCTTATAGTACTGATTTTAAATATTCTTAACCTCTCAGTAGAATTGAAAATAAAAAAAAACACACCTTTTTTAAAAAAAAAATTGACAGTAATTCTCAGAATCGTTAGACATATCGAATCTTTTGTTGATTCCCCGATAACTCAGTTGGTAGAGTAGGCGGCTGTTAACCGCCCTGTCGCAAGTTCGAATCTTGCTCGGGGAGCCAATTAAAAGAAGCGCATCAAAATATTCCCCGATAACTCAGTTGGTAGAGTAGGCGACTGTTAATCGCCCTGTCGCAAGTTCGAATCTTGCTCGGGGAGCCAATTAAAAGAAGCGCATCAAAATATTCCCCGATAACTCAGTTGGTAGAGT
>NVSR01000151.1 GCA_002401295.1 SAR324 cluster bacterium | reverse complement strand
AAATGCGCCGCTGGTGAAAAGGTTTCATGCCTTTGGCCACTCGGTCAGAGAGTTCTATTTGATCATTAGTAATATGAATCAAAGAGTTGAAAACATCATCTTGATCAAAACCTCGTAATGCCTGTGCAAAGGCGGCTTCCGGTCGGGATTCACCTGTCGGGCTGAGGAACTCTTCAATCGACTCCAGGATATCTTGAGGCTCATTATCGTATAGAAGATAAGCCACAGAGGCTTGCGGCATTATTTTTTTGATCATCTGCCGAACCTGCACACAGGCATGCTGGATTTTCTTGTAGAGTTCTCCCTCTTCCGTTGAGGCTCCCGCATTGATCAGAAAGATAAAATGATATTTTTTAGCCGCAATCTTCTCATGGCTCTTAGCCTGAAAGAGACTGGGCACGCTGCCCATGCCTTGCAGTGATAAAATCGTCTTACTGTCCTTGGCTAAGGTGGAAACAAGGGATTTGCCTTCACCTGTCCGGAATAGAGACTCCTGTAACTGCATCACCTGTGGATGGTTCAAGTCCTCAATAGTTGGTATTTTGAACTCCCAAATGGCCTGATGCACCTGTTTGAAGATATGCTGCCTGACTGATTGATGACTCTTCAGGATCTGCTGGGGAGAAGCCTTGCCATAGACCTGGCGCAGACGAGAGAGAATTTGCTTCCGATAGGCAAATAGTTTTTGATAACTCTTAGGATGAAGAGCGCATTTATATTGATCCCCCCAATTGGCCGGCAGAATCTCAATTTTTTGGTTAGATTCCACGTCTAATACGTGAAAAACACTGTAACTCCCCTTCTTATTAGCTTCGATTTTAATGGGGTCTACACAGCCCACTTTGATGCCCAACTGGGCCATCCGCACAATTTCATGCAAAGTCAACTCAACCTGCTCGGGCACTACCAACTGAAAAAACTTCAAATCCTGGATGCGCTGTAGGCGGGCAAAAATTTTTCGATCGGCTTCACTCTCACACTTTGTTTCCAGTTTTTTAAAAAAAGCTTGCAGCTGACGAATCTCTTGCAAAGTTTTTTGATCCAAGACAAATCGATTCAAGATTATCTGAATCGATTCAATCAGTGATGGCGCCTTCGCTTCCTTCATCGTCCCCCTGTTGCCTATCCTTGATTTTCCGAGCGTACTGCCGGTTACTCTGTCCCAGAAGCTTTACCGAGACCCTTTACTGAATGTCCAGCCTCATGGTTCACCTGTCAAGGTCAGGCTGTATTCTCATGCCGGACCAGCCATTCCTGGAGGATTTGATTGAGCATCTGCTTTTTGAAAGGTTTAGAAATATAACCATCCATACCGACGTGCAGACATTTTTCTCGATCTCCTTTCATAGCATTGGCGGTCATCGCAATAATCGGAGTATGACGAGTTCCCTGCTCCATTTTCCGAATTTGGATTGTTGCCTGATAACCATCCATCACTGGCATCTGACAGTCCATCAAAACCAAATCATATTGATGCTCTCGGACTTTATCCCAAGCCTCCTGACCATTATCAGCGACATCTACCCGTTGATAACCTAATTTTTCTAATACCTTGAGGGCTAATTTCTGATTCGTTGGATTATCTTCCGCCAGAAGAATATGGTGATTAGCAGCCTGGCTGATGGGCAGCTCTTTCTTAGCTCTGGGCTCCGCCTCTACTTTGGTTACTTGCTGCTCTAAAGAACAGGCTTGCATGAGAGCACGATGCAAAGGACGTCTGCGTATCGGTTTGAGAATGCTCAGCTCTTTTCCATCCTTTGGCAAGAGAGGGCTTTTCAGTTCCTGCCCCAGTGCGAGCATGTGAATGATACGACAAGCAGTTAATTGAGGATAATCTTGAATCTGATGAATGAACTGATAATTTTCCTGTTTGGCTATATGTTCATCCACAAGAATAATATCAAAGGGCATCCCCTGTTCAGCAGCTTTCAGTAGCCGTTCCAGTGCATCCAGCCGATCTGCTGCCGGATGAATTTTCATGGACCAACAGCCCATAATGCTCTGACAAACATCAAAATTGGCTTGGGCCCCCACCAGGACCAGACAGCGTTTGTGCTTCAATTCCGGATGGGGAATAAAGCCATCCTTCTCACTGGGAAGGACTTTCAAGTTCGCCATGAAGGAAAAAGTACTGCCTTTACCGGCAGTACTATCCAACATCAGATCTCCTCCCATCAACTGAATGAGGCGGCGAGTAATGCTCAGTCCCAACCCGGTACCACCGTATTTCCTGGTGGTCGATCCATCAGCTTGGGAAAATGGCTGAAAAACAAATTTTTGTTGCTCTGGAGAAATACCAATGCCCGTATCCATCACGGCAAAATACAGCATGTCATCAGAGATTTTTTCGATACAAATCTGAACTTCCCCTTGCGCGGTAAACTTGATGGCATTGTTCAGTAGATTATTAATGATCTGTCGCAGACGAGTGGGATCCCCCATTACCTGGGTGGGAATAGCCGATGAGATGTAACAAATTAATTCAACCCCTTTCCCATGAGCCAGTTTAGCCTGGAGAGTACAAACATCTTCAATCAGCTGATAGAGTTCAAAGGAAATATTCTCCAATTCCAATTTGCCCGCTTCAATCTTGGAGAAATCTAAAATGTCATTAATAATGCCCAGCAAGGCCTCACCGGACTGGACGGCCGTATTGACAAAATCATCCTGTTCCTCCGTCAAATCCTGATCACCAAGCAGTTCCAACATGCCCAACATGCCATTCATGGGGGTACGAATTTCATGACTCATATTCGCCAGGAACTGACTTTTGGCTCGTAAAGCTTCCTCCGCTTTTTCCTGTGCCTCCAGAGCTTTCAACTCTGAATCTGTTCGATCTTTGATTTCCAGCAAGAGGAAATCATTTTGCTGTCGCTGATAAAGACTTCGGTTGAGCTCTCGCTCCATTTCCAATTCTTTTTCCAGTTGCTGAATCTTTGCCTGCAGCTTTTCAGAGGTACTCATGCACTAATCAAGGGGAAAGTTATGAGAATTCAATGCGTCGGATGCTTCGTTAAATATCCTTGATTTTTGTTTTTGTAAATTTGTTTTAAAATTTTATTTCAGGAAGATAGGGGAGATTACCGCTTCACAGTGAAAAAAACCGAATATTCAACGATTTGTTGTGACGATTGATGTGCCATCAATCAACTTTTTAGTTCCCTTCATCACAATATAGTTCCATTTACAACATCATGAGGTTATAAGGTAGCTTTGAGAATAATTGTTATTCCTATCGAAACAGAGGATTGAATGGCGAAATTTAAGATTAGATGGAAAATGAATGCACACAAAATTGTTCTAATACTTATCCTGTTAGCCAGTTTCTCATTTATAGGTTGCACTGCTAAACAGGAGCAGTATCAAACTTCTGCTGAGAAATTTTCTTTTCCCTGGGATCAGGGGGAATTCAGCGACTACCTCTTGGCAACCAAAAAATATATCAGTCGAAATCGATTTTTCCTGGATGCACAGCATCGTAAACTGGAAATTGAAGCCAACTCACCTTTCGAACTCTATCCGGATCCCCAGACTTGCCCCATTTCGGGAAAACCGGAAAAGGGATTGCTACTCATTCATGGTTTGAGTGATTCCCCCTATTCCATGCGGGACCTGGCTGAGGAGTTCAGTAAAAAATGCTTTCTGGTGAGGACTATTCTTTTACCGGGACACGGAACACGACCGGGCGACAGCACAGCCATGACAGCGGATGAATGGTATCAAGTTTCAACTTTTGCTTTGGAAACATTGAAAAAGGATGTCAAGCATGTCTATGCGGGAGGCTTTTCCACGGGTGCGAATATCAGTACCTGGTTAGCGCTGAAAGATCCCTCTATTCGCGGGCTAGTCCTCTTTTCTCCCGCCTTTTCTCTCAAGTGGGAATATCCCACAAGCTTGGCAACACTTGACCTTTTTATCGACTGGCTGAACAAAAACCCCATTGAAGATTACGCAAAATATACCTCTTTCTCCATCAATTCTTTGAGACAATTTTACATCACCAGTGCCCGTGTGCAGGAAGAGATCACTAAAGGAAACAAGTTAAAAATCCCTGTTTTCATTGCCTTGAGTGGTGATGACAGTGTAGTTGACGTCTCTTATGTCAAAAATGTGTTTCAAGAAAATTTAGATTTTCCTGGAAATCGCATGATGTACTTTACTCAGAGTCAACCCTCTCCACAGCAACAGGAAGATCCAAGAATAGTCTACCGAGTAGGCAATCTGCCGGATCAACAAATTGCCTCCATTTCTCACATGGCGATTCCGAATCGAATCAATAATCCACATTATGGTAAAAATGGGGACTATCGAAGTTGCCACATGACTGACTCTAATAGTGATTATGAACCTTGTATGCAAGCGGAACGGGCAAGCCTTTGGCACGGTGCCTGGGGTAGTGAAGCTGAGGGGAAAATTTTCAGTCGGCTGACCTTCAATCCTTATTTCGATGAAATGGTAGCCATGAGCCTGGAAACTATCCTGAGTCCTAAAGTTAATTAATAACTGGATTCAAAGATCTATGATTTTTACTCTCAAAGGGAAGAAATAGAGGGCAGGAGATCAACAGGTAAGGGACTGGGGGGGAAGCTCCCACAGCAAGCTGTGGGAACTGGAAGAGAGTCTTAAGCCTGATTTTTTTCAGCAGATTTTTTGCCGGGTAAAACCAAGTTGAGAACAACACCCAGGACACCAGCTAAGCCAATACCTTGTAGAGTGAAGCTGCCCGTAGAGAAACTCATGCCACCGATGCCAAAGACCAGGATCAAGCCAACAATGGACAGGTTTCTGGCTTCCATCAAGTCATCACCCGATTTAACTAAGGTATTCAGACCGATCACCATGATTGCGCCAAAGAGCAGCAACATGATACCACCCATCACTGGAGCAGGGATGGTTTGCAGGATCGCGCCAACTTTACCAACAAAGGCCAGGACAATAGCCGTAATGGCAGCCCAGGTCATGATGGCGGGGTTGAATACTTTGGTCAAAGCAACAGCTCCAGTGACCTCGGAGTAGGTTGTATTGGGAGGACCACCTAAAAAAGCAGCAAAGGAAGTCGCCAATCCGTCACCCAGCATCGTTTTGTGGATACCGGGATCTTTGATGTAATCCTTCTTGGCAATAGAACTAATCGCCATCACATCCCCAAAATGCTCGATAGCAGGAGCAATGGCGATGGGTAAAATGTAGATGATCGCTTCCGAATTCCATTCCGGAAAGGTAAAGTCGGGTATTGCGAACCAAGCAGCCTGAGAGACGGGAGTAAAGTCCACAAATCCCATGAAGAGTGCTGTGACATATCCAGCGATAATACCCGATAAAATGGGTACCAATCGAAACCAACCTTTGCCTAAGAGAGAGACCAAGACCGTAGTGCCCAAAGCAATCAAAGACACTATCAAAGCTCCCTGCTGCTCAAATAAGACCACAGAGCCGTCTCCGGCTTTTCCAATCGCCATGTTCACGGCAACGGGTGATAAGATCAACCCGATCACCATAATTACGGGACCTGTCACAATCGGAGGTAGAACTTTTTTAAGCACGTCAGTGCCTTGCCACTTTATCAGGAAGCTCAACAGGATATAAACCACACCAGCCGCCATCAAACCGGACATCGTTCCGGCAATACCCCAAGTTTTGGTACCGTAAAAAATTGGAGGTAAGAACGCAAAAGAAGAAGCCAGAAAAACAGGCACCTTTCCTTTAGTCACCACCTGAAAAATTAGAGTACCTACTCCAGCTGTAAAAAGGGCAACATTCGGGTTTAAACCCGTCAGTAAGGGCACCAGGACTAAAGCGCCAAAGGCTACAAACAGCATTTGGGCGCCTAAAAAACAGTCTTTAAGGCGAAACTTGTAATCGGTTGAAGATACGTCTCCACTCATGCTTGATCTATCCTGCAATAAATTAATAAATACTTTGGATTATTTTGTTCCGAAAATCTTATCGCCCGCATCTCCCAGTCCGGGTAGGATATAGCCATCTTCATTCAGTCTCTCATCCACAGAAGCCACATAAATATCCACATCAGGATGAGCTTCTTCAACTTTTTTCAAACCTTCAGGCGCTGCGACTAAAAAGAGGCCTTTGATATGGGTACAACCTGCTTTCTTCAACAGGTCAATCGTAGCAATCAAGGTTCCGCCTGTAGCTACCATAGGATCCAGAATCAAGGCTGTACGTTTATCCATATCCGCAGCAGTTTTTACATAATATTGGACAGGCTGCAGTGTGACCTCATCACGGTAGAAACCGACCACACTGACTTTGGCGGAAGGGATCAGATCAAGCACACCATCCATCATGCCCAATCCAGCTCGCAGGATGGGAACAATGGTGATTTTTTTTCCTTTGATTTCCTGAACTTCTACAGGACCAGCCCATCCATCAATGGTAATCGTTCCCATTTCCAAATCTTTTGTCGCTTCGTAAGTCAATAATCTTGCGACTTCTGAAGACAGTTCCCTAAAATCCTTGGTCGACTGGTTCGCTTTTCTCATTAAGCCGAGTTTGTGCTGAATCAAGGGATGCTGTGCTACGTGAACGGTCATGGTACCTCAAGGAAAAGTGGGTTAAATCAGATGTGAAATTAATAGACACAAATTGGTCGGTATAGAATACTATCCGACAAAAAAAATCAATAGGGGAATTGATGGCACTGATTCGCCAGCCCTAAAAAAGATGCTATTCTGTAAACAAAAAGCTGTTTTGCCTTTGAGGATTAAAAAATTTAATAGGGATCAAAAGAGGAAGAAGATGATCAATTTTATTATTAAATACAAAAACATAAAATATTTATTTCACATCAAACCTGTTTTTGAAGATTGATTCGTGTTTTTTTTAAAGGGATAAAACACAAAAATAGAGGACAAATATAATTTTTTCCTCAAAATCAGCTTTTTGTGTGTTTGCCTACTCTGATCATTCCATAAGTCGGACTAAGCGCAGTGTCTTCGGCTGATGCCTTCCAAGCCCCTTAGAAGACAGAAAGATTATTCGGCTCTCCCCCTTGATAATCCAGGCCAAGAGTCAAATAAAAGATACGAAGAATTCTGCCCTGCTCATCTCTATAAACAAAAGGAGCAAGCTGTTTGATTTCCTTAAAGTAAGGAGTGATTCTACCGGCATAAGAATCGGAAGTATCCGCCACATAAATCGTATTGGCCCCCAATTTCTTCTTTCCCTGCGCCCAGATCAAGAAATCCTTGCCATGAATCCCATCCTTGGGAAAATTAATCAGATAAAACTGCGGATGGCTCGGCGTATAAAAACCCAACATGGAGGCAATGCTATAATCTCGTGTAGTGAAAAAGAAACCTTCCGGTTTTTGACTCCACTCCTGATTCAGTTTTTCCAGGTGCTCTCCCACCGCTCTCCAACCATAATAATGCGAGAGAATCGGCTGGTCAGCGCCTACTTTTTCCGTGTAGAGCATCTTTTGAGGCATCACCAGTTTTGGTGCGATGATAATGATGATCACCGGAATGAAGATGGCCAAAGTAATGCCCATGCTCGTCTTAAACATTTTTGGGCGCTGAATTTTATCAAACTGCAAGACTGAAGTCCGATTGAAAAACCAGGAAGCAATCAGAACCGATGCCGCCGGGAAAATAACTGCCAGCCAGTGTGCTCCCACTCTCACATTGAAAGACATGAATAGAAAATAAAGCAGAGGAAAACCAACAATATAAGACAAGAATAAAATTTTTGCCTCACTTTTAGGTACGATCTCCTCTCGGTGGATTTTTCTAGTCAAGGGTAGAAACTGTTTGAAAAAAAACAGGAAGAGGCTGATAAAAAATAGGGGTGAGATGGCCGCCATTTGTCCTGCTACAAAGGACACAAACTTCATCAATTCAAACTCAAATTTTTGATGACGCACCACAAAGTTGAATTGAAAGGTCAACCATTCATTCTGGGCATTCCAATACAAAAATGGACTAAAAATCACCAGGGCCAACAGAAAAGCCAAATAGGGTTCTTTACTCAACAGCACCTTGCGATAAGGGCGATTGACCAGCAGGAATAGAAAAATAGCAGGGAAAAATAGAATCGCCATGAATTTACTCAACAGCATACCGCCACAAGCGACAGCTCCCCAGTACCAACTTTTTTTATCCTGCTCAATGACAGCCTTTTGCATGAAATAGGTGGTGAGCGCAAAGAAGCAGATCAAACTGGAATCCGTAGTGATGGCGGTTCCAAATACGAGGGATAAAGGCATGGTGGCATAAATAACCGCTGCTACCAGGGAGAATTTCTCCCGTCGGCTGATCCCCCAAGCCAGAGAGTAAACCGCAACCGTCGTGACCAAATGCAATATAATAGAGGTCAATCGAATCGTAAAAGTCGCTGTGGGTAAAATCTTCGTAATGAGGGCAATCAGCCATCCCGTCATGGGTGGATGGGAGTAATAGCCCAACGAAAGATGTCGGGACCACTCCCAAAAGTAAGCTTCATCTCCTTGCAAAGGAGGAAAAATAGCCACGATGGAATGGATCAAAAAACTAAAGAATAATAGAAGGCTCAGCTTTTTATGCTGTGTAACTAGATTCATAATGTCGGTCGCATGGACTCAATTATATTTTTAACTGAAATCGTGCGTAGAGAAAAGAGAAGGCCTGCACAAAAAGGTAATCCTCGCAAAGCACCTGGATTTTAGTCAAACCGAAGATTAGCCCACTGAGTTTTAAAGTGCCATTTATTCAGGTATTCAGAAGATAGATGGGTTAATTACCCGGTAAGATAAGGGGGGGAAAGATCATGAGAATAATTCTAACGGTAGCGCCGGGCTAGGATGATAAAAATACATGAATTAATGCAAGATGATTGGTTCCATTTTTATTCCGGTACTTACCTTTCAGGTGCTCTCTTTTTTTCGGGCT
>NVSR01000150.1 GCA_002401295.1 SAR324 cluster bacterium | reverse complement strand
CCGATGTAAGTCCTGCGGTGACCGCGGATCTCAGCTTCATCACGAACTCCACCTAGACTCATACGTACAAATTTTCGGTCGATAGCCCTGGCAATCGAACGAGCCAGTGATGTTTTACCTACACCGGGAGGTCCTACTAAACAAATGATGGGTCCTCGCAGGTTACCCACTAAATTACCAACGGCAATGTATTCAATAATTCTCTCTTTAACCTTTTCCAGCCCGAAGTGATCAGCATCCAAAACACTTTCCGTATGCTCCAGGGAAAGATTGTCTTGAGTCTCTGCTTTCCAGGGAACTGTGGTGAGCCAATCCAAATAATTACGCACAATATTGGCCTCTGAGGACATGGGAGGCATCAACTTCAGCTTTTTAAGTTCCTTCCGGGCTGCTTCTTCAGCTTCTTTGGTCATGTCACACTGCTTGATCCGCTCCTCATATTCATCCAGTTCTTCTTTAGAATCTTCAGACCCCAGCTCCTTTTGAATCGCCTTCATCTGCTCATTGAGATAGTACTCCTTTTGAGTCTTCCCAATTTGTCCCTGAACTCTTTCTTTTAGTTTTTGCTCGATCTTACGGTGCTCCTCTTCCTCCAACATACGTGAATAGATCAGCTCCAAGCGCAACTTGGAGTCGGAAATATTCAAAAGTTCCTGTTGTTTGGAAATTTCCAAGGTCAACAGAGGGGCGATCAGATCAGCTAACTGTCCCGAGCTGTAATTACCACTGGTAATTTTATCCGCAGACTCAACATTTTTGGCAACTTTCTTGATGAACCCTTTGAATTCCTCTTTAACGGATTTGACTAAGGCTATCATTTCCGTATCTTGTTCATCCCGAGAGTGGACTACTTCTACGCGGGCTTTATAAGAGGACTCATTCAAGTCTACATGCAACCAACGTCCACGGTGTTTAGCCTCAAAGAGCGCTTTGATCGTACCATTGGGTAAGCGCATAATTTGCAAAATGTTGCCGATGGTTCCTACCTCGTACAGATCCGATTCCGACGGATTCTCGATCATAGGATCTTTCTGCGCAACAACAAAGATCTGACGATCATTGGCCAGGGCATCTTCTAGGGCTTCTATAGACTGCTGACGTCCTATGAAAAAAGGAGTCGTCATCATGGGGAATACTACGATATTCCTCATAGGCAGCATTGGAATCTCGATGATTTCCGGTCCAAAAGTTTTTGATTCGTCCATGGTTGCTTTCCTTATTTCAGTATTGCGACTGGTCTACTCTCCTGCCCTGAACTGGGGAGAAGAATTGAATTCACCGGATTGTAAGAGTCCTATTTATCGGGAATTATTTAACTTATGCCTTATTGTAAAACATAAAAGAAAATTAGGAAAGATTAAACTCTCCTGAGTAGGATCCCGAAAATTTCAGTGGATTAAGAAGAAAAAAATATTCTTGAATGCTTGAACTCTTCTCCCCACTATGGCGCATATTATACACATAATGAAAATTCTATACTGAAGGAGCAGAGTTATCTTGACGGAGTTGCCGAAGATGACTAGTAAAAGCCCAAACTTACCTTTGAAGAAAAAGAAGTGAAAACCAGGAAGATGATAGTCCAAAAATGAGATGGCTTAAGTACTGAATTTTACGGTTTAAGTGGCTTCAATCATTTCCTCTTTCTTTTTTTCTTCCCAGATCAAAGAAGGAGAGGTTATTCTTCGACTTTATTAGAGAGATTCCTTACACTCCAGTGAAACGCAGAGATCCAGTTAGAACCGCATCAGTCCGGATAGATAATGCAAAGGCCACTACACGCTCTTAAAGAAAAAATATATCAAAACCTAATCAAACCAGTGCTACAAAGTGTCTCTCCCCTGAAAGAGGCGGCTTTAGGATCAGCAGTGGGGATGTTCGTGGGCATGACCCCTACCGTCGGTATTCAGATGTGGGCCGTTTTTATGATCTGGCTATTCTGTAAATATATTTTAAAAACAAAATTTGACTTGGTCATTGGTACGGCCCTGGTTTGGATTAGCAATCCCTTAACCATGTTTTTCCTCTATTACGGCTTTTTGGTCACAGGCATTGCTTTTTTCGACCTGGTCGGCATTGAGTCCATCGATATTTCCTACGGAATGTTTCAGCAGCAGCTGTCAGGCATCGTGAATGCGCCGGGAAGTGGTAGTTGGGATATCTTTCTTAATGGTGCCCAATTTCTGCTGGTAGACTTGGGATTCCCGATGATCTTGGGCAGCCTCTTTTATGCTACACCTCTGGCGATTTTGTCTTATTTTCTAACCTCCAAGGTACTGCATAACTATCGGAAAACTTGTGCCCAAAAGATGGGAATGGACTATGAAACCTGGCGCAGGAAGTTTGAAAAGGAAGACTAAGGTCTCAGTACACTTTAAAAATAAGGAAAGTTTCCCATGTTTCAACTCAGCCAGTCACTGAAAGCCCCTCTTTTAAGGCAGGGGATGTTCACACTTCTATTCTTTCTGCTGCAAGCTTGCTCCCAGGATGCCTTCCAAGTTGCGAAAGAAACTAACACGGTTGGTGGGTATGATCACTTTCTAGAGCAATCTAGCGAGGATCCTAAACAGGAGGAAGCTACAGAGCTACGAGAGAAAGCTTATTTCACCCTCATGAAGGGCAAGGCCGAACAGGTTCGCAGCGATGACGTCTATTATAAAGCGGGTTTTATGGACTCCTATCTGCTGGAGTATCCTCAAGGTGTTTATCAGAAAGAAGCAACCTTATTTCGAGAAAAAAACTGGTTTGAGCAGGTAAAAAATAGTCATGACCGCGAGTTGTATGATTCTTATCTTATTGAGTACCCTCAGGGGCGTTACACTGATGAAGTAAAAAACATTCAGGAACGTCTGCTCTTCGAACAGAATTTCCAGGCAAACACACCTACTGGTTTTCAAGAATACTTCAATCATTATCCCCAAGGCAAATATCTGCAACAAGCTAGGGACGCGAGGGATAATATCTGGTTTGAAGAAGCAAAAAAACGAGATACCTTAAGGGGATATGGACAATATCTGCAAGAGTATCCGGTGGGAAAGCATGCTGCCAACGCAGGGGAGCGAGTCGTGGAATTGGAATTTGAGGTGGTTAAAAAACAAGATACAATCCGGATGTATGATTTGTTCCTTTGGCAGTACCCACAAAGCAAATTTGCTCAAGTAGCGAGAGACCGACGAGAAGAATTATGGGTACAGCGTGCTGCAGAGGTCATTCCTTTCTCCCGTGGTTCCGAGCGACAAGCTTGGGAGTTTACCCGGAAAATGGATAATATTTATCAGTATGACTGGTTTATCCGCCACTTCCCTAATTCTAAATTTAGGAATCAAGCTCATCAGTTGAGGGTAGAAAAACATCAGTCCAACCAAAAATTGTTGCAATAATATTTGGCATGAAAACGACAATACCTACCTACCTGTTCACAACATCAAGATGTAGCTTCTTTCTTCTGTTGTTGTGTGGAATACTCTCCAGCTGCACAACCTTGCGTAAAGATTGGGTGCAACAGGAAGGGAACCAAGAAATCTATATCATTGGCCCTGTTTATGACTGGGAAAGCAGCACTAGTTACCAAAGCTCTCTATTATTGAAACAGAGTATTTACCAGCTACTAGCCCAACAGACCCCATTTGAAGCATCACAGAATGGTAGAAACTTAGTTGTTCGAAGAATCGACTGGGCGTTACATCCTAAAATTTTAGGAAAAATATATCAGCAGCTTCGGAAACAGCTAAGGGTACCTGAAGATTCTTCAGCAGAAAAACTAGCCGCAATTTTTGAGCAATTCCCTTCTTTATCTGGTAAATATCTACTTTTCTTGGAAGCCCTACCCGCAGAGGCATTGGGTAAATTCGTCATTCAAGGTATTCGAGTGATCCCGGATACTGGGCGCTACCTTGAACTCAGTCAGTTTAGAGCAGAGTTGAGCGGGCAAGTACCTGAGTTAGCGAATGAGTTAGCCGCTTTATTAGGCCGACTCATTAGCAGTAAGGATCACGGTATGCCTGATCTCAGCCGGAATAGCTTTGAGTTTATTAAGGGAGGCTGTTATCAGACTCAATCCCAACCAGGAAGGCCAGAGAGTCAACAAATTGAGGTCTGCGTTTCCGATATTTATTTGAGTCGCTACCCGGTAACAGTAGCCCAGTGGGATTTCATCATGTCCAGCCCAAAAATGAGTCATGAGGGAGAAGGGAACCTACCTGTGACCAATGTGCCTTTTGCCGAAATTCAGCGCTTCCTGAACAGGTTGAGTGAAAAAACAGGTTTTCAATACCGATTGCCTACGGAAGCAGAATGGGAATTTGCCTGTATCAGCCGACAAAATACCGTATTCCCCCTACAAAAAGATGAGCCAATCAGGGCCAATTGGCTGGGGACCTCGTCACAAGATTCATGGCTGAGCCGCTCCCCGGTAGGCAGTTTTCCTGCCAATCAATTAGGGCTATTTGATATGAAAGGGAATGTCTGGGAATGGACTCAAAGCCCCTATCTTCCAATTCGAGGATTGGGAGCTTGGGAAAAATTTCGTTATACTTTACAAAATTCTAGCAGTAGGTATGTCTTGAAAGGAGGGAGTTTTGATACCCCGGCGGGGCAACTCACTTGTGCTTCTCGTCAAGCGAACGCCGCTCAAATCAGCAATGAAGATATGGGCTTTCGCTTGGCTTTAGTACCGTGGCAAGAATATCCACTAAAAGTCATGACCCTCCAAAGCAGCCGGGAATAAAAGATCAATTTTTGTGCCCTGATTGAGTGTGGACTCCACTAGAATAGTGCCACCATGGGAGGCCATTGTTTTATGGGCAATGGACAATCCCAATCCAGTTCCCTGTTCGCGAGTTGTAAAAAAAGGATCGAATAACTTTTTCTTAACTTCATCATCCATGCCCTTCCCCGTATCTTCAAAAGAAACCCTGAGTAGGAGCAATTCTCGATTGTTGTGGGCTAACTGACTAGTGAAACGTTCCAAAATAAGTGGGTCTTTCTCCTTATAATTTTGGGTAGTGATTCTCAATTCCCCACCTTCGGGCATTGCCTGGCAAGCATTGATGAACAAATTGTGAAATAGCTGTTTCAACAGTATCTGATTTCCTTTCAAAACAGCATGAGGGGCTTGAGGGTTCCACTCAATTTCAATCATCTGTTGGCTGGCTGAAAAAGAAGAGAACTCGATGAATTCTCCTAAAATCTGATGGCTATCCAAAAAATCCATGGAAATGGGTATGGGGCGGGTGTATTCCAAAAGATTAGAGATAGTATGGTTCATACTTTGTGTTGCCGATGAAATATGTTGCATCAATTCCATCTCCATGGAATCGTCATCGAAATCTTTTTTCATCATCGAAACAAAGAGTTCAATGCTACCCAGGGGATTACGAATCTCGTGAGCTACCTGCATGGATATTTCCCCCATGGCAGTCAGACGGTTCTTCCTTTCTGCCTCCTCTTCCAGGCGTTTTAAAAGGGTGATATCACTTAAATTAATAATAATACCTTGCCGCTCACTCTCATCAGATTCCATCAAAGTAGTGGAGCTATCAATGGTGATTTTTTGCTCCCCCGTTTTGATGTAGACAAACTGTTGGTGGAAATCTTGATTGATCTGTTCCAGGGCCGAATTATCCAGGATTTCCGGTAAGATAGGGGTATCGAGCAATTCATTGATGCTACAGCCCAATGCTTGGTCCCTTTGAATCCCCGTAATGCTAACGGCCGCACGGTTAAAAGTCTGAACAGTTCCCTTGAGATCTGTGACAATCAAGCCACTGGAAAGACTTTGCAGGACATTGGTCAATTCTTGATTCTTGAGATGCAACTCGTTATCCAAACGTTCCACTTCCGTTTCCAGCTTATTTTGATACTGTCTTAGCTTACTGACTGAACTATCAAAGGCTTTAAAAGCCCGACTTAAGAGTTGTTTGTCACGTAAGTTGAGGTTCGTCACCTCCAACTGGTTCTTATCCATATTCAATTGATCCGATCACAAGTCTGTATTCTATGTATTCTAAGCCATTGAAAAAAAAATTCGCCACCAAAAGATCGGTTCCTTAGCATAATAAGGAAGAATTTAATGAGAACTATTCTAATCTCAACTGATTAAGATTTCTTGATATCTACTTTACATAGCCTGAAATGCAAAAGCTGTACTGAAAAAGGGTACTCTTACTTTTTTATTTCTTCCGGGCTTGAAAAAATACTCTATTTTTGAGATCTTTGGCGGATTGTTTTGAGACTGGGATCAGATAAAGGGGATTCCTGTTTTCCTATTATTCTAATTGAGTTGTATTGATGAAGAGATTTACTATATTCTCAACCGTGGCTATGCTGTTGATAGCCGGGTGCCAACAGCCATATGACAATTTTTCGGACTGCGTGGTGCAAAAACAGAAGGGATTTGGTGTCAAACGTTATGTTCGAGAAGAATGTGATCGCCTATTCCCTAAAAAACAACCTTTGACCCAAAGTAAAAGTACTTCTACGAAGGGATAAGAACCCCCTTTATCACTGCTTGTGAGGCTGATATGAATCCCCACAAGCAATCGTCAGGTCGCTCTTGAAGGCAAGCAAAAAAAATAGAATCCTTGCTGCTATTCTACCTCTAAATAACTCTTACCTTTGTAGCACAGGGGCCCTTCCTGCCGTCATCTAATTCAAATTCAACCAACTCCCCATCCCGTAAAAAATCTCGATCAAGAATATTGGACCTATGTACAAAGATGTCCCGCCCTGAATCCTGTTCGATAAATCCATAACCTTTGGTATCATTAAACCACTTAACTCTTCCTTCTCGCATACTTACCTTTTTAAAGAAATTATTAAACTGTCTGACTAAAAAATTGGTATCATGAGAATTATCCGTCACTGTCTACGGAATAAAAAGTTACTCATACCCTCTTATATTGTTTTTACTACTGAGATTCAAGATTTTTTTCATCTTCTTGAACGTTTATGCTGCCCTCACCCACAAAAGATAGAGAAGGAGGCTGCAGTTCTAACAATAATTCCCCGTTACTCTGAGCACTCCCTTTTTCTGAAAACAATTACTGTCGACTAAAAGGAAGGGGATAGTTAAGCTACAATCACTAAGTTACCTAGACGAATACCCCAGGGACTTTCTACATCATCTGAATAGTTTTGTAAAATAAATAACGCCATGGGGGGCGTCTCATGGTAAAAGTATTAATTAATTGATATATTCTTATATTACATTGCACTCCCCAAGATTGGATTCAGTCATGAAAAAACCTATAATTTATTCCAAAGATTACTGCCCCTATTGTGACAAGGCCAAGGAGTTGCTGAAGTCCAAAGGTGTCGCTTACGAAGAAATTCGGATTGATTTGGAAGTGGAGCAAAAAGACATTATGATCGAGCGTTCCGGTGGTCGCCGTACAGTCCCACAGATTTTCATTGAAGACTTTCACGTAGGGGGCTGTGATGAATTATTTGAACTGGACGCACAGGGGAAATTAGATGACCTTTTGGAATTAGAGAAGAAAGAAAACAAAGCCGAACATCGTAAAGTGATCATCATGGGGTCGGGCCCCGCCGGTTATACCGCTGCTATTTACGCTGCGAGGGCTAACTTGGCGCCTACAATCATCAGTGGCCCCCAAAAAGGAGGGCAATTGACCACCACTACGGATGTGGATAACTTTCCCGGTTTCTCCGATGGTGTTGATGGTAATGAATTGATGACTTCCATGGAAAAACAAGCTAAAAGATTTGGCACTGAGATTATTTTTGGTGAAATCACCAAGGTCGACTTATCACAAAAGCCCTTTAAATTATACGAAGGAGAGAAGCTCTTTACTTGTGATGCTCTCATCATCTCCACAGGAGCCTCTGCCCGCTATCTGGGCTTAGGCAGTGAATCGAAATACAAAAATCGTGGTGTTTCCGCCTGTGCGACTTGCGATGGTTTTTTCTTTAAAGGCCAGAAGGTCGCGGTTGTGGGTGGTGGTGATACTGCGTTGGAAGAAGCAACCTATTTGACTAATTTTTGTGAGAAGGTTTTCTTGATTCATCGTCGAGATGAGTTCCGTGCCAGCAAAGCGATGCAGGAACGTGCGGCGAAGAATGAAAAAATTGAGATCCTTTGGGATAGCGCAGTGGATGAAGTCCTGGGTGATGACAAGCAAGGAATGACGGATTTGAGAGTTCGCAATCTTAAAACAGGTGAGACAAAAGAGATTGGGGCCAAGGGACTCTTTGTGGCCATTGGTCATACACCCAATACTACTTTGTTTAAAGATAGCCTGGAAATGGATGAAAATAACTACTTACGCCCTGAAGGGGACAGTAGTCGCATGAATGTGCCAGGAGTATTTGCCTGTGGTGACGTGATGGATAGTACTTACCGACAAGCGATAACGGCGGCAGGTTCCGGTTGTAAAGCTGCTATGGATGCTGAACGCTGGTTGGGGGAACAGGAGGCCTAATCTAGTTATTATTACCCTCAAAAGCCAACTCAATGCTGAGTTGGCCCCACCTTGATCTCTACAAAAAACTATTTATTATCCCTTTGGCCCCCTCCTTGCATTTTAAGTCCTACCCCAAAACCAGTTCCTATAAAATCGCAAACGGGAGTGCCGGAATGGCCATTGAATTGTTTGATAAAAATCTGACATTACTATCTAAAAGCCTTTCACTACGCACCAAGCGTAATGCGATGATTGCTTCTAATATCGCCAACCGGGAAACACCGGGGTATCGAGCCCAAGATCTGGTTTTTGAAAAACAATTAAATAACGCTTTACACAGTGACCGACCGGGCCCCCTCAGGGTATCCAACTCTCGACACTTCGACGGTATGGATCGCCAACCTTTGGAGCAGGTTGAAGGAACTCAAATCAACAGTTTCAACCCCGATCCTAGAATGGATGGTAATACTGTTGATATAGATAAAGAAATGGCCAAGTTAGCGGAGAACCAATTGATGTATCAAGCATCAG
>NVSR01000149.1 GCA_002401295.1 SAR324 cluster bacterium | reverse complement strand
TTCGGAAGTGAGTGAGATGAATGCTGAGTCCGTAGTCGATCTTTCTAAATCTATTGATCAAGTGACGATTACAATCTCGGAACTATCGAGTGTTGCCGAGCAGATTGATGACCAAGTTTCCAGGTTCAAGATTGATCAGAACTAGGGATACTAATAGTTCTCCCCTGAAGTATTTGGAGTATGCTTTTTTCGTTTCTTAGTGAAGCCGGGAGGTAACCCGGCGCTACCCTTTTCCTATAGGGGGTACTCCCCTTTGAGCCTTCCTATTAAGTTTATCGATCAAACTTCTTGGCTGGTGGTTGGAGACGTTTTCCGAAGCTGAAAGTTAAGGCTCCTGACTTGCAAGACTCAAGACAGGTACCACAGGCGAAACAATCTGGAATGACTTTATCCCTTTTCAAAATACTGTCCATAGCCGTAGTGGGACAGGCCTTTGCACAGCTTTGACAGGCCGTACACTTGTCGTAGTCCACTTTGATTTTAAAAACTGCCAGTTTCTCTACCAACCAGCCTACCAGTCCGAAAGGACAGAACATGGTACACCAGGGACGATATACAAAAATACTCAGTACTAACAGGCCCCCCATAAAAACCCATCCCATAACTTCGATTTTCCCTGGTTTGTAAATTTTAAAGGGATCGATGAACTCGATAATATCTAGTGCCCAGACAAATGAAACTACTGTGAATATGGCAAAGAATAATACACGGATCGTATTGGTTACAACAAATGGCAATTTGACTTGTTTAAAAACCCCTTTCCGATCCTTTTTGTTGCGGTTCAGCCTGAAAATCAGATCCTGCAGCGTTCCAATCTGACAAGCCCAACCACAGAAAAATTTGTTTGCCAACAGCACGATTAACAGAAAAACCGTTAATGCAATCATTCTAGGAGGAAAAATAACCCCTTTCTCCGCATAGAGTCCAATGGCATCTTTGACTGTTCCCATAGCACTGGGATCAGCGCCCAGGATCACACCAAAAATAACGAGAGAACTGAAGTAGAGGATTTTTCGGACTTCCGGAGTAATTTTCCCTCGACGCATCAAATAGAATGCCACACCACAGATGACAAACCAGAGTATAAATTTCAGGAGTATCTTCTGCCAGTTCTTGGAACCATGCTCTGCTTCCACCGCTAGAATTTTGTCTACCTTGGATGAGATTCTTTCTTCTGTAGCATTAAAAGCATTCACCTGCTTTTGAAGGCCTTTTTTGTCTTTTAGCTCAAAGACCTCTTGCAGAATGCGGGTCGACAAGTTATTTTTCACGCCAAATTCAGCCAGGGTCATTGACTCTGCAAAAAACAACACTTGTTTCTCTGGTATTTCTTCCTTTTTCTGAACCCAGATACTGCTGATCAGGTAACTCACTCCAATCACCATGAGACATAGAGTGAAGAACTGGATGAGTATTTTTGTTTTGCTTGGATTTTTCATGACGTACCCCCTTTTTTAATTAATGAATGTTTTCCTTTCTAAAAGTTAATTCCATACTATTTACCAATTGTGGTGAAAATGTGGAGAAATCATGGTTTAAATGTATCGATTAAAACAACTCTGAAAGATGATTGATCACTGGCACTCCGCAGGCAGATAACCTTTCCTGACTTTGATGTCCGCTGGGAATCAGACAGCATTCCACTCCCATTGCTTCAGCCACTTCAACGTCATGAATGGTGTCACCAATCATCAGAATCTCTGTGGGACTAATTTTTTGTTCCGCAATAAAGGTTTTTCCCACTTCCAGCTTACTGAATGCGTGATGATTATCCAGCCCATTGATCGTAGTGAAGTTTTGTTGCAAACCTAATTCAGTAATCGTTTGTAACAAATAACTGCTCTTGCTGGCTGATAGAATAGATTGCGTCAAACTTGATTGGCAAATTCGATCTAAAATATTCAGTGCATCTTCTCGCAGCTCACACTGATGACGCTTTGCCTCGTACTCCTCAATAAATTCTGTACTGATGGTTTCGAAGGGTTCACTAGAAAAATCAAAACCCAGTTTCTGGTAGTATTTTATGATGGGGAAATTGAAAGTCTGCTGATAATAATCTTCAGAGATCTCTGGTAACTGTCGATCAGCCAGCAAAGAATTTACAATCTTGAGGCAGAGCCAGGCATCATCCAACAAGGTCCCGTTCCAATCCCAGATTATATGTTTGTATTTTGATATATTCATTTGATTTTTATAGATTTTCAGGCATTGAGTACTCTCAGAATTTTAATTTTCAGATGGTATATATGGGGATTCTAGGAGGCAGTTTCTGCTTTGTCTAACCTTTTTTAGGAGTAAGAAAAGAATAATCTCCACAGAAAGACAGTACGTTCTTCCTCTTCATGAAGCCGCCACGTAGGGCGGCGCTACCATTTTACGGCCCTATTGTCAGATAGGACCGATTATTCACTCAAAGGAACGTCACTCTTTAACTTGCCTTAAATTTCGAAGAAATGATCAGCAATCACCAATTCCTTGATTGCTGCCATAAGAGGTCCCGCACTGGGCAGTGACTGGAATGCCTCAAAAGCCTTTAGTGCTTTTTCCTTAGATTCCCATTCCACATAATCCATATACAAGGTGGGGTCTTTCACGGAATGCATGGTTTTGTAGGAAACAAAACCATCCATGGCGCTTACATCCTTTTTAACGGGATCTCTGGACTTTAAAAAATCTTCAATTTTATCTTCGTGTACTTTAAAGACAATCAATTCCAGGCATGTTTTCATCGATTCACCTCAGCTTATTGCATTTTCATTGTGGATTTGAGGGGTCCGAGACTTCATTTAAAGTCCGAACCCGAGTTATGAAATAGACAATAAACTGCTTTTCCAGTACGAACAATAGATAAAAGTCCAACTTAATTGATGATTCGTCCACACTCTTCTTCAGCTCACTTATGGATGTGCTCAGCGATGTGTTTAAGTCCCTCCACCTGGAAAGTAATATTTTTGCTCGTCCCCGATTTTTATCACCCTGGGGACTCTATCAGCCCAAGTCTGTTTTCGCGGCATTTCACTTTATTACCCGTGGAAACTGCTATTTAAAATTAGATGGTGAAAGTCAGTTTCGCTCCCTGAAAGAAGGGGATTTCGTTCTGCTGCCTCAAGGTGCCGGACATGTGATCACCGATTCTCCCAATACACCTGTGGAGGATATGGAAGTTGTTTTTGGCAATAAGTCTGCAGAAGAGATTGAAGAAATGGTGATCGGAGGCTATGGAGTGGAGTCAAGAATCATTTGCGGTGCTTTTAACTATGAACGAGGCGAGGCACACCCTTTACTGAGCAATCTTCCGCCACTCATTCATATTCAGGGACAATCTATGGATGGTGGAAACTGGATCGGATCAACACTCAACCTCGTGGCCTCAGAAGTCTTCAGTCGTCGTCCCGGCTCGGAAGAGATTGTCACACGTATGCTGGATGTCTTGTTTGTGCAGATTATACGCTCCTGCATTGAATCAGTTTCCGATAAAAATGAAGGCTGGCTGGCGGGATTGCAGGATGCTCAAATTGGCCGCGCTCTAGCGTGGATTCACCGCCAATTTGCATTTTCCTGGACCGTGGAATCGCTGGCTCAGAAAGCAGGCATGTCTCGCTCCGCTTTCAGCGCTCGCTTTTCAGAATTAGTAGGTGATTCTCCCGTCCAATACTTGAACAAATGGAGAATTCAAAAGGCAATCGCCTTATTCCGGGACACAGACCAAAGTCTGCGATCGATTGGCTATGAAGTGGGCTATCAGTCGGAAGAAGTATTCAGCCGAACCTTTAAGAGAATCTTACACACAACCCCCGGCGCTTACCGCAAGCAGTTATTGCAAAGGCTGGCTTAGTCAGAATACCTACCGTGATGCTTTGCCGTTCTCTGAGCACGCTTTTCACGCAATCGATCGGCATCTTTCAGGCTTAATTCTGTGGGCTTTCCGGGTAGTTCTCCCTCAGGAATGAGGCGATCTCTGGGTGCTAATCCAAACTGCACATCCGATGCCCTTGGCAAGTTTTTAAACTCATATAAATAAAAAGCTTCCACTTTTTCACGGGCCCATTCTTTTTTCTTCAGGAACTTCACACTAGATTCGATACTAGGGTTGGTCTTGAAACTATTAATATTTAAATAGGCATGGAGAATTTCAAAACCGTAGTGATCTACTATTTCAACCAATAAGTCTTTTAAACCCAAACCATGCAGAGGGTTGTTTTCGTAATTAACTTCATAACTCATAACAATATCCAATCCAGGTAAATAAATGTAGCAATGGGGTCTTTCTAGAGACGGTAAAGAGTTTTGGATTACCTTGCAAGAGCTGATTAAAAAGGAGGCTTTTAGCTTCTGAAGTATTTCCCTGAGAGTATTTGTGAAATCAAAAATCAAAGAATAATTCACCAGTCATCAAAGATCTCCATGCAAAAAAAAATCTGCCTAATTACAGGAGCGAACTCCGGTATAGGCAAGGCTTCTGCCGTTCAGATTGCAGAAAAAGGTTTTCATGTCATTATTGCCTGTAGGAATCCCTCTAAAGGTCAAAAGGCACTCCAGGAAATTCGGCACAAAAGTAAAAGCGACTCCATCGAATTAATGCACGTTGATATGTCCCTGCAATCTTCCGTCAAGGATTTAGCAATGAATATCAATGAGAAGTACGGAGTATTAGATGTTATCATTCAGAATGCCGCGATCTTCGACATCACGCAAAAGGAGATTGCATACACTGAGGAGAAAATTGAAAGTATCTGGGCGACCAACCATCTGGGGCCAGTATTGCTCACAGAGCTCTTACTGAGTGCACTCAAGCGCAGCCCTCAGGGACGCATTATTACCATTGCTTCAAAGGGCTTAGTTGCCATGCCTTTCCTGCAAGTAAACCTTCAGGATCCTGAATTTCAGGCAAGGACTTTCAATGTAACCAAGGCATATTATCAATCAAAAATGGCTCAACTGATGTATACCTACTGGCTCAGTGAGCAGTTGAAAGGCACAAAGGTTACAGCAAATTGTATTCGTGTTCCCAGTGTTAAAGTCGACCTCAACAAATATCCCGATTTATCAAAAATCGCTAAGAGTCTCTATTCGCTTAAAATGAAATTTGCTTTGAGTCCAGAGGACATGGGTAGAACCTATGCAGCTTTGGCTGCCTCTGAGGAGGTGGGAGAAATCACTGGGAAATATTTTGATGAGCATAGTTCTCTGGTAAAATCGTCCAAATATAGTATTGATTTTAATAATATAGAGAGGGTAATGGATTTAACAATGGGGTATATCAAACAGAGAGCATGACTCTGTCTTCTCGCAGTGAAGCCGGGGCGTAGCCCGGCGCTACCGTTTTTGGATTACACACAGGAAGGGGAAATTTGTGCAACGAATTCGTTGCGCAACAAGTCTGTTGCGTAATTTATACCACTAGTCTTGTACTGTTGACTTTCAGCCACTCTTTGCACTCGGTGTAATTCGGGATGACTTGCTCCACTTCTTTCCAGAAACGGGGGGAGTGATCGTGGTGTTTGAGGTGGCAGAGCTCGTGTACCACTATATAATCCACAATGCGATTGGGGGCCATGATGATTTTCCAGTTGAAATCAATTTGTCCCTCTGCACTGCAACTGCCCCAACGACTTTTGAAGGTTTTAATGCCTATAGCTGTAGGTATGACTTCTAGAATTCGAGCATAACGTTTGGCTTTTTCGGTAAGTTTGATTTTGGCGTGTTCTTGATACCAGAGTAATAAAGCCTTGCGAATCCTATGGGCATCTTGATTGCCCTCAGGTTGGGTGGTGGTGAGTTGGCCATGTTTTAACTTCACCGGAGTGAAGGGCCCGTTCTGGATTTTCAGGCGGTAATTGCGGCCTAAATAGGAAAAGGCTTCTCCTGAAATGTATTGCTTGTCTCTTGAAAATAAGGCCTCTTTTTGTAGAACCAGCTTTTCCAGAATCCAGCGGTGTTTGGCGGTGAGTACTTTGCTGATGCGGGTGGATTCCATATTTTCCGGGACGACAATCGTCACCACACCGGCTTCAACTTTAATGGTGGCGGTTTTTTTCCTGGGGGTGCGGATCACTTCGGCAATATAACCCTTCGTTTCGATATATTCGGGAGAACAATCGCTACGATTCAAATCCATGCTTTAACTCACTTTTTAAATTTTGTTTTCGCTAACCTGCAATACTTTTTTATGAGTGGTCTAATCCATTAAGGTAGACTCTTCCTCCTGATTCATTTCCGCCATCAAAATATTATAAAAGGCGAACTCCGTGGCGGAAAGTCCTAAGTCTTCTGCCGCAGCTTGATGTTCCACGGCCAATACTATCCACCATCTCCAAGAGCAGTTGCAACTTCACGAGTATAAGTGGCTTTGAGCTTTGATGCATCTGGGGCATAAGAATTATCACCCAGATGTAGAAAAATCAAAGGGGTTAAATGACTTGCTTTTTTGAAAGTTTACGGTTTATTATCAGCATCTTGCAATAATATTTTCCAGATATTACTGAGGATAGTTCCACCCTCAAGTTTTACTTCAAGCTTTTTACTTTTCGGAACAAGCTTTTCGATGAAGTGTCCTATATATTTAGTCATGATTCAAATCCCAGCCAAACTCCAATGCAAACAGTTGAAATGTAATTAAAAAGCAAGGATAAACCCTCTTATGAAATACCTAGATTAGGGAAGTAGCAACAGAATTCCTTGCAAAAAAGTAGCGGGGCAGGCCCCCATGCCTACCTTCAGAAGAGAACGAACACAAAATAGTCTGAATTTGGATGAGAGGCAATCCTGTCCATAGAGGTCAAGTGGGCTTAGCTAGTTTTACAATCTAGAATTTTTCATTTCAATCAGTTTGATCAGGTAAATAGATTATGAATGAAGAGAGTTACAAGGAGAAGCTGTCAGGTTTCTATCGTGATCTTATGCCGAAGGTTCAATATTTCGAACACTTTAAGAAAATAGCTGATCGAGAGATCGCAAGTAACTTTAATTGCTTCAATTTTATACAACCAAATGAGCTCAAGTTATCATCAATTATTGCGGATTTATTGAACCCAGATGGAACACATGGGCAAAAGGATCTATTTCTGAGGTTATTTTTTGATTTATTACCAGAATCTGTGGCAGAGATATGCAGGCAAATACCAGCATGTAACTGGCAAGTAGACATTGAATTCAGTACTCATAAGGGCCGAAGAATAGATTTGCTAATTCAAGCTAATGGCCCGTCAAAATTTGTGATTGCAATCGAAAACAAACCTTGGGCAATTGAACAAGAAAACCAGCTAAAAGATTATGCAGAGTTTATTGATAAACTTTGCAAAGATCGGAATATTCTCATTTATTTGGCTGGCAGAGATGAAGAGCCGAAGAGTTTGGACGAGCATCTACGCAACGCCCTCAAAGAACAGGGACGGTTTGAATTATTGAATTTTAATCCACATTTGATCAACTGGCTGCAGGCCTGCAGGCAACAATGTCAGGCAGATAAAGTTCGTTGGTTTTTAAAAGATTTTTCTGAATACATTTGCAAAGAAATATAGGAGGGATTTTGGATAGACAGGACATTATTTTGGAACATTGTACAAAGGATATGGAGGCTTTAGAGCTATCTCTTGATATTATCGATGCCGGTAAACAGCTTAGACATCAAATAATATCTAAAGCCATGGATGAGCTTAAGGTGTTGCTTCGTGAGAAACTAGGAAAAAACTGGATCGTAAAAAATGAGATCTCAAAAGCACCTGGAGAACGCGATACTCGAATATGGTTTTGGCATAATGATTGGGAAAATTATAACATCGGCTTAAGCCCAGGTTCTTTGAATAATCGAAACTATTGTTTTTATGTGGGTAGTCCTCAGAATGATGGAAAGGATGAACCAGAAGCTAAAATTGACCAGAAGGTAACAAGTACCCTTTCCAACAAGTTTGGTGGAAAGGCTTCTAATTGGTCTCATTGGGCGAAGTACTCAGAATCACCCTACCGATATTGGGATAATAAAGAATCACTACTCAGACTAGCTAATGGGGAAGGGGTTAAATTTCTATTGAAAAAACTGCTTTTAATTAAGGATACCCTTGAAGAAGTAATTGATTAAGATACGCCCCCTTCCCAATGATTGTTCTTGACAGCCAACCAAGTGGTAGGAAAATTACCCTGATATTATAGGGTCATCAATCATTGCATACTAGAAATACATTCTGCACTTGGGGCGATTTATTCAGCAAATTAAGAATTCAAATCAACAACAAATCATATATAAAACAAGGTCTTAAATAAACTACACGTTTTTCTTCTATCAAAGAGAATCACGATGAAACAAAGAGCGGATTTTTTTAGAAAAATTATACTCTTTTATACTATTTGTATCCCTTGAATAGAAATAATATTTATCCCAAAAATGAACACTAATTATCGGTGATTGTTGATCTATCCCATCTGAACTTGCATCTAACACAATTTGGCCAACCAATAAGTTCTTTCTAATAAGTTTGGGTATAGAAAGCTCAGCTACCCAAATCATTGGGGGAAAACTTGCTGTAACAATCCACAGTTTAATATCCTCACTCAAGTATTCATCTTTAATAATTCCACGTTTGTAATCTGCCGCGGAACACAAGTAATAGCGAATAGTTTGATGTTCTAAAAATCCTGATAATCCTTTAATATCTATAGATATTTTATCAATTTTGTCTGAAGTTTCTATGTCCTTTTTTATTTGAGATAATAAGTAATCCAATGCCTGCACAGGATTACTCTCAAAAGTACGAGCAAATGTCTCAGGTGCAGACTCATCATTTATCAGATTAAAATAATCAGACCTTGATCTTAATAAAAATTCTGTTTCTACTTTTGATATTATTTTAGGGATATCATTAAATTGCAGATTAACTAGTGGAGTCAGGGGAACAATAAGGCTTACAATATCTCCTTCAATACTGATATCAGCAGCTGTTTGAGAAGTAGCATCTCCTTTTTTAACTGCCAATTTCTTATATGGACCATGATTATCATCATGGTAAATATAATAATCAATAAATCCATGGTTATAATAATACGGAAATTTTTCCCTCTTGCTTAGCTTTTTTGATGAATT
>NVSR01000148.1 GCA_002401295.1 SAR324 cluster bacterium | reverse complement strand
AAAAAGGGCTATTTTCTGGATAAAAAAAGGTTTGAAAAAATCATTGCTTTTTTAGGAGGTTCCTATATAATCCAGCGCCTAAAGATTAGTTTCGATCAAAATATTCTTAGTTGTATGATATCAAAAATAATTTAGCTTTACGATAATTCAACAATCACCTAGCTAATAGAGAGATGAAAGAGATCAAAGAGAAGTTGTTGGAAATGCAAAAGGCGATTATCGCTGAAATCCAACAGGACCGGAGCAAGTCCGCCAGTGCAGTTACTAATGACATTGGTGATAATATTGACCATGCAACTGAAGAACGTGACCGGGAGTTGTATCAGTTATTAGGTGAGCGTGACCAACAGAAGTTGGAGCAAATCAAGCATGCCATAGAGCGGATCGATGACGATGAATATGGACTCTGTGAAGATTGCGGTGTCCAGATAGGGAAAAAGCGCCTGATGGCCCTTCCCTTCACTCAGCTTTGCATTGAATGCAAAAGTGAAGAAGAGCGCACCAAGGGGCGTGAGGGAACCTTAGACCTTTCTAATCCAAATGTGGAATCTATGGATACTGAAGGTTATTAAGAGTTTATATTCTATTCTCCACCCGACCGTTAATGGGCTACGGGTGGTGTCCTCCTCTATTCGTCAGATAGGATTACTGGCACCCCATGGCAAATATCCTTACCTTTGACCCCAACCTTTATTTTACTTTTTTTCTTGTTCTACTGCGTGTATCGGGTATCTTCCTCACTGCGCCTATTATTAGTGCCGATACTATCCCACCGTCGGTTCGTATTTATCTGGCACTGATTTGTGCTCTTATTATTTTTCACGTAGTACCTCAAAATTTGGCACTGGATCGCTTGAACACAGCGGATTATCTGTTACTCGTCATACGAGAACTGATGATTGGTTTACTCTTAGGCGTTGTCCCAAAGATCATGTTCGCCTCCATTGATTTTGCAGGGACTGTGATTGGCTTTCAAATGGGATTTAGTATCGCGAATGTGGTCGATCCTCAGACTGAAGTGCAAGTATCCATCATCGCTGCCTTTGAAGGTGTCTTAGCAACTCTGTTGTTTGTTGTGCTGGATGGGCATCATATCTTTTTCGAGGTCCTGGCGCTAAGTTACCAAAAAGTGGCCTTGGGTGGCTTTGTTTTTTCGCCCAATAAAATCGACTTCCTCAGTCGTTTGATGGCAGACCTCTTTATCATTGGTCTGCAATTAGGAGCGCCTTTGATCGTTGCCTTATTGTTTGCCAATGTCATTTTGGGCTTTATGGCGCGCAGTATCCCACAGATGAATATATTTGTTGTTGGATTTCCCTTTACAATCGGTTTGGGATTGATTTTACTGTGGTTTGGAATGCCCTATACGGTACGAGCTATGGTGCAGCTCTTTGGCACCACCGGGCCTAAAATTCTAGACTTTCTCGCACTCATGGCTAGATAAATCATGGCAGAATCGGATTCTGGAGAAAAAAGTGAATCCCCGTCGCAAAAACGGCGGGATGATGCCCGTAAAGATGGACAAGTAGCTTATAGTAAGGAACTTTCCTCGGCAGCCTTGCTAGGTAGTTTTTTACTGCTTTTTTATTTTACCGGATCAACCATGGTCAAGGCCCTGGCAGACCTTTTGGCGGACAGTTTCCGTAATCTCCAATGGGCGGAACTGGATATTCCCTTGATCAAGCAGCTTCTCATGCGTTTTCTGCAGCCTGCAGGGATCATTGTCTTTCCTTTTTTTGGTACGGTTGTTATCATCGGTGTTTTTTCCAGTGTAGTCCAGGTAGGTGTTAATATCACCTTCAAACCTTTGACGCCTAAGCTGGAAAAAATGAGTCCTTTCAAAGGATTAGGTAGGATCTTTTCTAAGCAATCCCTGGTAGAACTAGTCAAGTCCTTATTCAAAATGGGGGTAATCGGGTATATCGGGTACTATACCTTTATGGAGAGCTTGGAGGAGATACATAATCTGATCTCTGTCGATCCCAAGTCGCTCTTTGCTGTTGCCGGGGAGATTATCGGGCGATTCACGCTACGCCTTTTTATTGCCCTGCTGACGATGGCTGTTTTTGACTACATGTTTCAAATTTGGGATTTGGAGCAAAAACTGAAGATGACCAAACAGGAGGTCAAGGACGAATATAAACAATCAGAAGGAGATCCAGCTTTAAAAGGTAAAATTCGTCAGATTCAGCAACAGATGAGTCAAGGCAGGATGATGCAGGAAGTTCCCGAATCAGATGTGGTGATCAGTAACCCGACTCATTTTGCAATTGCCATGAAATATGATCGAGAAACAATGCATGCACCTCAAATTATGGCCAAAGGTGTAGATCATATCGCTTTGCGTATGATAGAAATTGCCAAAGAAAACGATGTGCTTGTTTATCAGAACCCAGCCGTGGCGCGAGCTATTTATTTTCAAGTCGAGATTGGTGAAGGAGTTCCCGAAGAATTCTACAAGGCAATCGCTGAAATCCTGGCCTTTGTTTACAAAGCAAAGAAGAAAAAGAAATAATATAAAATCAAGTAACTCAATGTATTTTATGGCCTCCCTGTTTGATTGAAATTATATCAACTATATAGTTATTTCAGGCTCTGATTTTGCATTACCCGCAGTTAGGGCTGGTTTCTCTCTGCACTAGCAGAGTATTGAGGAAACCGAATATTGAACCTGTTCGTGCGATCCCATTCAGGTATGTTTACATATTTTGGAAAAAACGATACCTCTGAAACCAAATTGTTTAGCTAAGCACTCGTTTCCCCCCTATATTATCAGGTTTTCTTCTTATGGCAGTATCAACCGGATCAGCTGGAAATAAATTCACCATTGATCCAAACATCGCTATGGCAGTGGGAGTTGTCGGCATTCTTGCCGTCATGATCCTCCCTTTGCCTCCTTTTTTGTTGGATGTTTTGTTTGCCATCAATATCATGCTTTCCGTGTTGATTCTGTTTGTCGCGCTTTACTCCGTTAAACCACTGGATTTTTCTATTTTCCCCAGTGTATTGCTGGTCACTACCTTGTTTAGGCTTGCCTTAAATGTGGCTTCTACCAGGGCGATTTTATCGAATGGGCAAAAAGGGTTATCCGCAGCAGGGAATGTGATCCAGGCCTTCGGGGGGTTTGTGGTCGGGGGGAATTATCTGATCGGAATCATTATTTTCCTCATCTTTGTTTTGATCAATTTTGTTGTGATCAGTAAGGGTGCCGGACGAATCGCGGAAGTGGCGGCTCGTTTTACCTTAGATGCCATGCCTGGAAAGCAGATGGCAATTGATGCCGACCTCAACGCCGGTATTATTGATGAGCAGGTTGCACAATCTCGTCGAAGTAATATTCAACGGGAAGCCGACTTCTTCGGTGCGATGGATGGTGCCAGTAAATTCGTACGAGGTGATGCTATTGCGGGGCTGATTATCACAGGCATCAATATTGTGGGTGGATTGGTTCTCGGGGTCATGTTTTATGGTATGGATATCAGTAACGCAGCCGAGACTTTTACTTCCCTGACTATTGGTGATGGACTTGTCAGTCAGATTCCCTCCCTGATTATCTCCATCGCTGCAGCGATGGTTATCTCCAAGGCGGGGGCGGAAAATCAATTGGGTGTTGATATAGGATTGCAATTATTCGGTAATCCCTTAGTGATGTGGCTTGCCTCAGGCACCTTATTTCTCTTCGCTCTCGTTCCAGGCATGCCCAAGCCAACCTTCTTCTTATTGGCCACACTTTTAGGGGTAGCTGGCTGGAAAAAAGCCCAAAGCCAAAAACAAGTAGCTCAGGAAAAAGTCGTCCAGCAGCAAACGGAAGAAGTGGAGGCGGAAACAGACAATAATGAAGACATTGCCAGCTTACTGCCCATCGATACTTTGGGGTTGGAGTTAGGATATGCTTTGATTCCATTGGTAGATCCAGATCAAGATGGAGAACTCTTGGAAAGAGTCAAAGCCATCCGTCGTCAGATTGCGTTGGATATGGGGTTCATTGTGCCACCGGTGCATATTAAGGATAACCTGCAACTGGAACCGGGGGCTTATAGTATCATCATCAAAGGCATTGAAGTGGCTAAAGGTGAAATGATGACCAATCATTTCATGGCAATGGAAGCCGGTGAAATTGATGAGGAAGTTGATGGTTTGCCTACGGTAGAACCGGCCTTTGGCTTACCAGCAATCTGGATTTCTGAAGATGATCGTGAACGAGCGCAAATGGCCGGATACACCGTAGTGGACGTACCCACAGTCATCTCAACCCATATCACTGAGTTGATTAAAAATCACGCATATGAATTTTTGGGACGTACAGATGTGCAAAAGCTCTTGGATAAGGTTGCGGAAACTGAACCAAAACTGATAGAGGAACTGGTGCCGAATCTCTTGGGCTTGGGAGTGATTCAGCGAGTGCTGCAAAGTTTGCTGAAGGAGAATGTTTCCATCCGTGATATGAACACCATCCTGGAAACTCTGGCTGATACTTCACAATATACGAAACTCCCGGAAATCCTGGTGGAGCATGTGCGTGAGGCACTTTCTCGGAATATTACCCGACAATATCAAACGGAAGAAGGAGTTATTCCTGTGATGACTTTGGACCAGGAAATTGAGAATGCCATTACCGGAGCTATCCAGGATACAGGGCAGGGGACTTACTTAGGCTTGGATCCCGATTCGGCTCAAGCCGTGATTAATGCAGTGGAACAGGGAATCGAAGGTTTTGCCATGTTTAACTATCAACCTTTAATCCTTTGTTCTCCACAAGTTCGGCCACATCTCAAGACTTTGACGGAAAGGGCGATTCCTCATCTAGTTGTACTCTCCCATAATGAGGTTTCTACGGATGTGCAGCTCGAATCTTTAGGTAGTGTCGCTTTGGGTTAAAAAGCCTCCCGCAATGAGTTGATCCTTTTGAACTTCAAAAGTCCCTATCAATGGCGACCTGTAAGTACGCCTGACGAAAGTGAGGCGCTAAATCACACATTTCACTAAAAATCGAAACGATATCCAAGGCCTACGGAGCCGAGGTCAGGGCCTATTTTTAGTTCCAAATATCCTCGGTAGCGACCTTCATCGACGAGAGTTGAGAGCCTGTTTTTTACTGTGAAATATTCAAAACTGCTATAACCTAAAGCTCCTAAGGCAGCAATCACTTTGAGGTCATCTCCGCTTTTGAATTGACTGATAAAAAAAGCAGATGCACCACCAGAGCCTACCATAATCCAGTACCATTGATCTCGGATTTCCTCCAATAATCTCACTTTTCGAATCCATTTCTTAAGCTCCTGGTCCTCTAGTTGTACCGGGCTTAACTGTACAGATTTAGTGATTTCGTAAACATTTCGCTGATGAGTATCCAATTCTTTACGGATCGTATCAATCAATTGCACTTGTTTTCGTTTATCCAGGTAAGAGGTAACGAATTGCTTGGGCTGCGGTGTTTCAATGGACTGGAAATAGATACCTTGGCTGGTTCTATCCCCCACTTGGGTGATATTTAAAATGCCAATATTTTGTCTTTGGATGCGTACTTGAGACTGCTCGAAGTCTCTAGTTTCAATGCGGTCTCTTTTGTAGATTACCAATTGGTCACCTACACGAAGTCCATCTCGTTCTCCCAGAGCGATGATGGCCAACCTATTATTGGCATCAATGATTTGCCCTACCAGAGGCGTACTACGAGCGATTCGATTGGCAACCAGGTAAAACCGTTGATCAATATTTTTATCGGTAAAGCGAAGTCTGTCTTCAAATTCAAGTGTATTGTCTATTACGTTTACCATTTTAACACTTAAAATAAAATCCCCTCTTGCATCCAACTGAATGTGCCCGGATAGAACACGTTCCGAACCTAAAATTTTCCCCATTTGGATCCCACAGCCAATCTCGAAACAAGGCAGAAGGAAGGGAGCTTCCTGCTCGATAATCTTCTCTGCTTCATCCAATGTGGTGATTTGGAAACGATTTGTATTCGAGAGGTTTTGCGCAATCATATTGCTAAAAGTTTTAGCTGCCGATTCTGTCATTCCAGATGAACCAAACTGAAGTACTAATAATTCACTGCGTACCTCATCTTCCGGTATTTTCAGGGCATTCTGGATAACTTCTTCCGTATTACTGAGAGCAAAACTACTTTGGGCAGAGGAAATAGGCAAGAGACTGAACTGCAGTATCAAACAAATCAATCCAATTAGTGAACACTTTCTAATCATTTTAGACCTGGGCTAGAAAGGAAAACGGAGACCTAGGAGAGGACGTCCTTCGGAATCGGAAAACTTGGGGTTCGAGGGGTTTAACAGCAGGAATGCAGGAATCAGGCAAGAATACTGTGACTCTCACCTAAATTCAAACTTATAAGACTGGAATTGGAGGGCAATCCGCCCTCCAACTGTATCAGGTGTTCTTCAGAAATTAAGCCTTCGCTGTTTGCTCGGACTTTTCAGAAGAACTGGATTCACTCTTCGCAGCCGAAGTTCTGGGCTTTCTAGCAGTAGCTTTGCGAGTGGTTGTTTTTTTTCTTGTAGCCGTAGCCTTCTTTGGCTTAGTTTCCACATCTTTGGAAGCTTTAGTCACTGTGCCGGACTCACCTTCACTAGCTGCTTCAGCTACAGTTTTAGTGCGGGTTCTTCTTTTCTTTGGAGCTGCTTTTTGTTCATCCCCTTCCGCAGCAGATTTGGGTTTCCGTGCGGCAGGTTTTGATCTTCGTGCAGCTGTTTTTCTAGCAGGCCTTCTTGAAGATGGCCTACTTGTGTTCTTGGGAGCATCCTTTGCTTCCACTGATGCCTCATCAGTAGACTCTACCTCTGAAGCCGCTTCACTCTCCGTTTCTGCAACTTCATCAAAAGATAATTGAGAAGTATTTTCAGCATTCGAAGACCTTCCCTCAACCTCAACTACTGCTGTAGTAGCCTCTGACTCAGTCCTTTCACTTTCCTCAACGGGGGCTACCTCGATAGCTTCCGTCTTAGATGGGGCTCCAACTGATCGCCATAGAAATTCCTCGGCAATTCGATAAGGAGCTTGATTTCCTGCCTTTCCTTTCAAGCGACTTTTAAACGCTGAGGTTATCTCATCTAGAGAGTCACTGGACAATTCTCTGACATCACTAAACAAGCAAGCTGGGTGAATGCCGGAATCAGCAGGTCGTAAGACCTCTTCAATCACTTGGCTGCCAATTTGTGGGGCCGGTGCCCGTCTCTCAACTACAACTGGTGTCTCAACTACAGCTGGTGTCTCAACTACAACTGGTGTCTCAACTACAACTGGTGTCTCAACTACAGCTGGTGTCTCAACTACAGCTGGTGTCTCAACTACAACGGCTACGGGAGCCACCTCCTTGGCTGTATCTACTTGTTTTTCAACTGCGTTCTCGATAACTTTGATCTCTACCTGGGTAATGACCTCTTTGGCTGCCTCTTCAACAACTGTTTTATTTTTTTGCGGTTCAACTTTTTGAACCTTCTCTGCTTCCTGAGATGCCTCTACCTGCTCTTCAGCTTGAGGTTCTGACGTTTCCTGTACCTGAGTTGACTGTTTAGGCTCCTCTCGTTCACGGCGGTCTTTTCTGCGACCTTTTCGTCTTCCTTCCTGTTTGTCTTGGGAAGCCGTTACTTCAATTGTTTGTGCACGACTTCGATCCTTGTAGAATGCTTTGAGTGCAGTCTCCTCAAAGATCATGATCTCAGGGGTTCCGCGTAACTGGATTTGGAAACCAAATTCCAATTCCAGATCTACGATGGCTTGCCGCCTTTCATTCAAGAGGTGATTGGCCAAGTCAAGAGGTAACTCCCCCTCAACCCTTAAAAGGTTGCCCTGGGCGGCTATTTCTCGAATCGTTCGAATGATCAAGTTGGTAGCAGCCAAACGAGATGGAATTCTGCCTTTTCCATGACAAGTAGGGCAAGCACTCTCTACAGTTCTGGAAATTCCAACAGTCATACGTTGTCGACTCATTTCCAGCAGTCCGAATTTAGAGATCTCACCAAAAGAGATCTTTGCCTTGTCCCTACCACGACTGGCATAAAGGCACTCTTCTACCTTTGTGCGAGCAACATCCGTTTCCATGTCGATGAAATCGATTACGACCAATCCACCCATATTGCGGAGGCGAAGTTGGCGAAGAACTTCATCCGCAGCTTCTAAATTGGTGCGCAATGCCGTATCGTCGTTATTTCTTTCCTGATTGGAACGACCAGAATTCACATCAATGGCAACTAAGGCTTCTGTCTGATCAATCACGATGGATCCACCAGATTTAAGGGGGACTTCACGAGAGGTCAGTCGCTCTACCTGCTTTTCTACGTTATAAGTCGCAAATAGGGAACGATCACCGACAAATAATTTCAGGTCTCGCTGTCGTCTTGGAGCGACTTCTTTTAGAAAATTTAAAGCTTTCTGGAAAGTCTCAGGGTTATCAACCCAAAGTTCTTCAATGTCCTCGGTGTAATAATCCCGCAGAGTACGAATAACCACATCATCTTCTTCGTGAATTAAACCTGGCTGGAGGGTGTTATCATAGTTTTCCTTGATTTCCTCCCATACACGTTTCAGGGTAGTATAGTCTTTCTTTAGCTCCAACAGGCTGCGTCCCACACCGGCAGTGCGAATAATCACGGCATGCTCTTCTCCCTGAATCCCAGAGAGGAAACTTTTTAAACGTTCTCTTTCTTCAGGATCTTCAATTTTACGAGAAACACCGCCTTTGTCCGAGTTCGGCATCAGTACCATGAAGCGACCGGGAATACTGATATTTGTACTCAATGCGGCACCTTTATGGTCTACCGCTTCACGAGTCACCTGAACCATCACTGATTGCCCCACTTTCAAGCGAGCTTGGATGGAGTTGCGATGTCCCGCACCTTTGTTCACATACAGAGCAGGGTTGACTTCGTTCTTAGGCAGGAAACCATGCTTTGCTGTACCAAAATCGACAAAAGCCGCTTGTAAGGCGGGCTGGACTTGAACGGCAATACCTTTGTAGATGTTCCCTTTAGTCTGCTCCCTGGATTGATGCTCAATTAGCATCTCTTGTAAAACATTGTCTTCGACAATGGCAATCCTCGACTCATCCTCAGTTTCATTGATGAGCATTACTTTGTTTGACATTCAAACTCCGGGTAATAATAAATCCTTAAAGGGTGATGCGCTCTGCGAATCTCCCTCAAAAAAGTAGTTGTTTTTAGGCCCCTCCATTAGAAAGGACCAAACATGCTGTATAGAGACGTACTCCAGATTCTAAAACCGGCTTGATTGCATCATCATGCTGTACATGTAGCCGGCTATATGGAGTGAATAGGCGGGAAAACAAAATAGGAATCAATGGATGTAACCCCTTCTGTGCCAAAAAGGCGGTGAGGGATTTTCAGGTTGGATTCAAGGTTGATCAACGTTCTGGGAATTCAACTCCAGCTTGTTTTCATTGAAGAAAACGAATGCGTT
>NVSR01000147.1 GCA_002401295.1 SAR324 cluster bacterium | reverse complement strand
GATTCCGAAATAATCAAACTCATCGTTCCATAGCAGAATTTTGTTTTTTGAGCCAATTACTTAAGGTTTTTATTTCATGGCCGAACAAACAGCCGACATTTTAACGGATTTCCAGAGTCAGTTCCAGAACTTTTTTCAGAGCCTGACCACGGGGAAAAAAATCTTTCTTTTTTCCAGTTTGGGTGGGATCTTGATCGGTTTGATTGCATTCGTATTTTATTCCCAACAGGTGACTTGGTCTCCGCTGGTACAGGGTCTTTCACCGGAAGATGCCGGCAAAATCACAGCCACCTTGGATGAACAGAACATCCCCTATGTCTTACAGCCGGGTGGCCGGGGGATCCTGGTTGCCGCTGCATCCGTTGATAAGGTGCGCCTCCAGATTGCCTCCAGTGGCTTGCAAATGGGTGGTGTTGTAGGTTTTGAAATTTTTGATGAAAATAACTTCGGTGCTACGGAATTCCAACAAAAGGTCCAATACAAACGCGCCTTAGAGGGGGAACTCATCCGCTTGATCACCAAAATCAAAATTATTGATGAAGCAAAAATTTCCCTGGCTATCCCCGAAAAATCCCTCTTTTTAGATGAAGACAGGCATCCTACGGCTTCAGTGATTATCTCGATTGCCTCGGGAAAAAGACTGTCACAAAGGGGAGTTAATACCATTTTGAACTTGGTGGCCGGAGCCATCCCTGACATGGCGGTCGATGATGTCCGTGTGGCTGATGACAATGGAAACCTATTGTCCAAGGGTTTAACGGATCCCAATAGTTCAGATATCCGTGATAAAAACTATAATTACCAGCTCTATGTAGAAAGGCAATTGGAGCAAAAGTTGGTTTCCCAATTGGAAAAAATAGTTGGAAAGGGTCATGTTGAAGCCAAAGTGACCTTGCAATTAGATTTTGATTCCAGTGAAATTACCGAGGATCTGGTCGATCCAGATTTAACCGCCATTTTGAGCGAAGAAATTACCTCCGAAAAATCAACGGGTTCCCGTTCTATCCCTATTGGTGTTCCCGGAGTCACATCCAACTCCCCCGAGGTACGGGCGGGTGCTAGTGAGATCGCTAATATTTCCGATATCAACAAGAAAACCAAACGAACTAACTTCGTAAACAGTAAACGGCGTATTGTGCGCAAAAAAGCTGCCGGAGAGATCATTCGCATGAGTGTGGCCGTCTTAGTGGATGGTTTGCGGGAATATACTCGTAATGAGGATGGTGAGGTTGTGGGCAGTAAATATCTCCCCTGGAGTGACAGAGATAGATTGGCTCTGGAGAGGATCGCGAAAAACACTGTGGGGTACTCGGAGACACGAGGGGATAGGCTCACTGTATCCAATTTTAAATTCCAACAACCCCTCTTAGAGCAAGAAAAGTTAAAACTGCAGCAAGAAGAAAAAAGGCGTAAGTTCTACATAGATCTGGTTCGTTACCTGTCCGTTGGATTGGGTATTGTAATGCTGATCGTTGTAGTCATCCGTCCCATGGTTGCCAAGCTTTCCGCCAAGCCCGAAGATCTGGATCTGTTGATGGGTTTGCCCACCACTATTGGTGAGCTGGAAGGGGAAGAACTGGAAATTCCAACAGAAAAAGAAACTGGAATACCACCTCGCGACAAGATCATCGAAATTGCCAAGCAGGACCCACTCAAAACAGCCTCCTTGGTGCGTACTTGGCTGCGAGAAAAGAAAGGACCTTAGTTTTTTTGGTATAACTACTCATGAGTGATTTTTTTGTCCCACCAGCCTTCGATGAAATAGACGAGCCCAGCTCCGAAGCAGCACAGGATTTTGGGGCACCTGAACCTGATTTATCAGAGTTTGCTCCACAACAGAATTTTGACGACAACCAAGATTCTGCTGAAGGCTCTTCGGAAATGCCTTCTCACTTCTCTTCCGGCAATTTCGTGCAAGAAGAGACAATGTTGACTAACATTGAAGAGTACGCCAACCGGATCAAGGATAATAGCGATCGTCAGGCAGCAAATACCCGCGAAGAGGCTGATTTACTACGCGCTGAAGTGGAACTGGAACTGGCAAATGCCTTAATCGTCCAGCGGGAAGCCGAGGAAGAGGCACAGGGAATCGTTGCTTCGGCCCATGCCGAGCGAGAACAAATTATTTCCGCAGGCAGAGAGGAAGGTTTCCAGCAAGGACTTCAAGAGGGACAGGAACAGTTTCAAACTCAAAATCAGCAGAATACAGCGCAGGTCTTGTCCCTTTTAGAGGAGTTGGGGGATTTACGAACCCACTTGTTGCAGCAATATGAGAATCAGATCGTAGAACTGGGCTTAATCGTCGCGCAAAAGGTCGTGCATCGTGATCTCAGTACTGAAAAAGAACATGTCCTCAATGCACTGCAAAGCACACTGCAATATTTCGAAGGGCAGGGAAATATCAAAATTCGCATTAACCCTGTGGAATATCAGTTTATCAGCGAATATCAGGAGGACTTTGCAGCCTTCCTGGATGAGGATCAGGCCATTCGTATTAAAGCAGATAACAGTGTAAAACCGGCCGCCGCTGTGATTGAAAGTGATTTTTCCGCTGTGAAGCTGGATTTGGAACAACAGTTTGAGGAAATGCAGCGCAAGCTTCGCGAATGTACGGAAGACCGCAAGGCGCTTTTTCGATAGTAAAACCTCCCAACTCATACTCGATTAGGAATTCTTTGCAGGAATCGTCTTTGTTTTCTTTAGATCCATACCTCAAAATAGCCGGAACCAGTCTGCCTGAACGAGTTGAAGGCAAGGTGGAAGAAGTCATCGGTTTCCTTGTTAAAGCCCACAATCCGGGTTTGAAAATAGGCAGCAAATGTTTGATTGAGAATTCGGTGACAGGTGAAAGTGTCATGGCGGAAGCCGTGGGCTTCAAGGCTGGCAGTGTTTTGGTGATGCCCTTGGGAGATATCCGGGGGATTGGCCCCCAAAGTCGGGTGATCGCCTCCTCAGATCACTCTTATGTGAAAGTGGGGCCGGAGTTACTAGGACGGGTCATTGACGGAATGGGCAATCCCCTCGATGGTTTGGGACCTTTGAACTGTGAACATAAAACGGATTTATACGCGACCCCCATCAATCCCATGTTACGCCGTCGTATTGATCAACCTCTTGATGTAGGGATCAAAGCTATCAACGGTTTGTTGACTTGTGGCAAAGGGCAACGAGTTGCCATCCTGGCGGGATCCGGAGTGGGAAAGTCCGTTTTACTCGGTATGATGGCTCGTAATACTACTGCGGATATCAACGTCATCGGCTTAATCGGGGAGCGTGGCCGTGAAGTCAAAGAATTCATCGAAAAGGATTTGGGAAAGGACGGTCTAGCACGCTCCGTGGTCATTGCGGCGACGTCCGACCAGTCCCCTTTAGTGCGTATGCACGGAGCTTATTTGAGTACTGCCATTGCGGAGTATTTCCGGGCTGAAGGGCAGGATGTATTATTAACCATGGATAGTCTCACCCGTTTTGCTATGGCGCAGAGGGAGATTGGTCTTGCCGTAGGGGAACCCCCGACAACCAAGGGGTATCCGCCCTCCGTCTTTGCTCTTTTACCCAAATTATTAGAACGCGCGGGGAACTCTGAATCTCCGGGTTCGATTACGGGCTTTTACACCGTTCTGGTGGAAGGAGATGATCCCAATGATCCAATTGGAGACACGGTGCGTTCCATTGTGGATGGCCACATCATCCTGGATCGGGAAATTGCGGCAAAGGGACATTTTCCCGCCATTGACGTGCTGCGTTCCAAGAGTCGTCTCATGGGGGATGTGGCTTCAGCTTCCCATCAGCAAAATGCGGTCAAAATGAATCAGACTATGGCTATCTACAAAGAAGCGGAAGACCTGATCAATATCGGTGCCTATGTACGGGGTTCCAATCCAAAAATTGATTATTCCCTGCAAAAAATCGATTTGGTTAATCAGTTCTTACGACAGGGAATCTATGAAAAATCCGCTTTATTGGAATGCGAAGCGATGTTGGAGCAAATGTTTCTTGACTACCCGAATAATTTATAACCCTAATCACAGGCCAATGGATGGATGTTTTACTCTTGGTTGATATCCAAAATGATTTCTGCCCCGGTGGCTCCCTGGCTGTCAGTGAGGGGGACCTGATCGTGCCTCTGGCCAATAGCTTGATGCAACGCTTTGAAATGACTTTGGCAACCCAGGATTGGCATCCTGCAGGGCATGGTAGTTTTGCCAGCAGTCATGAGGAACCCGTGGGGAGCATGATTGATCTGTTTGGTATTCAACAAATTCTCTGGCCCGACCATTGTGTGCAGAATACACTTGGCGCTGATTTCCATGTAGATCTCCAACAACAGGGGGTTCACAAGGTTTTTAAAAAAGGAATTCATCAAAGGATTGACAGTTACAGTGGTTTTTTTGAGAATGACCACTTCACACACACGCAATTGGATAATTATCTGAAAGGTAAAAAGGTGACAAATCTTTTTATCATGGGCCTCGCCACAGATTACTGTGTGAAATTTACCGCACTGGATGCTATCAAGTTGGGTTATAACACCACGGTGATCATCGATGGTTGTCGAGGTGTGGAATTGAGTCCGGGTGATATGGATCGAGCCATTGAGGAAATGCAGGTGGCAGGAGTCCGCATTATCCACAGCAGTAAATTGTTATAAAATTGTGCACTAAAAAAGGGATGCCTTGAAGAGAAAAGCAGGAAACCGGTTAAAAGTATTGATTCTTATTTTTTTAGGCGGTTCCGGCTTGATTGCGGTTTTTGCTTTTGGTAACTACACAGGGGTGAAGTTAACCCAAACAGGCTATGAAAAAGGATGCTTTTCTTTGCCCGAAGATGTGGTGGACCTGGACTTCCCTCAGGTTAAGGACTACGTACGTTTTGTGGCCATAGGAGATACGGGCGACGGTTCGGAAGCGCAAAAACGGGTGGCGGAATCCATTCGTCAGGTCTGTCAGGGTGGTAATTGTGACTTTGCCCTGATGTTAGGAGACAACTTCTATGAAGGTGGGCTGCAATCACTGCAGGATCCTTTATTTAAACTGTTTTTTGAAGATATCTACCAGGATATCGGAATCCCTTTTATTGCAGTTTTGGGTAACCATGACCTCAAGGGCAATGTCTTTGCTCAGATTTATCACAGTCTGGACAGCCCCTTTTGGAGAATGCCCAATTTTTCCTACAATTTTCAGGCAGGACCCGCTTCTTTTTTTGGATTCAATACCAGCTGCGGTATCTTGCAAGCTGAGGGGGTCCGGCAAGACGTGGAAGAGAGTCAAAGCCCCTGGAAGTTCCTCTTCGGCCATCAACCCGTTTACAGTGGTGGTGTTCACGGAGACCTGGACCCTCTTTCAAGAGGGCTTTGGAATAATTATTTCCAGGGTAAAGTCGATTTCTACCTCTCCGGACATGATCACCAGCTAGAACATTTGCAGGTGGAAGGAGAGAAAACTGAGTACATCGTGAGCGGCTCAGGAGGGAAAAATTATCGTTCCTCATCAGATAAAAACAAGGTGAAAAGCTCGGCAGCAAAAAGTCGATTTCGTTATCAAGATAACGGGTTTGTATGGTTTCAAGTCTCTCCGGATCGCGTCATTAGTCGCTTCTACGACGCTTCGGGCACACAACTCTATGAGTTTCAAAAAACAAAAGATTGAGTAAACATGGCAGGTAAACTCAAAAGAAGGAAATTCCTTCAACAATTAGCTTTGGGTAGCCTTACGGTGCCTTTGCTTTTAGAAAGCTTAACCCAATCCTTGGTAGCCCAACCTAAATTGGAGCAACAATCGATTGTGTGGCTTTTCGGACAATCTTCAGGGATCAATCGGGCTGGAATCTGGAACCTACCGGGCTTCCCGGATTTTCTGGAAAAATATTTTCAGACCTTGTCGATCGATGATTTGCAAACAACAGCGCTAAGGAAAAAAGGGCCTCAGGCCCCTATTCTGATTCTAGATGGATATTTTTCTAAGGATCCTGAAGCTGGTTATATCAAATCTCTGAGTCAGGCAATCAAGCAGTCCAGGCTGGTTATTCTGCTTGGTAATGAAACGGCTTACGCTCCGGAAGAAAGCAGTTCCTGGATTCACTTAGAGCAGGACTTATTGCTGCCTGCCCAGGTCCCTTTCATCAGGTTGCCCGGTGTCCCCGTTTCGGCTCGACATCTTTTGGGAACACTCAATCATCTGATTCTCTTCGGACTACCACAGCTTGATGAATTACGTCGGCCGTTAATGTTTTTTGAAAAATATATCTGTGAGCGCTGTGAATACCGATCAAACTTCGATGTGGGTGACTTCGTTAACTATTTTGGTGAAAAAGAAGGCTGTTTGTATTTATTGGGTTGTAAGGGCCCTGTGACTAAAAACACCTGTCCCGTTGATCGTTGGAACGAAACTGGCAACTGGTGTGTGAAGGCAGGCAGTCCTTGTTCAGGCTGCTCCGACCCGGATTATCCCAATCACGCTGGTTTGGGATTTTACGGAACCCTTTCAGGCGAAGCTACGGGAACCAATTCCCTCCTCCTGCGGCATGCGGAAAACATCACTAAAGGGACTGTAGCTGTTACGGCAGCAGGTATCTTACTACACGCACTGACCAAAAAAAGTCATAGCTCTGTAGAAATCCAGAAGATCCATACCTACAAGGGGGAGGACATATGAGTCAAAAAGTACTTCACCGAATGGCCAACAGGGAAGGTCATCTGGAAGTTATCCTGGATAAGACAGCGGAAGGTGAGGTTGTTTTCCTAAAAAGTGGGCAGTCCATCCATCTGGAAGATAGCCTGATAGGTCGCTCTCCCCTGGAGGCGATCCAGCTGACTCAGCGTTTGTCTACTAAGTCCGGTGTTGCTCATGGCATTGCCGCAACTCTAGCTTTAGAAAACTACCTACAGATAGAACCCGCCCGCACGGGACAGTTGGTTCGACATATTCAATTGTATTTGTCCACGATTCACTCCCACATTCACCACTTTTATTGGGAAGTGCTGCCCGACTATTTGAACTTGGCCCATGAAACCTCCGAGTTCAAAAAATATTATATGGGATTGAAGCTGGGAAGAGCTCGGAGAGGGGATCTCAGTCGGAAAAAGGGACGGAAAATCCTGGCTCATTTACCACAAGCTTATCGCACATTGGGAATTCTCCAGGAAGCATTAGCGGAGCTTGGAGGCAAGTTTCCCGTTGTGATGAATTTGATTCCTGGTGGGGTCACCAACTTTTCCCTAGACCGCAAGCTGATTATGCGTCTACTGCGCTCATTGGAGCAGAGTAAGGCCTTTATTGAGCTTGTCTGGCCTACGGATGTGAAAGAATTTATCCAGGCAGTTCCGAATTCTACTAAAACTTTCGATGAAGGCATGTATTTGATCAGCTTTGGTTCCCTGCTTTTGAAAAAAGGTGAGAATCAACAGCAGTTTTACTCTACGGGTGTCTTAATGGAAGAGAAGAAAGACTCCCTCAATGAGTTGAAAATCACGGAGTCTCTCTATCACACCTACTATCGTTTGATCAGTAGATTAGAGGAAGATGACGATAACTTTTATGATCCTAAACGCAAGGAAGCCTACACTTGGATCAAAGGAGCTCGTTATGAATCGGAACCCATGTTTACCGGTGCCCTAGCTCGTATGCTGGTCACCCATGTGATGGGAGGAAATCTAGACATCAGCGATAACATGCAACGCATGATTGAAGACCTGCAGTTGCCTCCGGATGCACCCAACTGTCTGGCCAGCCGTCTCTTAGCGGAAGTCTTGGAAACCCGCTTTTTCATGCGTGAAGTCATGGAACACCTGCAGTCACTCGATCCAATGAAAGATCGTAACCTGAAGAGGTCCTTCGATTTTCAATTACAAGGTTCGGGGACCGGCAAGGTAGAGGCACCGGGAGGCTCCCTGCTGCATGAAGTCTGGATCAAAGACGGACTCATCACTCAGTATCGTATTGTTTCACCCGCAAATTGGAACTTTTCAACCACCGATAGCAGCGGCAAAACAGGCATTGTAGAAAGAGAACTCAATCGCCTCCATCAGGCAGGCAAATTAACCTCTAGAGAGTGTAGTAAGGTACTGAACTCTTATTATATTCAAGTCTTGGATGGGACTCAGTAGTCATGGATTCAACGATGGGATTCCGAAATTTCATACAAAAAACTTACGCGACATTAGTCAAGCGAGTCTATCATTGGGGACTGCCTCTGATGTTACTGCTGACCTATGCTTCGGCGCATACATTAAGAAATACTACCGTACTGGAGTATGTAAAGCGTATTAACTTAGCAACAATACATAACTTCATAGGTTTGAATCTATCTCTGCTTTGTTTGGTGCTGATCTATGATTTCTTTTTTAGACTGCAGAGCCGACAAAAAACTTTCATTGTCATCAATGGTAAGCGTAAGGTTCTTCATTTTCAGAGAAAAGCCTGGTCTCCACTGTTGATCATAGACATCATCTTTTACTCTGCTCTGTTTGCTATTTGTATTTTGGGTTTGGTTTATTATGGAATTCGTCATACGGAATTCGCTCCCATGTTGCCTGACCGAAAAACAATCCAGGTTATCCATGAGCTTTCAGGTTGGTCCTTCCTGTCTCTGATCATGATCAAGTACTATCTGACTATCACCCACTGGTACGAACAACTCGTCAAATACCTACGGGAGTATTGAGGCATGAGATTTTTAGGATTAACCGGTGGCATTGGCTGCGGCAAGTCTACTGTGGCAGGCATTTTCAAGGCAGAAGGAGCTATTATCCTGGATGCCGACCAGATGGCTCGTCAGGTAGTCATCCTGGGTGAGCCTGCTTATCTACAGATTGTGAAGCATTTTGGTACGGGTATTCTGCAGAAAGACCGGGAACTGGATCGAAAGAAGCTGGCCTCTATCGTCTTTAATGATGCAAATGAGCTTAAAGAACTCAATAAAATCACTCATCGAGAAATTGCTATCTTGCGTCGAGAGATGCTGGAAGGAATTTATTTGCAGTGTCCGCAAGCTTTAGTGGTTAATGACGTGCCTCTGCTTTTTGAAAATCAGATGGAGTCCGGATTCCAAAAGACGATTTTGGTCACTTTGGATGCAGCGGCCCAAATGGAACGCCTGATAGAATTACGCGGTTTTGAAAAAGCAGATGTCGAGGCCAGGATTGCGAATCAAATGCTTCAAAGTGAAAAAAAGAAGCGAGCTGATTTTTTGATCGACAACAATGGCTCGATTCAATTCACTCAGTCACAAATAGAAAGCATCCTCCAAAAGATCAATCTACTACCTCAAATCACATTATCTGATATTGCTCTATAACTATTTTCTTACGTTGTATCAGCCCTTCACCGAAACGTGCAAAACAATACATTCAGCCAAGTCGAGGAAAGATGAGTCGAATTTTAAAAATAGTTGGTTCGCAGTTTCTCTTTGGGATGCTGCTCTTTTCCCTGGTTCGTCTGCTCTTTCTCGGGACGTATTTCGAGTTGTATAAGGATTTGCCACTTCTGGAGATTCTGACATCTCTGGTACTGGGGCTCCGCTTCGACTTTTCAGTTATTTCCAAGCTTTTTGGCTTGCTGAACCTGATACTTTTCCTGCCCTTTGCTTTTCGCCACAATCGCTTTTTTCTTGGCTTGATTGCTTTGGTAGGGGGGGTGTTGACTTTGGCCCTGCTATCCTTACAACTGGTTGATTTGGGCTATTATCAGATTGTAGGCCGCCGTATATCCTTTGAGCTTTTCACCATCATGAATGATGTGGGCGGTACCCTGGCAACAACCATGAAGGATCATAAAACGGAAGCTTTTGGCGGTCTATTTATTCT
>NVSR01000146.1 GCA_002401295.1 SAR324 cluster bacterium | reverse complement strand
TACTTAGGCACTAAGTATCAAACTTGCTTCTTCAGGAGCTTTTTTATGAGTGATATTCAAGAATATTTTTGTCCTTCTTTGAGAGACATGGCACCCTATTCTCCCATCGAACCCCCTGATCAGATTGCAAAGCGCCTCAAGCTACCTGAAGAAGAAATCATCAAATTGGATGCCAATGAAAACCCTTATGGTACGGCACCCCACGTACTAGAGGCTTTGAGTCGAGGGAAATATTATCACATTTACCCGGACCCTGCCCAAGTTGAATTGCGAGAGGCTATTGGTCAATACGCTGGTGTTGATCCTGAAATGGTTGTAGGGGGGACGGGGGCGGATGAACTGATTGATTTGGCCTGCCGACTCTTGATTGAGCCGGGTGATAAGGTACTAACTTTTACCCCCACATTCTCCTACTACTCCCATCTTGTGACCTTGAATAAGGGGATTTTTCAAACTTGCCCACGAGAGCCAGATTTTTCCATCTCACTGGAGAAGGTGAAGCAACTTGACTTGAGTGGAGTTAAATTGGTCTTTCTCTGTTCTCCGAATAATCCCTCAGGGAATCTCCTGGAAGAGGAAATTTTGGATTACTTTTTAGCACAGTCCGTCATTGTCTGTGTGGATGAGGCTTATTATGAGTTTTCTCGTTGCAGTTTTGTAGGGAAATTAAAAAAGCACAATAACCTAATTATTCTGAGAACGTTTTCTAAGTGTTTTGGCTTAGCTGGTCTTAGAGTTGGTTATGGACTGATGTCTCGGGAACTGGCAGCTGCTATGATGCGTATCAAGCCACCTTACAGCGTAAATGTTGCGGCAGAGGTCGCCTTGCGCACTTGTTTAAAATACCTGGATAGTTATGAGCAGCAAGTGGTAACAATGATAGAAACCCGAGAGTGGTTTCAAGAGCAGTTGGCACAATTTTCTGGTTTGAACCCCTTTCCTTCCCACTCGAATTATATTTTAGTGAAAGCCACTGGACTGGAAGCAAAGGAAATTTGGAAACAGTTGGAACAGCAAGGAATTCTGGTTCGTTACTTCAATACTCCCCAACTAAATAGCTGCTTCCGGATCTCTATAGGTCGTCGTGAGCAGATGGAACGTCTCCTGAAAGCCTTGCAAGAACTGCTTTCCCCGTAACAGGGGCTATTCCCACCTAAGCTTTGCTATAGGTGGGGATTTCTCGGAGTTATGCTCATGCCTAAGAGGAACCAAAAGGTTTTATTCTCCGGTTTAGCGCCCTCGATTCGTCAGAGTCCATTGCTTTTGTGTTGTCTCAATCAATTGTTGATTATAGTTATTGGCTGCTTCTGCCGCTGCCTCCTGCCCACCGGAATACCAGCCCCATTCAAAGAAAAAGAGGAGCCCCGCTAAACCCAACTGTTTGTTCTGCAGGCTTTGAAAAATTCCCAGTAGAAAGACCCCATTTAAGAGAAAAGAAGCGGAAGCTTTACCATATTCTTTAGAGAGGAGTAAACCTGCTCCAGGTAAAATCGCGGAGTAAGATCTGGCTTGTTCAGGGTCAACTTGCCCAGGGATCCTTGAGGCTAGAGGAAAATCCACATCCTCCTGGCGAAGAACAAGTTGTTCCCAAAGCTCCTTGGCTTTTTTTTCCTGCCCTTGGCGCAACAGAGAAAAAGTAAGAATCTTGGCCGCTATCCTTTTTTCCGGGGTAAAGGGGTTGGAGGGAGAATGGCTGTATATCTCTGCAATTGTTTTTTCCACCTTCCTGAAGTTATCTATCGCATCATAATTTTTAAGCAAATAAAGATGCAGCTGCTGACGAGCGGAGTTCTGCGGAAATTGAAATTCCAAACGTAAAAGTTCGGATATACTACGGTAATAGTCCTTCTGCTCGTATAATTGGATGGGGAATTTGAGGGAATTTTCTAAAGAATTCGCACTCATTACAGAAATATTCCCGAATATACCAACGATAATCAGAAACAAACTTAAGTAAGTTCCTCTCAACTCAATATTACTCTACAGGATGTTTAGGTTGTTGCATGACCTGAAAAATTGCGTATCGTACTACCTCGCACAGGTCCTCATCGGAAATCTCTTTACGAAAGATAACGCTGCCGGACTGGACATAGGTTGGGGGAATACGACTCAGACTGAGGGCGTATACATCTTCTATGCAAAGTCTGCAGTTATCAAAGTCTGAAAAATCGGGAAGCTCCTGCTTCATGATTTCAATGACTTTCACTTCATAGGTATTACGGATTTTTTCTAAGGAAAAACCGTTGATCTCATAATCATCTGTTTTCATCCCACGCTCCGTGAACCCCCTGGCTTTTGCTATGGGGAGGGAAGCAGCCAATATGGAGACTGGCGTAAAGCGAGTCCACTTGGACACCAAAATTTAGTTAAGGAGTAAAAGTTGGGTAAGGTTTTCTCTTTCGTAACAAACCACCGTTACTCTTTCCACCTGTTTTCCTGAAAAACTCATGGAATTCTACCATCTTAGATCAAAAACAAACAAAGTTTATAGGAGAGTTCTTAATAAAGATACGACCCATTACATCAGTTATTGACTGGCGACTATATTTAAAAGTAGGTTGATCCTTCTTGTTCTCTTCCCTCAAGAGGGTGGGTAGCCAGTAACTACAGTCACTGCTGAAGCAGTGCGAGCCCAGTATTGAAAGGCTTAAAAATGTACTTTCCCTATAGTTGTCTATATAATATCTATATATTCTAATGCCTTCAAATAGCTACTTGATTCCTGCTGAGCATGTACGGGTCGAGAAAGAAATCAAACGAAGCCGTTTCATTGCTCTCACTTCTACAGCTGTAGGCCGAGCGTCAGCCCTGGAATTTCTGGAAAAGGTTCGCCATGAATTCCCTGATGCCAGGCATCATTGTTGGGCTTACATCGCCGGTAATCCTGCCCATACAATTGAACTAGGTTACAGTGATGATGGCGAGCCACGAGGTACTGCTGGAAAACCCATATTCAACGTACTCCGTCATAAAAAAATAGGTGAACTTGTAGTTGTGGTGGTTCGCTACTTTGGAGGCATTAAACTGGGAACTGGAGGGTTGGTGAGAGCTTATTCAGGGGTAACACAAGAAGCGCTTGAGCTTTTACAGGTCACAACAAAAAGTATCAAGGTAGGCTTTCTCCTCTATTTACCTTATACCTTGGAAAATAAAGTCCGACATTACATGACACGACCTTATCTATCTTTCCTGAAGGTAGATTACGGAGAAGCGGTTGTTATAAGTCTTGAGGTTGAGGAAAATATGGTGAAGGCTTTTCATGAGGAATTAACGAACCTTTCCGCTGGGAGGGTTCGAATTGAGAAATCTAAAACCTAGGAGGCGGTGACACTGCCAATCTTAGTGATACTCCCCCACGCATTTAGGTGGGGGCGATTTATTCAGGAGTCAAATCCTTAGATAGACATGAGTTCCTGTTCTTTTTCTTTGATCAGCCCATCCACCTGCTTGATGAAATCGTCGGTGACTTGTTGGACCTTAGTGTGTCCTTTTTTTTCATCGTCTTCAGAAATCTCTTTTTCCTTTTCCAGTTGCTTTAATTTATCGTTTGCATCTCGACGCACGTTGCGGATTGCCAACTTTGCCTTTTCACCTAGTTGTTTGATTTGTTTTACCAGATCTTTTCTTCGATCCTCTGTTAAAGGAGGGAAGGGCAGTCGAATAGTATTACCATCATTTTGTGGAGTCATACCCAAATCAGCCCGAAGTAGGGCTTTTTCAATTTCTTTGAGTAGGTTTTTCTCCCAAGGGGCAATGACGATCAATTGTGGGTCGGGAACGGAAATATTACCCACCTGGTTGAGCGCTGTGGGGGTTCCATAATAATCCACCTTCACTCCTTCCAGCATCGCAGGATTGGCTCGCCCAGTACGAACTCTATGGAAATCACTTTTTAAGGCCTCAAGAGCCCCGGTCATTTTTTTCTTGGTTTCTTGTAGAATAGCTTCCATGGTTAATCTCTGTATCCTAGGTTGTATGCTTGTCGTAGTCCAAAAATATCAGTGACTTATGCTTTGAGTCGCCTGTAACTAGTTAACTGATTTCTCTGATCAGTTTTAAGGTAGTCTGGCGGCAGCGTCAACTGAAAATAATAATTCCGATTGAAACTTTGGAGGGATTTGACTAGTATCCAAGCTTTAAAACCAATGATGTTGAATTTTTTTTGGAGCGGAGAGACCATGTCAGGACACGAAATTAATATTCTCACTACAGTTGCTATTATTTCTGTTGTCTACTTAGGAGCCTTTTTCGTTTACGGGCGAACTATCAAATAATTTTATTATCTACTGGGAAAAATATGAAAGGTTTTTTCTATGGTTTGACTGCAGGGCTGGCTGCTGGTGTGGTTGCCCAAATGATGATTGCTAAAAACCATGAACAAATGCTTGAATTGGTTAAGAATATACCTCGGCCAATCAAGTTCGGTCCAGCTAGTTCCCTTGAGGATTTACTAGCTCAAAAGGAAACTTTGGAAGAGATGATCATCAAGAAACAAACAGAAGTCTATACAGAAGAGCCGAGCCAGCCAGCTGAAGAAACGCCGGTCAGTTCTTCCTCTGAAGAGGATTTGACGGAAGCGGTGACCTAGTCAACTTGAAGGCTGAAGTCCTTTCAGTACCTTCCCTAGGTTTCGGATCAAGTCAGTAGCAGTGAGTGCTGCTTCTCCTGCTTGTTCCTTTGCTAGGTCCCCACTCTTACCGTGCAGCCAAGTACCCAAAAGGGCTGCTTGGAGAGGGGCGAGACCCTGAGCCAGCAAACCACCAAGAAATCCAGCCAAGACATCCCCACTGCCAGCCGTTGCCATGCCCACATTACCTGTACTATTAATATAGAGGTCTCCCTTCGAGGAAAAAACCAGGCTGGGTGCTCCCTTCAGAACCAGAGTTGTGGGATATTTTCGGACAAAAGCAAGCCCCTGTTCCATTCTTTCTTCATTGTTGCGAGGCTTCGGGTAACCACTAATCTGGGCAAATTCTCCGGGGTGGGGAGTCAGAATCGCTTGATCCAAGGATAATTTTTTCCAGTCCTGGATTCCATAGAAGGCATCGGCATCCAGCACATAAGGCAGGTTGGCTTGGTGTAGTATTTTCTGAATACCAGCCCACTTATTTTCTTCTCTACCCAAGCCACAACCCAATACCAGGGCATCAAAGTGATTCAGCCAATCTCCCGTGATTTGCTCTTGGGGGTAAGTCATTAATTCCGGTGCTTGTTGCCAAAATACACTTTGCTCCGATTGAGGGATTGCTGCTGTGGATAATCCTGCTCCTATTTTAAGTCCGGCATAACTAGCCATCCAGCTCGCCCCCATGGTTCCCGCTCTGCCGCCCCAGGTGATCAGATGCCCAAATTGATTTTTGTACCCTGTAGGAGTGCGCTGGGGCAATAACTTCTCAACAAGTGCTTCATCAATCAGGTGGAATTCCTGAGCCATCTTGGGGAAATATTCCAGGATGGATATCTGCCGGCAGATTACTATTCCTGAATATTGCTTACCCGGGTAAAGATGGTGCCCTACTTTTTCCTTCTGAAAAGTAATGGTAGCATCCATTTGTAGCGCAACCCCCATGATATCACCAGTTGAGCTGTTTATTCCAGATGGGACATCCACTCCAATCTTGCTACCTGGTAATTGATTGATGGTATCCATCCTTTCTCGTAATTCACCTTGAATGGGGGTGGATATTCCCGTGCCTAGAATCGCGTCAATCCAGGAGAACGTTCCCTTTCGTAGGCTGATCTGAGTTGTCATTTCGCTCCAGGAAAGAGTCTCCCCAAAATGACTCCAAATTTTTGCGTTCATCCGGCAATCTTGTGATTTTGGCTTTTTGACTGCAATCACAGAACAATCGTAGCCATGATTGACTAGAATCCGTGCAATGGCATAGCCATCCCCACCATTATTTCCTGAACCGCAAAGTACGTAGATGTGCTGAGCTTTGGTCAGATAAGGGATTGCGGCTGCAAACCAGGAACGTGCTGCGTTCTCCATCAATACAAGCCCTGGAATCCCTACTTCATCAATCGTATAGCGATCCATTATTTGCATTTGCTGTGAGTCAACCAACCTCATAATTCCTCTTTAGACCAATGAGAGGGCAAATTGCCCTGTTTTGAAAAAAGATGGGTCATATCAATGTCATCTGAAGGTGGAAACCAAGGGGAGTACTTTGCCTGGTTTTTTTAAATATTACAATGTGATAAAGTAAAATATCAACAAATTTTACCAGTTGAGGGCATTTGTTGGTTCACTTGAGATGAAGTTGATATAAAAGAGAAGGATTGAAAAAGAGATCCTTCTTTTTTAAACTAAAGTTGTTTTATTTTAGTGATTCAATCATTACCCAAGGATATTAGGTTTGATCAGGCAACGTAAAAAAAATAAACCGATCATTGATAAAATTTTACAGCAAATTGAACTCCCTCGTATCATAAAAATTCAACAGGAGAAAAAGCTGCTTGCAGCAGTGGAGCAAGCCATCGAGAGAGGGGAGCGATTTGTTCGTAGCAACTTGTTCTTTCATGCAAATATTGAATTTCGTTTTGCTGCAGAGCAATTACCGGAATTGCTGGTCGAAGAACTAGAGCCTGTCTTTAATGATTATGTGCAGAAAGAAGATCATGAACGTGCTCTTATTATTGGCTTGGTCCTGTTAAAAATTCAAAAAGAAGATTATCGCCTGGCCAATACTATAGGTAATTGTGCCAGAAAATCAAAAAAGTATAAGCAGGCAAATAATCTGTACCGCCACGCATTAAAAACCAACCGGAACTTCAACCAAGCTTTTTATAACTTGGCTGCCAGCTTAGCGAAGGTGGAGAAATATGATTTGGAGGTTCAGGCTCTGGTGGAGCCACAGGTGCAGCGAGAACATTTCGTTCTCCCGAGTTTTCTACCTCATCCGGATATCTTGCATGAGGTGATTGATGAGCTTACCTATGCTAAAAAAGCTCATCATGTGGAACAGATCCATGACTTGCTGGAGGAGCTAGAGCAGGCTGAGTCGGATGAAAATGTGGGAGAAACCGAGAAAATTAGAATACGAATTCAACAAAAACAAAAAAAAGAGATCAGCCCTACTTATAATGAGATCTGTGAGAAGTTTAGGGCTGATGCACGGAAGGCACAAAGACTCTTTGAAAAAAAAGGAAAGAGTCAGGATCAACTGACAGGACAGCAACAAATTTTCAACTTGGGGATTTATGCGCTGAGCCATTATGACTTAACCCTTGCACAAAATTGCTTTGAAGAGTTGCGTATTGTGGTACCCCATCCCCCCTATTTGGAGATGGTAGCGGCGTTAACTCTCGCATTAATGGGGCAGCGAGAAGAGGCGGTTGCGGATTTTTTTAGATTATTGGAAAAAGATCGTGATGATCGCTACCTCAATATTAATTTAGGGCTGATCTACTACAAATCAAACAATCGCTTATTAGCCTACAAATACTTACTTATAGGTGCAGGCCTTTTACAACAATCCGAAGGGCTCTTCAGTAGGGCCGAACTTATGCGCCTTGCTATGGTTAACTTCGAGCAGGGAAGTTACAAAAAAGCTTTGTCTTTATTCACTCGGATAGTGGAGGAGTCGGAGAACGGCCTTGCCTGGCAAAATATAGGAGAGATCTATTTACAATGGCAGGACTATCATGAGGCTTGCAATGCTTTCAAAGAGGCATTACGGATTAATCCAGATTCACTGCTCATTAGAAAAAAATTAAATAGTATGCATGATCATTTTGTGGAGAAGGCAGATGAATTGATCGAAGAATCCAAATACATGGTGGCTATAGAGTCCCTGGAGCAAGCCTTAACCATTTTGCGAACTCCAGAAACTCTGAAAAAAACATCAGATGCCTATAAGGTGGTGATGAAGAAAGCACAGTCTCTCAACCTTCTCATGGAATACAGGGAAGCAGTGGCTAAAGAAAAAGCAGAGAATCAGGAAAGCTTGCGACAGCAATTCATTAAGAAAGGAAAAGAGTATTTGCACAAGCAACGCTTGCAACCAGCAATCAGATGTTTTGAACAGGCCTTTGATATGAAAATAGATAAAGATGTGTTTATGTATTTAGCATATATTTACAAAGGGTTAAATAGAAAGCAGGCCTTGCAACATCTCATTGCCCGTTGGCAGAAAAAAACGGCGCACCAATTGTGGAGACGCAGGCGTCTTTCTGAGAAGACCCTCACCGATCATTCTTAATTGTGTCGCATTGGTTGGAGTAAAAGTAATCTCAACAAGTCGCTAGCTTCCTTTAAGGAAAGCAGAGGAAGGCCTCTGGTATTTTATACTTTTACGATTTGTTGCCATAAAGTCTTTTATGATTTTTTAGGTAATAACTTCCAAAAGTTTAAAAAATATGAAATTATCCATAAAAACTCTCTGCATAAACAAATGAAATATTGAATTTAATTGTTAACTTGATCATTGTCCGGTACTTCCGTCCGACCGATGCAGGGGAGTTGTTTACTTTGAAGCCCCCGCAGTTGAGCAAATGCCATGGAGGGATTGTATATTCATCGTGACAGCTCTTAGCATTAAGCTGTCTCTACAAGCAGTGAATTCTCTTGATTCTGTAGAAATCCCAGTTTTTGTTCCCTGTAATTGAGTAGGTAATCTTATCCTGTCATCAGATGGCATAGCCTTAGTTAACCCTGAGTTGCTGAAAATTATGAGCACTTCAGTCAATATGGAAAGAAGATGAAACTATCAATCAAAACCAAAATCCTAGGGATTACTTTTCTACCGATGGTGCTGATCGGACTTTTAACCACTCTTTTTTCAGCTTATGTAATGTATAGTAATGCGGCGAATCGAATTGAAGACTATCGGAGCAAATTACTGATTGAGGAGAAGATTGCTCTTAGTAAATATATAGATATTGCCTATAATGCTATAGATAAAATTTATCAGGATTCTTCTGATAAAAACATCAATTCACAGGTAGCGCAGAAAATGGCGATGGAGCTCATCCGGAGCATGCGTTATGGTGAGAATGGCTATTTTTGGATTAATGATTTTCAGCCAACTATGTTGATGCACCCCTTTCAAGTAAAACTGGAGGGTAAGTTTATGGGAGACTTTAAGGATTATAATGGGCTCTATTTATTTCAAGAATTTGTCAATATTAGTAAAAAACAAGGCCAAGGCGTGGTGTCATATACATGGTCTAAACCGGGTAGTGAAAGGCCACAACCCAAAATTTCTTTTGTGAAAGCTTTTCCCCAGTGGAAATGGATAATTGGTACAGGAAGTTATGTAGATAAAATTGAGATAGTTATTCAACGGGAGCGCGAGAAAATTATTGAAGAAATGCAATTGATGATTATAAAAAATGTAATTATTGGAAGTGCATTGAGTCTTATAATCTTGGTAATTCTACTCATTGCGATTAATCGTTATATTAACCGTCCCATTAAGAATATGGTGAGTTTTATTCACCGGATGAGTCAAGGACATCTAGAAAAACAACTAGAATTAAATAGTCAGGATGAACTGGGGGAAATGTCGCGAGCATTGAACGGTTTTGTTAAAACACTGCAAGTCGCTTTTAGCAGCATCCATCAAAACTCAGAATCTCTTTCGACGGTTTCGTATCAGCTTTCAGCAACCACATCAGAAATGGAAAAAGCATCGGATGAAGTCAATGAAGGAACAGAACACTCAGCAAGTTCCGTCCTCCAAACCTCAGCTAATATCAAGGAACTTGCTGATTCATTGATTGAGATCAAGCGAAGTGTCAAAGAGGTAGAGAAATTAGCTAGGGAAGCGCAAAATGACGCGCAAGAGGGGACAAAGGCTGTGCAAAATACCACTAAATCCATTCGTAAAATAGCTGCAGGCAGTAAAGAAATCGGAGGTATTACGAATGTAATTGCAGAAATTGCTTCACAAACTAATATTCTGTCGTTGAATGCGGCGATTGAGGCTTCTAA
>NVSR01000145.1 GCA_002401295.1 SAR324 cluster bacterium | reverse complement strand
CAGTACTTCTTGAATATTTGTCACAGATTTCCTCCTGATATAATAGATGCTAGAAATATTTTCTTTTTTTACGCTTTATTTAGCCGCCACGTAGGGCGGCGCTACCGTTTCTTTTAGCCGCCACGTAGGGCGGCGCTACCGTTTTTGGTCGCTACGTAAGGCAGTGCCAGTTTTAGACGGTCAGTGGGTTGGGCTTATCAATGTCGATGTTGTACTTTTGAATGGCCTCGGAAACCACGGAATGGGAGATGGTTCCTTCGTCTGCCAAAGCTTTTAGTGCGGCAATGGCAATATAATTGCGATCTACTTCGAAGAATTTTCTCAACTCCTTTCGTACATCACTGCGCCCAAATCCATCCGTGCCCAGTACGGAGTAATTGTTTTTGATGAAGCAACGAACTTGCTCAGCATGCATTTTAATGTAATCAGTCGCTGCAATGACAGGTCCAGTCGTGCCTTCCAGACAAGTTTCCAGATAACTTTTTTCCGGTGTCTGCTCTGGATGCAAGAGGTTCTTGCGCTGAATATCCATACCCTGGCGTTGCAGTTCGTTGAAACTGGTCACACTCCAAAGGTTGGCATCTACGTCATAATCCTGCTTGAGCATAGCTGCCGCTGCGATCACTTCCAGCATGATGGTTCCACTTCCTAAGAGCTGAACCATTTTTTCCGTTTTTTGTTCCGCTTTTTGGAAAAGGTAGATACCTTTCAGAATGCCATCTTCCACGCCTTCAGGCATGGCAGGTTGCTGATAGTTTTCGTTCATCACAGTGATGTAAAAGAAAACACGCTCTTGATTCTGATACATCCGTCGCAATCCATCCTGTACGATCACAGCCAGCTCGTAGCTGAAAGCCGGATCATAGGCCACACAGTTGGGGATGGTGGAAGCGAGAATATGACTATGACCATCCTGATGCTGTAATCCCTCTCCTGCCAAGGTTGTTCTTCCTGCCGTCGCACCGATCAGGAAACCATTGGTTTGACTGTCACCGGCTGCCCAAGCTAAATCTCCGGTTCTTTGGAATCCAAACATGGAATAGTAAATATAAAAAGGAATCATATTTATGCCATGATTGAAAGAGGCCGTACCCGCCGCAATCCAAGAAGACATGGATCCGGCTTCCGTAATGCCTTCCTCCAGGATCTGTCCACTTTGATCTTCGCGATAATACATCACCTGATCAATATCCATGGGCTCATATTTCTGTCCCTCTGAAGCATAAATCCCTATCTGACGGAATAAACCTTCCATTCCAAAAGTCCGCGCTTCATCAGGTACAATGGGGACGATGTACTTTCCAATATTCTTATCTCGTAACAATGATGTCAGGATACGAACGAAGGACATGGTTGTGGAAAGCTCTCGATCACCACTTCCCTTGAGATGAGGCTTAAAGAAATCCAACTCGGGAGTAGCTAGAGAACCGGCAACTCTGGATCTTTGGGGTAAGTATCCGCCCAGTTTTGCCCGTTTTTCCTGCATGTATTTTACTTCAGGACTGTCATCAGCAGGCCGAAAGAAAGGAGCATCACCAATTTCCTCATCAGAAATAGGGATATGGAAGCGATCTCGAAAATTCCGTAAAGCCTTTTCACCTAATTTTTTCTGACCGTGACTGATATTTTTTCCTTCCCCGGCGTTGCCCATACCAAAGCCTTTGACGGTCTTGGCTAGAATCACAGTGGGCCGTCCTTTGGTATTCACAGCTTGATCGTAAGCGGCATAGACTTTTTCATTATCATGGCCACCGCGTGACAGACGCCAAATATCATCATCTGACATATTGGCCACCATTTCCTTCAACTCGGGATACTTGCCGAAGAAATGTTCTCGTGTGTAAGCGCCGCCTCTGGCTTTATAATTCTGGTATTCTCCATCAACGCATTCTTCCATGCGCTTGCGCAGCAGACCCTTGCTGTCCTTGGCTAAGAGTCGATCCCACTCACGTCCCCAGATTACTTTGATCACATTCCAACCATGACCATAGAAGTCCGCTTCCAGCTCCTGGATGATCTTACTATTGCCTCGAACAGGTCCATCCAAACGCTGCAAGTTACAATTCACCACAAAGATCAGGTTATCCAACTTCTCACGGGAGGCAATGGAGAGGGCACCCAAGGATTCAGGTTCATCCATTTCCCCATCACCCAGAAAAGCCCAGACTTTACGATCGCTGCGCTCGATGAGGCCTCGATTTTCCAGGTACTTCATAAAACGGGCTTGGTAGATCGCCGTCAGAGGTCCTAAACCCATGGAGACCGTAGGGAATTGCCAGTAATCAGGCATCAACCAGGGATGGGGATAAGAGGAAATTCCATTGCCATCGGCTTCCTGACGGAAACTATAGAGCTGTTCCTCAGTCAATCTTCCTTCCAGGAAGGATCGTGCGTAGATTCCCGGAGCCGTGTGTCCTTGAATGTAGACAAGATCTCCACTTGTATTTTCAGTAGGAGCCTTAAAAAAGTGATTAAAACCTACATCATAGAGGGTGGCAGAAGAGGCAAAACTGGCAATATGGCCCCCTAATTCAGAAGACTTTCGATTGGCCTGGACCACAATCGCCAGAGCATTCCAACGAACTAAGGCCTGGATGCGTGCTTCCAGCTCAGGATTACCGGGGTAATCAGGCTGCCTCGCCGTAGAAATAGTATTGAGGTAAGCCGTATTGGAACTGAAGGGAATATAGGCTCCCGAGCGGCGGGCTTTATCCACCAATCTTTCTAATAAATAATGGGCTCTTTCCGGTCCTTCACGGTCCAAAACTGATTCCAGAGCTTCAATCCACTCTTTTGTCTCAAGGGGATCGATATCGTTTTTTTGTCTTGAGTCCTTCATAGGGTTGCACTCCTAAACTGACTAAAATTAGTAGAAAACATTGTATTGATTCTCAAACAGATCTTCCCCCCAGAAGAGACGTTGTTTGATTTTCATAATAAGGTGGCGTAACCATACAGGTTTTAGAGAGGATTTAAATGCTTTTTTTGAAGAGAAAAAACTAAAAAGCTGTTTTAAAGTCAGACATTTATTTGAAATTATTAATAAAAACTTCTTTTTTATGCATTCTTTTTCTTGTCTTTGCCCTTGCTTTTGGTTTGCAAAAATCATCATACGGAGGACAAAAACCAGCAGTAGTTTGTGCCCATTACCCATTGAAAACTCATCCAACATTAGCACGAAGCCTCCCCGTAAACCCATTTAAAAAAGGAAAAAGTATATAAAGTAGCTCCTTTTGTCAAAAAAATGAGGGGATCTATTTTCTGATGGATACAACTCGGGTTGGTGACCTGAGAAAAAGAATGGGGGGGGGGATCTTGGGAGGGAGGGAGTTGAAAAAGGGAAAAATCTATTGAGATTTTTTCTTTCAACTCCCTAAGTTTACACTATTGTACGACACCACCTACAACAGCAGGTGCACCTGCAACTGTGGGTTGGTCACCAATTACCGGATCTTCCCAACTACTCAGACTAGGCAGCGTGAAGCTTGGCAAACTGAGAGTACTACAATTGGCAGCATCGGTGAGGGTCATCCGTTGTTCCATCTCCAGAGGCTTGAGAACGTAAGTTGTATTATCTAAGAGATTCGTAACTTGCTCAGCAACTGGAATGGAGAATTCAGGTACCCAGCGAACGTTACCGTTACAACTGGTAGCTTCTCCGTCTTTATCAATACAGCGTCCGGGAATTCCGTGCAGATTACCGAATCCTGAATAATCCAGGTTGAATTTTACTCCATTGTATTTGTAATCAGGAGCAGTAGCATTGCTTTGGCTATGCTGGTAAGTCACTTTGATTGGTGGATCAAACTTGGCAAAGGTACCACCCGTGGTTTTAATCGCGGTAAATTTGTTCCAGCTATCCGTACCTGTTTCCCAGGTGTAGTATTCATTCATGTTATCATAGGCTTTCCAGAGGCAGGTTTTGCTGGTATCCCAGTCACATTGAATAGCGGTCTGGTTGCTCCCATTATTCTCAAAGAGCATTCCCGTATGCACACCCCAGCTGAAATTCGTATTGCTACTGGTCATGACTACCGGAGTACCGCTGTACTTCAATTCCATATCTGTGGTGTTGAAAGTATAATCATTGAAGCTTACAGTGTCGGAAGTGGCATCTTGATACCAATCCACATCCGTTAGGTTCACATCACTGGTATTCGTATTCAGTTTGGATGGATCCGGGCAGTTATTAAAGCAAGACAAGGTAGCGGGTACTGTATCTGTGGGATAGACAACATTTTGAGTATGAAAGATCACAGGAGTAGCATTGGCTATGGCAATGGCATTGTTTGACGTATCTTTCAAAGCAATTCGACCGGAACCACCTAATACTTCAGACCAAAAGTGAAATTCATAATCATCACCGCTAAAACTAAGATCCTGGGGTGAGCTCAATGGTTCCCAAGACCAGTCATTACGATTGAGGGTTGCTGTTTTTTGTAATTTGGTTCCCGTCCAAATCACTTGGTACTCTACACTCTGATTTGTATTTGAGTCATAATAATTCCATTGTAGAGGTACGTTTTTGATCTCTCCCAAGGTTGTGCTTTGTTTGCTGTGCTTGATCAAACGTCCACCAGCAATGAAAACCTCGTAATCTTCTGAGGTGCCCCCACTTGCATTATAGGTTTCTTTGGAAACAGTTGCGCCTGAGGTTAAAGTGACATCTCCGGGCATCCAGAGTCCGTGGTAACCAACCCAGCCATGATAATCCGTACCAGCAGAAGTATAGGTAATCGGAAAGCCGGAGTTGATATTTACACGAGCACCGTTGGTATCATACATTCCATAACTCCAAATAGTATTTTGGAAGCTACTACGATCAAAACACTTCTGCTCAGTGCCATTGCTCCTCAGGAAATTAGACGCATTATAGGCAAGATCAAAGGTGGCTTGAGTTGGTGTATCGGATTGGCTTTGCATGGTAGAAAAATCTGGAGCGGAAAGGGTTCCCGAACCTGAAGTCCCATCAGCTGAACGTTTGAAGGTCGCTTGCTCTGTAAAAGTCTGAGTCCCAAAACTCATAGAGTTGGAAAATTGTAATAAGACCTTATTCGTTGAATTTTCCAGCACTGTTTTCATATAGCCCTTAAACAGTACCTGAGTGGTATCGGGACTACCATTAGCATCCAGAGGATGGCCTACAAAATTCATCTTGAAATAGCCATAGGGATTGCCCTCGCTGGAAGAACGATAAATCTCCATTTTCGCAAAAATCAATGAGGCATCATCACGCTCGGAAGCTTCCTGATTGATCCATAACTTCACAATATGGGGTTGGTCCGCTGCTCGGGAGGAATTGACTGTCCATGTCTCATACTCAGTCTTTGTCGAAGTGGAGGACTGATTTTGAGAATTCTCAGTTTTTGAGGAAGCGCTGTCACGGTCACTATCACATTGTGTCTGATCGACCTGGACTCGATAATCACCTTTACCTAGCATCTCGCTATATTTGGTTTGAGCAATGGAGCAAAGGATATTGTTCACTGTATCCAGTACCTGAACCGACTCTTCATGAACAAAAGTATGGGATTCATCCTGGTTGTAGTCAGCGTTAGCAGCAAAAGTTGAAGTATCATAGGCGCTATTGAGGGGCCCACTAATCGCCCCCATATCTAAGAATAGGGCTCGGCTACCTTTACTGATCAAAATGGTCGAAGAGGAGACGGCAGCATTAGAACCATTACCAGATTGAGCATCCACTACGCTCACTTTGGATGAAACAGTCAAAGCACCAGAACCCGCGCTAGCAGTCGGCATGCTGGTTCCACCTCCACTATCACCTCCACTATCATCTGTTGAAGAGCTATCACTGCTGGAACAACCAATCACTGAAAACATCAGTATGGGAACCAAAGCCCCCATGATACATTTTTTAAACCGGCTAACCATAACTAACTCCTATTACTTGCTTATTAATTCAAAAACTGGGTACTGAACTGTAAAGGCCAAGGGGCTGTATTTGAAACACAGTCCTGTAATGTAAGCCTTTGAAAAGAATATTTTGCAAGCTTCTTACCAAAACTAAAACAGGCCTGTTAATACTATGACATTCACAGAATTGAAATTTTATTATTTCGCTAAATATCAGTAAGTTGAGATGTAGAATATTTTTTTTTGAGGGCAAGCTGGAGTCATTAAAAATCTCCAAATAAATTGGTGGTTACATTTTCGGGCTACCTTTCCGGTGAAAAGGTAGCTACTGATCCTGACAACTGCCGAAGCAGTATTTAAGAGGTAGGTGGGGAAGAAAAGAGTAGAGGGCAATAGGACCTGTGAGATGTTCAAAAGAGGATAGCTGCTAGCGCAGTCAGTCCAATCACAGCCCCAACAATATAGCTTTGCCAATCTGTTATCGCAAAGATAACGGGGTCTTCATGCAGTTCATCCCGATGAGCAAGCATCCAAACCCTGCAGATCCAATAAAGCAACACAGGGCAAATCAGCCAGAGAAAATAGGGATGTCGGTAATAACGGGTCACATTGTCGGAATTGATGTACAAAGCCATGACAATCACTGAAATCATACCACTACTGGAACCAAAATTAGAGATTTGATCCAGATCGGAAGCAAAATAGCCCCTGCCTTTAGCACTAATCTGATTTTTGGAGCGTACTTTATTTAATTCCGAATAACGTTTCGCCAGGGCCAAACTAAAAAAGAAAAAGAGGGAAAAGGTAATCAGCCAAGTAGAGACCTCCACTCCGGCGGCAAATCCTCCGGTAATGATGCGGATGGTATACAACATAGCTAAGGTTATCACATCAATTAACATCAATGACTTTAGGCGAAAAGAATAAGCCAGCGTCATAATGAAATAAACCAGTAGGGATACCTGAAACAACAAGGGTAATGATAGCGCGATGCCACCACTAATCAGTAGTAACAGAGGAATTAGGAATACTCCATGAGCGATGGGTAAATGTCCGCTGGCTAAAGGGCGGTTTTTCTTGCGCTCATGACAACGATCGGATTCCAAATCCAACAAATCATTCAGCAGATACACGGCGGAGGCGCAAACACTAAAGGAAAAAAATGCGAAAACCGTTGGAATCACCTGCTCCAGGGTTAACATATGAGCCAACAAGAGGGGAATAAACAATAAGAAATTTTTAGCCCACTGATGGATACGAATTTGCGTCAACAGCACCTTTCCATAGTTCTTTTGATCCTGGAATAGTTTTGTCTCCCCTTTTGCCGCATATTTTTTTACCAGTGATTTGGGTGGATTCACCATAATCACCTCATCACAATGATCCCAGATTTGACAGTCCACATGGGCGTTACCCGCATAGCCGAAATGAGGGCCAACGACTTCACGGATTCTCCGTAACTTATTGCTTCCAGAAAGGTTTTGTCCTGGTTTGGTGGAGATTACCTGATCAAAAATAGGCAAGTACTTGGCAATTTCCAAGGCATACTTCTCACAGCTTGCCGTTGCCAGGATTAAAGGACGCTCTTGTTCTTTTAAATAACTCAAAAATTCAGAATGATAGGGCAAAGACGCAACTTCTAAATCTACTCGATCAGCAATTTCCTGCTTGAACCTGGACTTGCCTTGCAGCAACCAAAAAGGCAGCCACAGCATACACCAGGGAGCTTGCTTCAATAGCTTGATCAAAGACTCCCAGAGCAGGTCTGTTTTGACCAGAGTTCCGTCCAAGTCGACGCAAAGAGGTAATTCTGCAGGTAACTTTTTCGCTTGAGAATCCTTTGCTTTTCCGATCATTATAATATTTCACCATCCAAGCTTGAGAGTTCTGACTCCAATCAGGTCACTTTTCTAAAGTTTGAGTCGTTTGAAGATCCCTTCAGGCTGCAATTTGATAGCCATCATGATCCATTTCCAGATGGGCTTGGCGTAAACTACGTCCTTGCCTTTACGGTACGCTTTTTCCAATTGTATGGCGACCTCGGCTGGTTCGGCTAACAAGGCTTGAGGTAGCTCCAAATGAGCCGTCATCTTCGTTTTGACAAAACCCGGCAGTAAAGTGATGACTCGCACTCCAGCTGGATGCAAGCGATTCCGGAGGCCACTAAAATAGGCTGTAAAACCAGCCTTGGCGGAACCATAGATGTAATTACTACCACGCCCCCGCTCTCCTGCCACGGAACTCACACCAACAATAGTCCCTTTTTGCTTCTTTTCAAAATCAGCCGCGATCAGCTCCAGAATACTAACAGCACCCACATAATTGGATTCAATAATTTTGATGGCTTTGATTGGATCTGCCTGTGCTTCATGCTGATCACCCAGAATACCGAAGGTCGCAATTACCATATCAGGTTTCGTCTCCAGCGAGGTATAAAATTCCTTATGGGAGTCCGTATCCAGTACATCAAAATAATGGACCTTGGTCTCTACTTGAAAAGAGACTTCCAGGTCTTTAGCCTTTTTGTTCAATTGGTCTAGATTCCGCGATGCCAGCTGCACGGATGCACGATGTTTGCGAGCGAATTCCTTGGCAATAGCGAAACCGATATCAGAGTTGCCACCTAGAATTAATAGATTCATAACTTTAACCTTTTTGATTGTAGGGATTGGAATTTTTCTTTGCAGCCGTATTTTTCTCGAATGGCTTCGAATTCTTGCAAACGAGGGTATCCCGCTCGAAAGGTTTCCACATCCAGACGAACATCCTTTGCCAGATAGAAACGTCCCCCGTGGTCCAGCACAATTCGGTCCAGCAAACTCAACAGAGGCAGCAGCTTCAGCTCCATTTTAAAGTCCAAAGCCAGGGTGAATCCTTCCTTCGGAAAGGATAGCAGATTTTTATTTTCTTTACCCAGGAGTTTGAGTACCGATAGAAACGAGCCTAACCCTGACTGACTAATAGCCCCTAATATTTTACTAAGTCCCGAGAAACTACTTTCGTGGGGTAATACAAATTGATATTGGGTAAAACCAGAGGCACCATACATGCGGTTCCAGTGATGGATGGAATCCAGAGGGTAGAAAAAACTTTCCAGATCCACTCGGGTACAAGTTCTCGGCTTGGTAATTCGATTGTAATAAAGCTGATTGAATGCGGATACGGTGTATTTATTCAGGGCCATCCTGGGAAAATCCAGAGGAATACTCAACTGTAGCTTCTCACTTCGATCTAAGGTCCCTTCCGGATCATGGTCCCCAACCATCAAGAGGGATCTCCCTAATTTTTCTCCTCGTGCCAGGCAATCTACCCAAGCTACGGAGTAAGGAACATGTTTGTATTGGAAGAAGAGTTCAAAGGTTTCCTTGAGATTCCTGGCTTTGAAGGTGGTCTGTCGAATCTGGGCACTGGGGATTTTCATGAGTTTAATTTTCGCCCTGGTGATCACACCCGTCAAGCCCATGCCGCCACAAGTCGCGTGAAAAAGGGATGGGTTTTGCTCTCGAGAACAGGGAAGTAACTCACCATCCGCTGACATCAACTCGAAAGAAAGGACAGATTCACTGAAACAACCAGCCAAGTGATGATTTTTACCATGCACGTCACTGGCAATGGCTCCTCCCACCGTGATGAACTTAGTACCGGGACTCACACTCAAAAACCAGCCTCGGGGTAGAAAAACATCAATAATATCGGCCAGACTCAGACCACTTTCGCAGGTCAGAACTCCCTGGTCCTCATCGAAGTCCAGGATATGGTTCCAGGTTTGAGTTTGAATAGTGTGCGCAGCCAGAGCACTATCACCGTAACTCCGTCCCAGAGCAAACACTATATACTCTTGCCGTCTCTGTACCAATGTTTTGAGTTGAGTTTCATTCTCAAACCAATGAGGCTCTGAGTCTATAATGGGGAACTTCCCCCAACCGGCTAATTTCATAGTTACCTGATTATTGTGGGGTAGATGAAGCGCGATATGATCTATCACTATGGTAGGGAGAATCTAACTTTCCACCAAAGAAAGGACGGGTCCACGAACCCGTCTCCAGCCAATGCGGTGGTATTGAATCACTTTTTACGATAAAGAAGGTAAACGAAGCCCCCACTCAGATTCACCATCAATTGAGTGATCACGAATAGGTTAAATATATTGGCACCACCTGAGATTCCGATCAAGGCTTGTTATCTCGCGCTTGCCGTCAATGATATTGGGCCTATGGGATATCGACCCAATGACGTGATTACCGCCAGCAATGGTACGAC
>NVSR01000144.1 GCA_002401295.1 SAR324 cluster bacterium | reverse complement strand
AAATACCAGGCAGTCCTCAAACTACGAGGATAAAATCCATCCTGGATATTGTGAACCTTCATCATTCCCTTTTTAGATCTGATTATTCTGCTTTCTGCCGAGTCGATTCTCGCCCCAATAGGAGAAAATCAAGATGTGCCCCACCTCTGCTAAGAGCCAATATTGAATATTTAAGATGCGACCCCTATCCCTTGCTATGCAGTTCAATCACGAGTTGTTGAAATTCGTCTAGTGATATCAATTTATTGCCATCCAAATCTGCATACTTGAACATACTCTCAATCTCAGAACTGGTGATTTTCGGATTAATAGCATTGACACATAAAAACAACTCTTCAGTTGTGATTTGACCATCACTATCCAGGTCAAACATCGAAAAAAAGTCACTAATCGTTGGAGGTATTGACGCCTCCTCCAGATCCGTTTCCATTATTTCAACAAACTGTTCAAAGCGTATACCATTGGAGTCGTTTCGATTATTCTTAGCAAGATTGGTAACGAATTTCTGGAGTTTTTCCATAGAATAAGCCTTACCTGTAGATTCAAAGAGCACTGCCAGCTCTTGAGCGTCCAGGTCCCCACTCCCATCAATATCGAGTTGGCCAAACAGAGTCCGGTATTGGTCCTCAGTTTCTTGAGAAACTTGGTAGGCTGACAATGCTACTTTTCCACCTGTTAACAGGTGCTCAAACTGAGTCCTAGCTCTCAACTCACTGTGAAACAATGTCCATAAAGCATTGGGATCTCGGCCAAACATCATTTTTCCTGTCGCCGGATCGATGCGAGCAGCAAGATCAAACCGGTGGGAGGGATTGAGTATAAACTCGACCTCTTCTGGTGTTGATTTGCGCCTCAGTATATCATTGCGATGAGGAAAGTGACCAAATTGTTCAATGACTTCCAAATGTTTCACAAAAATTAACTGAAACCCCCAAAAATCGGGAGGTAAATATTCTTTAATTTCCTCATAATGCTGAACACACCGCTTTTGAGATTCAAGATTTTCATGGTGAGTTAAGATCAATTCAGGAGTAAATAACTGGTGAACAGGAGAGAGAGCGGATTGCCAATCATGTGACTGATTGACAATTTCAAGGGCCACGGTTTCACCCGCAAACATACCTTTGGTGTCACGATAAATGTTACGTGGAAATTGATCGACAAGAATCATCAAGCCAACGCAGCCAACCGGAGATTGCATCCAGTAATTGTAATCACCCCTAATTGCTTGCTCAACATGTTCACCAAAACGTTTACGGATATCCCGGTCAATCGCGGCACTTTTTTTAAACCAGCACTCCGCGCATTTGAGAGCATCAGGCGTTCCGTCCTCAGCCTTGATAAACATATAGTTAATCAGCGTTTCGATTAAATTATGATCCCTTTGTGTTAATGTCTTTCTCATAACGCCTGTTCAAGGTCCACAAATAAAACCAGATGATAATGATTACTCATCACAGCGTACGCGCAAATCCGAATCGCGAAGATAGAGGACAACGCTTGAAAGCGATCGTGACAATAAAAGACATTTTCCAAAGAAACCAATCGATTACGAGCTATGGTCATAAAACATCCTTGGATAGGGGATGAAGGATGCTGCTGAGCTATTCCATAATTCTAAGATTACCCCCTGCCCAAAGTTGAGTCAATTAAGAGAAATGGGGGTTTTCATTCACTTAAGATGCGCCCCCCCACTCCGCACTGCTAAAGGCCAATATTGAATATTTAAGATGCGACCCCCCACTTGTTACGGCTTGCAAATTTTAGGAGGCCTGTTATGCTGCCTGCCTTTTGGGTCTTCCTACATTTCAGCTATCAGATTGCAGATTTATGACGCCAGCTTCTCCTCCTTTATTTGAGCTATTACAACAAAAAGTTGTAACCCTGCCCCTTGGGAATAGAGAATTGGAAAGCTCCATTCGAGACAATTATTCCCTGCCCATCTTGCGAGAACTCTATAGTATTTCTCTGCAAAACTATTTGTTGGAGCACACTACTCAGGAGTTTCAAGCGGGTATATTGAGTGGTCTGGGTATCGAGGATTTGCGATATTTCGAAAAGTCGACCATCAAGCGGGATGTAATTATTCGAGTTTTTGCCGCCATCCTTTCTACTCCAAAAGTTTGTCGTCCTTGGTTGCAAGGGCTGCCCGTTAAGATAGGCAATATCCTCGAAAAAATTGTCTGGGAGGGAGTTCAAAAGGTGACCGCTTTGGAAGAACTTTTTGACCTGAGAATTGTACGCCCCTCTCCACCCACAGGATTTATCTCTTTGCCCGGATTTTATTTATTTACCCTACAGGTGAAAGGGAATCCACTCGGGGTCAGCAGGGATGATCTCTATCTGGGGCTTCCCGATAGCCTCAGCCAGCAATTGAGACAGAGCTTCCCTCCTGCAGAGCAGATAGAGTTACAACCCGAGCCATCAGAAAGCTTGCCACCCGAGGACTTAGAGGAAGCGGGGAAAAAAGTACAAAGCCTCGCGAATATCTTCGATGATGTGATCCAGGGAAATATTAAGTGGGGCAAAAATGGTCAGCTGCTGAAACGTTCTTTAACCAGGATTGAGGAGCTAACCAGGTCGGGCCTGCTTTTCCCCATCGGGGAAAAAATCGGCTGGCAGTGCATGCTTTCTTTGATTCAATCTTGTCAGGAATTGGAGCGCAAACAAGCTGTCGAGCAGAATCTCCAAATCATTTGCCGACAACTCGGGGAAGCAGTTATACCACTATCCACTCTCTTACCTGGCCTGCAGCCTCCATGCTCTGTTGACTACGGCAATGCAGTGAAGAGGCTATTTGAGATACTGGCTTTGTTTTCTCCGGGCCAGTGGTATAACGTGGATGCCATCATCCGCTATAGCAAAAGACAGGGAATCTCTTTAGCCCCAGTGGGTTTGGTGGATTCTTTGAACTATGAGAGTGTAGTCCTTCGCCCCTTTATTGAGGCTGTATTTTTTCTGTTATCTGGATTGGTCTTGTTGGAAGGCCGCAATGGAGTTGAGACTGTTCGTCTGACAACGATGGGTGCCTTTGTCTTCGGAAAAATAGACACACTGCCCCAAGCCTTGCGTCAACAGGGTCAGTTAACAGTGCATTTGGACCCTGACCGACTGATCCTGACTTTATCTGGAGAAGATCAGGTCAAGCAACTATACCTGGAGCGATTTACCCGAAAACTGGGACGAAATCACTTTAAAGCCGATATTTCCCGGTTGTTGGATGATGTTTCTTCAGCAGGGGCTTTGCAAGATAAAATTCAGGGATTTTATGAAGAGATTAGTGGCGAAGTACCAGCTAACTGGAGAGAGTTTTTTGAGCAGGTACAAGCTAAAGTACATCCCTTGGAGCGACAGGAGGGTCTTGAAATTTATCAACTCAAAGAGACGGACCGTGAATTAATCCGACTCTTCACTAGTGATTCCGATTTGGCTGGCTTAATTCAGAGGGTGGAAAATTACCAGGTTGCTATATACCGAAAAGATCTGCCAAAGCTCAAGAAAAAATTGAAGCAGTTGGGATATCTATTTTAAGGAGTGCTCCTCCATCTTTAATTGGTATCTGATCCTTATGAATTTAGGGATTTGAAGTATTGAGGCCGCCGCGTAGGACGGCCCTACCGTTTCGATATTCGATATTTATTCTCTTGAAATGCCGCCACGTAGCTCAGAAAAACTCGATACTATCGCAATCATCACTTTCCTCAGGTTGTTCTGGCCCTTGATTTTCCATAGCGCCCAGCTGATCCTGGATTTTTTGGGCCATGGGATCACCAGCCGGGCAATACCCCAGTAGACTTGTATAGAGATCCTTACCTTGTTGGACTAGTCCCCTGGAGCTTTCTTGCCCCGTATCACTATTGCTGGCAATTTGATTAAAAAACCCCTCCATTTGATCCAGGCTTTTGAAAACGGCATTGAGGTTTTCGCTGGCATATCCAATGTTACCGGCAGATTGCTGGCTGGCTTGGGCAATCAACAAAACAGACTGCTCCACCTCTTTTGCCGCCAGGGACTCGCTCTGCACAGAGTCGTCAATCGAACTATTAATTTTAGCAACATTGGTAATGATTTTATTAACTTTTTCTGTGTGCTCTAAAGCTCTTGCAATCCCGGACTGCACCTTTTCCATGGCCAGTGCGATGTCATTATTGGCTTGAGTTGTTTGTTGTGAAAGAGTTTTGACTTCTGAAGCTACAACGGAAAATCCCTTCCCCGCATCACCGGCATTGGCGGCTTCAATGGTTGCATTTAATGCTAACATATTCGTTTGTTTTGCAATGTGATCGATTAATCGGACGATTCCATCGATCTGATCGGCCATAGTGCTGAGCTCTTTCATTGTTATTAATGTCTCACTGGCACTGTAATCAGCTTCTGAAGAGAGTTTCAGAGCTTGCTGGGTATTACTGCTGATGCCATTCAAAGAGGAGGAAAGTTGTTCGACAGCACTCGAAACAGTACTAATATTGATAGATATTTCAGAAGAATTCGTGCTGAGTCCTTGCATGCGCTCCGAACTCTCATCGGCAGCGGCCTTGATGCCGGAAATAGTTCTCTTGCCTAACTTCGTTTGTTGATTTGTATCAAGAAAATCCCGTAGCAGTGTTTCACCTTTTTCATGGACAAAACCCCCTTGATCATAAAATATATCAATTACTTCAGAGTATGTTGGCTCCGCAATATTTTCCACTTCCTGCTCCTCTACCTTGGCTTCCGGAAGTTTAAAATCATTGATGGTCAAAAAAGTCGAATTAATTATTTTCTGTAGCTGCTCAGCCTGGACAGAATCCTGAGGCAGGTGCTCTTTGATCTGAATACAGTTCTCGTGGATTGATTGAAAAGTGGGATTGCTTAGTATTTGCTGAAGGCCTTGATGCATGGATTGCACACAAACTTGCAAGTTCTCTTGCTGTTCTTGATTGTCTTGCTGATCTGCTTTTTCATTCTCTTTTTGTTTCAGCCAGTTGAAAATAACTATGGCCAATCCAAAAATAGCGACACAGGCTGCAGCAAGAATGGCTCCGCCCGACAAACCGGCATGGCTACTGATGACAATCAACAACAAAATAACTATGGAGCTTCCAATAGTTATCAAGCTAGTATTGGCTGTTTTCATTGTGTTCCCTCTTATTTTTCATTTCTCAAGATTCAACGAATCAAGATAAAAGCAATAACTTAATATTTTTAATTCGTCCAATCGTCTCATCTAAAAGAATTATAGCTCTCCACTTTAAGCATTTGGAATGTACTGCTTTCATCTCTTAGTAAAGCTGGGGCGTAGCCCAGCGCTACCGTTTTCCTGTGGAAATTATTTTATTCTCACTCCCTAAAGATCAAGTTCACTTTTTTCCAACTGGGCCTCTTGTTGTCGCGCCCACATTGCCGCGTATTCTCCCTGGAGAACTAATAACTCTGCATGACGGCCTTGTTCCACTATTTGTCCTTGCTTCAGGACTAAAATTTGATCCGCCTCCACAATAGTGGACAGGCGATGAGCGATCACAAGGGTTGTGCGATCCCGAGAAACCTCTTTGAGGGAATTTTGGATCTCCTTTTCCGTGTGGGAATCCAGCGCAGAGGTAGCTTCATCAAATAATAGAATTGGTGGGTTTTTCAGGATGGTCCTGGCGATGGCAACCCGCTGCTTTTCTCCCCCTGAGAGTTTTAAACCTCGCTCCCCCACAACCGTCTCCAGGCCCTGGGGCAAACGAGAGATCAGTTCATCCAATCTAGCGTATTCGACTACCTTCTCAATGTCCTGATCCCCACTGTCCGGTTGCCCATAGGCGATGTTATACCTGATGGAATCATTGAAAAGCACCGTATCCTGAGGGATAATTCCAATGGCAGCCCTCAAGGAGCTCTGTGTTACCTCGCAAATATCCTGCCCATCGATGAGGATCTTGCCCGAGGAAACATCATAAAAACGAAAGAGCAACCTGGAAAGAGTTGATTTTCCCCCTCCGCTGGGGCCTACCAGAGCCACAGTTTTTCCTGGTGGCACCGTGAAAGAGATATTTCGGAGGATTTCACGCTGTTCCGTATAACCAAAACTAACTCCTTGAAACTCAATGGCTGCCCCCTTTATTTTGAGTGGCAAGGCGGAAGGTGCATCTTGAATCTCCTGGTTCATGGATAAGAGTTCAAACATTTTATCCATATCAATCAGGCTTCGTTTGATTTCACGGTATACAAAGCCTAGAAAATTCAAAGGTAAGAAGAGTTGGATCAGGAAGGTATTCACCAAAATAAAATCCCCCAGAGTCATAATGCCCTGCACGACACCATTCGCAGCCATGGCCATGATCCAAACAAGTCCGACTCCAATAATCAAACCTTGCCCGATATTTAAAAGAGACAGACTGCTTTGGCTCTTGATGGCAGCATCCTCATAACCTCGCAGGCAAGCATCATAACGATCATATTCATGGTTTTCGTTTCCAAAATACTTAACCGTTTCATAGTTCAATAAACTATCGATCGCATGGGTATTGGCAGTGGAGTCTTCTTCATTCATTTTCCGACGAAATTTCAACCTCCACTCAGTTATATAGAGAGTATAGGTTATATAAACGGTGATGGTGCCAAAGGTAATCAGGGCATACCAGAAATTGAATTGGTAAAAGAGAATTCCCGTGACCAAAAGGATTTCCAGAGCTGTCGGCAGGATATTGAATAAGACAAAGCTCAACAAAAACTGGATGCCATGAGTTCCCCGTTCGATCACTCGTGAGAGTCCTCCCGTTTGTCGATCCAGGTGAAAGCGTAAGGAAAGTCCATGCAGATGTTTGAAGGTATTCAAAGCGACAGAGCGTTGGGCATTTTGGGCGACGCGGATAAAAAAGAAGTCCCTCAATTCTCCAAAGGATTTATTCATCACACGAGCCACACCATAAGCTATGATCACTCCCAGGGGCAGGGCTAGTACAGCTTGCTCGGCTGTGAGAGCATCTACAGCTGCTTTGTATAAAAAGGGGATGTAAACATTGATTAGTTTAGCGACAGCCAGGCAACAAAGGGAGAGAAAAACTCTCCATTTTAGTTCCTTCCGACCTGCCGGCCAGAGGTAGCCCCCCAGAGTCTTGAGGGTAAGCAAATGGCTTCTATCTTGTTTTTCTGCTGTTATCATAGGAACCCCAGCCACTCAAACTTCATTCCAGAAATAGAGGAGAATAAACGCTAGGGCGGGCCTACGCGCCCGCCTCATTGAGAAGAATTTAGCAGATACTTTTAATATCAGCGATTACTTGGGTCAACAGCTCCAGACGTGGTTTGATGGAGTTAATCTCCAGATATTCCTGATCGCCATGCTGGCCACCGCCGATGGGACCCAGACCATCAATAGAGGGAACTCCCACGCCCGCCGTCAGGTTTGCGTCGGAACCACCTCCCGTAGCCACATAATCAATCTGAATTCCCAGGTTTTCACCTTTTTTTCGGATCAAATCCATCAACTTTTCAGTTTGCTCGGTAGGATTCATGGGAGGACGATAGGCACGTAGAATGGGGTTAGTACGAACCTTCTTCGTTCTCGGGTTTTGATGCAGGTCATCGATCAATAATTTAACTTTTTGCAACTCTTCAACGTCCTTCACACGAATTTCCATGCCTGCTTCAGCATATTCTGCCACGACATTGACTCCACTGCCTCCAGAAATTTTCCCCACATTCACCGTTGTACCCAACTCAAAGTTGGTCATACTGTGGAGTTCCGTGACCCAATGTGCCAACTCGTTGATCGCGCTACTACCTTTTTCCGGCTCTATCCCTGCGTGAGCTGCGATTCCGTTAAACTCCAGGTCATAACGGGCTATACCTTTACGCTGGCTGACCAAAGCACCATTGGCTCGTGCCGGTTCAATGACCAAGGCGTAGCGGCTCTTCTTAGCCAGCTCCGTGAGCCAGTCGCAAGAGATGATGGAACTGATTTCTTCATCACTATTGAGTGCTACACAAATAGCAGGCTGTTTGCCGGTTTGCTCTGCCGTAATTGTTCGTAAAGCATAATAAAGAGAGAGTAGACTGGCTTTCATATCTACTACACCCGGACCATAAGCCCGGTCTCCATTGATGGAAAAAGGGCGTTTTTTGGCGGTTCCCTTGGGAAATACCGTATCCATGTGTCCTACCAGCAACAAGTCGAATTGATCTTCAGTGGTATTCTTGATTTCCAAACACACACCATGATCTGGATCAAATCGATGTTCTTCTACTGTCCATCCCAGGTTTTTATAGAGTTCGGAAAAGGAATCGGCTATTTTTTGAATGCCTTCAGGATCCTCACTGCCACTATCCGTATTGACGAGTATTTCTAATCTTTTCAGGTATTCTTCTAAATCAAAGGCTTGCTGTGTCATAGATATTCCTGGAATGGAGCTGGTTAAGTAGATTTCTGGTTTTAGGGACTTAGAAAAAAATATATCCCGAGTCGGAGACGCTGCGCTGACTCCGACCTACTTGTAGAGTCATCCTTCTTAAGGGTGATTTTTTTTGTCAATGCCCTTACCATAATCAATTCCAGACAATCTTTTCAACCAAAATTTTACGTATTCTAGTTATTTCGGAGACTCTCGTGAAAATAATCAGCCACTGGCCGCATTGGATTTGTCCGGGAGGGAAGCTTTGTGGTTGAATTCCTCCCTAGATGGATTAGGAGGAAGTTCTTCCCAGATGCCTAAGAGAATGGGCCCTAAGGAGCGATGGTGTTTTCCAAAAGGGAGTTTTGAGCGGATTGCAGATAAGCTTGGTAAGCTTTGATATTTTCCTGATGAGCTTCTGACTGCAAGTCTGTTAATCCTTTCTTAAAGGTCCAATCATCCTCAAAATTGTAAGCGCCTAAAAGCCGATCCTCTGCAAATTGATAAGCTGTACCATCTTTAAACCAAGTGGTTGTACCGGAAGAAAAGAGGCCAAACCGTTTCTCAGGATGCTCCCGTAGCAAACTGACACCCATAGAGTTATGAGGCTCTTTGATATCCAGAAAATCCATGATGGTTGGTACCAAATCTACCTGACTGCCGATTTGATTATCCACACTGGGAGGGATCACCCCGGACGGCGTGAATAGCAATAAAGGAATTCGCGCGGAATCCATCACACGATCTGCTCGGCCACTAATGGTGTGGTCGGCGGTAATGATGAATAGAGTATTTTCATACCAATCCTTCTTGCTCGCCATTTCAAAAAAGTACCCCAAGGCCCAATCCGTATAATAGAGAGTATTCAACCACTCATGATCCTTCACAGATTCAGGAAAATGATTGAATCGCTTCTCAGGCACGACAAAAGGTTCATGGTGGCTTACAGAGAAAAAGGTAGAGAAAAAGGGTTTTTTCATCTGATCGATCTCTTCGATCATGCGTTCGTATTGGATATGATCCCAGATGCCCCAGGTTCCATCGGATTTGGCCGGATAGTCGGGAAAATCCTCCTGAGCGAGAACTTTTTTATAACCACTGCGGCGGGCGAATTCGTGCATCCCGAAACTACCTCGGTAGATCCCATGCAGGAAGAGCGTATCATAACTTCGCTTGTCTAAGAGATCGGCTAAAGAAACCATCTTATTTTGTTCAAAACCACTCATGATTAAGGCAATATCGGGCAATGCTGAAATTGACATTAAAGATGAAGCGATGCCCTCAATGGAACGTGTTCCATTGGAAATAAAGCGGGTAAATAGTTTTCCCTTTTTGCTGAGTGCGTCGAACTGCGGCGTGACTCCTTTTATCTTAGAACCCAGGACCCCGGTGGTGTGGGCCGGCCAGCTCTCCATAATCAGGAAGACTACATTGTAGTTACTGGTAGGAGAAGAAGACGGCTCCTGTAATGATTTACGATAGAAAGTATATTTTTCCGTGGGGTATTCACTATTTTCTATTGATTGCAGCAGTTGGCGAGTACGCTCTTGTGCTTCTTTTTTGGGCAACCAATCAATTTTTTTGACCTCTCGTTGCGTCAATTGATGCAAAACGGTGAAAGGAGCGTTCAGGCTAAGATGGCCTAAAACCAAAATGGGATTACGAAAGGCTGCGTTTTCAACAATGGGTTTGGCTTGGAAACCACCCCGTCCTCCGACAACCAAAGCCAGTAAAAAGACAATAAAGGAGAGGGCACCCAAAAAATATCGGGGTTTGGTCTTTGGCACTGGAATGCTTAGCAAACGTCGCCACATCCAGATCCAGCTACCCAGTGCTAGCAGTAGAATAAAT
>NVSR01000143.1 GCA_002401295.1 SAR324 cluster bacterium | reverse complement strand
ATGCAGGACGCCATGGATGCCGTACGCTTCCTGCTGGCGGATTCTCCTGAGCAAGCCCTGGACACTTTTCGTGTACTGGATAAGCTCAATCAAAAGCGTCGTAAGAAACAGGTGGCAATGACTCAACAAGCAGTCAAGCTAGCTGCGCCTCAGGCGGAACAACATCAAGGGCTGGTTGTTTATAAAGAGGAATTTCATGAGGGATTGATTGGTATTATCGCCAGTCGTCTGGTGGATCAGTTTGCACTGCCTACGATTGTAGTGACTAAAGGAACCTCAGGAATCCTCAAGTCCTCTTGTCGCTCTCGCAATGTCAACCTGCTGGAGCTCCTGCAACAATGTGCAGGAGTGTTGGAAAAATTTGGTGGCCATGCCAATGCGGCGGGATGCAGCTTTAAAGAGGAAAATTTAGAACTATTTCGAGAGAAATTTCACCAGGCCTGCCTGCAGGCGGCGCCTGCCACGGATGGAAAAAAAGTGCAGGCGGATCTGGAAGTGAATCTGGAGATGTTAAACTTCGAACTACTGGATCGCCTCAAAGACTTGGAGCCCCATGGTCAAGCCAATCGCAAACCGGTCTTTGTGGTCAAAAACATTCCCTTACCTGAAACAATACCGATGCAGGGAAAACACCTCAAATGGGGATTGGGAGCGGATATGGAGATGGTCTATTGGAATGGTGCAGGCCGAGTGCCTGAGGGGGAAGTCTTTGATATTGCCTTTACTCTGAGCACGAATAACTTTCGCGGTAAAGAAACAAGGCAATTGACGATTCAAGCTATCTCCAGCTAGTTATCCGGGAGCTTGTCCAAGAGCTGATGGCAATTTGGGCATTCTTCCCGACTCATCTCAAGAATGCTATTACAAGAAGGACACAGCCTTTGGTCCCAGCCGCTGTAGTCTGCAGCCTTGGGCAACAAAGATTTTCCGGCGAGTAAACGCAGCTTTTTGTGTACCTTTTGCTGCGTTTTAGTCACACCGGCATGCTCTGTTTTAATCTTCTCCAATTTTTCCAAGTCTGACCTCAGGTGGTCATGGATTTTATTGAGAACCTGCTGGCTTTTCAATTTATAACTACTCAGCTCTCTGAAGGCTTTGACCATGCCTAAGAACAGAAAAAGGTCTATGCCTCCTAATAGAAAAGTCCCCCAAGCAGGGATGAGCACATTCTCCGCAGCGTTATAAACCAGGACGCTCATCACGATCAACAAGCCACCAAAAGAAAGAATCAAGCCTCGGTAAAGGATGAAGATAACCCGATGCTGTTTTTGAAAGATCTTCAAATATCCCGCCATGGGGTTATCCTGGAGCTCTTCCGTGACAAAATTTTCATCAGGAACTTCAATCATCAATGCTCTGATTTTCGCGTCCAGTTTTTTTAGCATGCTGTCCCTAATTTAATTGGTGATCATCGCTAGATTTTGGAATCGCTGGATATGCCATTTCCGTTTGAAACGAAAATAGAAGTTTTCCATCAGCTCAGCTGTTAACTCCTGCAAGGCCACATCCAGATTTTCCGAGTCAGGAGAAAGCACACTCCTCTGGCTAATGCCTGTCCAAATTATATCACCTGTAGAGGCTTCCACCAATCGTAGCTTCAACCCTATGATATTTTTAGAAACACAGCTAGCGCAAGGCCATGAATCAAGCTGATAAACTAAAAAATTCTCTACTTGCAGCAGACGACCGAGAGGGTTGGAGAGGTCCTTATCGGAAACAGAGACATTGGCCAAGCTATCCAGATAGATTTCTCTGGCCTGCTTCATCCTGCGTTCCTGAGTGAAAATAGGACGGGCTTGTTGCTCACTCAACAGATCCGTGAAAAAGGCTGCCTCTTTCACCCGCTTGAGGACCTGATCCTTAACCTTGTTGACCAATTCCACAGGAACTTCTTCTTTCACCAGATAAAAAATGGTGGCTGATTGACCAAGCAGATCAATGATCTCAAAAACAAGTTTTTTATCTTCCTGTATTAACTTGTCTTCTTTTTCTTGCAGCACCCTCTGTGAAATTCCCTCCGAAAAAGTAGTAGTGGTAGTTTCACAGCTAGCCAGAGCCAATAAAGAGACAAAAAGAGGAATAAAAAATAGGCTTTTTCTCATAGTAATCCACTGTCTTAATTCATGTATTGGCGAATGCCACGATAAATCCCTTCAGCGATCACGCGCTGATATTTCGCTGTTCTCAACAGGCGATTTTCCTTCCGATTGGTAATAAAACCGGATTCAATCAAGATACTCGGCATCTGTGCCCCGAGTAACACAAAGAAGGGAGCTTGTTTTACCCCCAGATCTCTGGTTTTATATTGCTTACTTTGTTTCACTGCCGAGTAGGTCGCTTTTTGAATCATTTGTGCCAGTTCACTGGACTCTTGAATTTTCGAGTTGGTCATCAAATCGTTCAGAATATTCTGTAGTTCGCTGATACTCTTCAAACTACTCTGATTCTCTTTGGCTGCTACAGACAAGGCGTAGTTGTCGGAAGTCAAATTGAGGAAATAGGTCTCAATTCCTTTCACCTTCTCACGATGGCTGGCATTCAAATGAATACTAATGAAAAGATCTCCCCGTGTTTTATTGGCAAAGGCCGTTCTAGCATCCAGGCTGAGATACTCATCCTTAGAGCGGGTCATCAAGACCTCCATCTCGGGATGCTTTTTCTCGATAATCTGCTTCAGCAGCAGTCCCATCTTCAGGGCAATATCTTTCTCCATCAAACCAAAAGCCAGAGCACCGGGGTCTCTGCCCCCATGACCGGGATCGATGATGATCCGTTTTACTTTTAAACCTAAAGCTTTGGATAGACTTACCATCTGGGCCGTCTTCAGGTTTTTCTGTATGGCAATCTTTTTCCCTGATGGGTTAGTTTTACTTTTAAGGGATTTTCCCTTGGCAACCTTCAGATCCGGTAACGCGGATTGCCCCAAAATATCGATTATAATTTTGTATTGATGACGTAACTTCAGGTGAAAAACTTTAATTTTTTTCACACTGGCCATATCCAACACCACACGCACTGTTTTCTTATCGAACTGTGCTACTCGAGCCTGCTTGATCAAGCCATCGTTGGCCGCAATGCGATGTTTGAATTTTTTAGGGAGATAAGAATTAAAAATATCCACATAGATGCGCCGCCCTTTCGTTCCACTCGCCCCGAGACCTTGATATTTATAACGTACTCCCTCCTTGACGTTGATTACCATCCGTGACCAATCGGAGGTAGACCAATAATCCACAGACGAGACTAAACTGGGTGAGTTTTTTTTCTGATTTTCAGCCACACTCAGCCCACCATACCTGGCTTTGGACAGGTCTACAGGGGCCAATGCCTCCTCCACTTTGGGCGCGATCTGCAGGTCCTTAGGTGGGGGCTGCAGGGTTTTGATTTTTTCTCTGGCTTTCCTGGCTGAAGAGGTATTGGGATACTGATCAATCAGTTTTTGATATTCCAAAAAGGCCAGATCCTTATCCTTTTTGAACAACTCGTAGTTTTCGGCTAGTAAATACTGCCCATTGTCCGCTAAAGATGATTGTGGGTACTCATTGGTCAACTTGCGAAAAAAGATACTACTACGATCCAGGTAGATTTGTTTCTTGTTCCATTTATGTAAAGATCGATACAAATTGCCGATATTGAGTAAGGATTGGGGAGCCCTCGCGTGTCGCGGGTACTTATTATAAATCCACTCAAACTGGTTAATTGTATTGATCCAATTATGGGCTTTATCACGAAAAGGCGTATTTCGATAGAGCTCATGATACCTTTTGGCTACTTTCTGATAGCGCTGATCCACACGATCAGCCCAGGCAGTACCACCGAACCAAAAGGAGCATAGTAATAAACCAATGATAATTATTGTTTTTGACCTCATCCCTAAACGACCCATTAGAATCTAAATTTTCCTTTGCAGTTGATTGAGAAATTCCATAGCCTGCATCGGGGTAGTATTCATTAAATCCAATCCCCTAATTTCATTGACCCATGGTTGCTCTACGGTAAAGAAGTCAATCTGTTGATTGCCACGCTCAGAGCCATTTTCCGGGGTAGCAGGGGCTTCCTGTACCGAATCGGGGTCTGATTTTGCCTCACTGCCTTGCTCTAAATCAGAGGCGGGTAGTGGTGCTAAAGCAGAATCGAGGGTTGGAATAGTTGGCTTTGGATCAGGATCCTGTATCTCTTGGGCTGCTTCCTGAGGCAGTTCTCTAAGCAACTGAGTGGAGCTTTCCAAGCTATTGAACCGTTGTTCCGCCACTTCCAATTTTTCCAGCACTCCTTTAGCCCGCTGTACGACTTGTAAGGGAAGACCAGCCAATCGCGCAACTTGAATTCCATAACTTTTATCCGCCTGTCCTGGAACAACCTTCCGTAAAAAGACAATGTTGTCATCTTCTTCGTGAATCACGACCTTGGCGTTGGCAACTCCGGGCAGCTGCTCCTCTAAGAGCACCAGCTCATGATAATGGGTGGCAAACAAAGTCAGGGCTTTTAAATTGTGAATATGCTCCACAATAGCCCATGCGATACTAATGCCATCAAAAGTGCTGGTCCCTCGCCCAATCTCATCCAAAATGATCAGGCTCTGAGAAGTAGCATTATTTAAGATAGAAGCGGCTTCGCTCATTTCGACCATAAAAGTACTTTGCCCTCGCGTCAAATTGTCCGAGGCACCCACTCTGGTAAAGATACGGTCAAAAATCGGTAACTTGGCCTGAGTAGCGGGGACGAAAGAGCCCATCTGAGCCATCAACGCAATCAAGGCCTTTTGTCGCATGAAAGTAGACTTTCCACCCATGTTAGGACCAGTGATCACCTGAATGAATTCTCCTTGAGAGTCCAACCTGATGTCATTAGGAATAAAAGGTTCATCCAAATTCAAGGATTCGATGACCGGATGCCTTCCCTCTTTGACCTCCATGACATGACGCTTGGGATTCCCATCTAATTCCGGTCGCACATAGTTCAACATCAGAGCATTGAAACTAAAAGTAGCCAGAACATCCAATTCCGCAATGACTTTTGCTGTTTTTTGGACACGCCCCGTTTGACTTTGCAGATCTTTCTTGAGTGCCGTGAAAATCTCCAGTTCCAAAGCGATCGACTCATCTGCCGCACTAAGAATGCTCTCTTCTAACTCATTCAACTCTTCCGTTACGTAACGTTCGTTATTCACCAGGGTTTGCTTGCGGACGTAATGGTCCGGTACCAGATGTTTGGAAGCATTCGAAACCTCAATAAAATAACCAAAAACCCGATTGAATTTGATCTTGAGCGAGGAGATGCCCGTTTTTTCTTTTTCCTGGGCTTCCAGGTTGGCAATCAGTTGCTTGCCGTTTTTCATCAAGTGCTTCAACTCGTCCAGATGCTCATTAACACCAAAGTTAATGTAGCCCCCATCTTTCAACTTGGTCTTAGGCTCGGGCAGAATCTGTTCCTGCAAAGACCGGCAGAGTTCTTGGAGGGGATCAAAGGCATCCACTAACTGATACAAACAACTGCCATCAAAATCCTGAAAAAACTCGGGCAACTTTTGCACCTGCTCCAAACTCTCGCGCAGACGAACTAAATCCGTGATACTGGTAGCGGGCATGGCGATTCGTGCAATGATGCGCTCCAGGTCACCAATCTTAGCAAAAATATCGCGCATGGCCGTGGCTAAATCCTGCTTTTTTAGAAAAGCATCAACACTATCCAGCCTTCGCTCAATCTGAGTTTTTTGTAACAAAGGAGCTGCCATCCAGCGGCGCAGCATCCGTGCCCCCATGGCAGTTTTGGTTGCGTCCAGCAAATGAATCAGTGTATTTTGCTTGGATGAGCCGCTACTGGCTTCAAAGAGTTCCAGGTTCCTTACGGTGGATTCATCCAATAACATCTTGTCACTTTTTTGAATTCTCTTGATAGAGAGAATATGTGACAAGGCATCTTTCTGTGTCTCTTTCAGATAGTTTAAAAGAGCGCCGGCAGCTTGGATACCAAAGGGATGTGAATCCACTCCAAATCCAGCTAAGGAACCGACTTGAAAGTGTTCTTTCAGAGTGCGGTCACTATTGTGAAATTCAAAATGATAGGCATCCAAATGCTCGATGTGAGGGCCTTGCCCTTCTACCTGCAGCATGTGTTCCGCTTGTTCCAGAAACTCTTGGACAAAAAGCTGCTCTTTTTCCCCTCGACTTTGAGGAACTAGAATTTCACGGGGTTTATAAAGATATAAGAGTTCCAGCAATTCCCCCATACCATGGCGGATGTTCAGCTGATCCAGTTCAAATTCCCCCGTGGTGAGGTCGCAAAAAGCGATACCCAACTCTCCCTTCTTCAGATCCCAGCCAATAGAGGCTAAAAAACTGTTGCGCGTCGCATCCAACAAGTCAGAGGCAATCACCGTGCCGGGAGTGATAATCCTGACCACTTCCCTGCGCACCAACCCCTTTGCTTGAGCCGGGTCTTCCATCTGCTCACAAACGGCAACCTTATGGCCGGAGCTGGTTAATTTGTTCAGGTATTGCTCATAAGCGTGCAAGGGAATGCCGCACATGGGTGTTTCATTGCCTTTATTTTTATTTCTCGTCGTTAGCTGAATCTGCAGAATCTTAGAGGCAATAACCGCATCTTCCCCAAACATTTCATAGAAATCTCCCATCCGATAAAAGAGAATTGTATCAGGATGCTGCTGTTTGATTTGATAAAACTGCTGCATCATGGGGGTTAACTTCCCCTTATGGGTGCTCATATGCAAAAAATCCAGATAGGGTTGCAGTCGAGAAAAATTAGTGACTGAAAAAGGTAGGGGTAAAATTATTTTATATGGGTCTTGGTTTCGAAACTGACTTCCAGTTCCTTATCAATCCGAAACAACTTTGCCCCTGCTTGGAGCAGGTTCTCTTGTACACGTCGATCCAACTCAGTCTGATCGATCACTTCCCACTGAGCAACACTTGGATCTGTCGGCATTAAATACAGATAGCGATAGTTCTTCTTACTTAACTTGAACATAATGAGTCAAAGCTGGGAAAAAAGTTGTAAAAGTGGGGGTGATACCCATCAAACCGAATGTGAAGATATTAAGTTATCCACTAAAAATCAAGTGAAAGCTACTACTCTTGAAAAGCCCTTCTTTCAAACCCCTATTCCCCCATGGATACTACCTCTGCTATTGGATCATGCACCTCAGTGAAAAGTCCTTAATTGTGAATATAAATCCCGAGCCAGATGCTTGAAAGGAGTGGTGCAAGGAAATCTATTTCCAACCCCCATCGGAGAGGATGTTTGATATATTATTTGTCTGTAAATTTTACATTGATTTATTAAAAAAATTTACCTAATGTATTATATTAATAGCATCACGTGACTATATTGATATTAAAAGTCATTGTTTGTTTTTCTTTCATTAAAACTCATTTGCTAGTCTGTGAAAGGCTTCTCTGACTAGGAGTTATTTAATAATGATATTGAATAAATCTGTTATATTGAAACCAGTATAAACATAAGAAATAAATATATCATGACTATTTCAAGAATAGATCAAGCGCATAAATACCAACATGGCTGGTGGGTCCGTTACTTTGAGTATGGAGCTAAGAAGCCCGTTGAGCAGAAGTTTTTTTCCGATAAAATGTATCAGGGGCGAGAATTCGCTTATGTGGAGGCCAAGCGCTTTGATCTTCGGTTGAAGGACAAATACAATTACGAAGCTCGTAGAAAACCGAAGGGCTCACCCAATCCTGATATAAGAAGGCCAAAACGGAGAAACAAAGCCAATAAAACTGGAGTGTTAGGTGTCCAGCGAGCGACTCGTCTCCGACCCGGAGGTACGATTTATGTCAGTTATATTGCCTCTTATCCGATAGCCCCGCGTAAGAACAAATTACACGTTTTCAGCGTTAATAAATTTGGAGACCGGATTGCTTTTCGCTTGGCCATCATGGCCAGAATTCTTGGCCTAGCTAGTTATTATGACGAACGATATCGCCTTCCCAATAAACTGGAAATGCCTGTTCCTGAGCCGGTGGAGTAAGCCTTATTGAGCTGCTTAATTTCTTTCCTTTTCTTGGTGCTTGAATTACTCTAGTTGCGCCAAGACCCCTTTTCTCGATAAAATAACGAATCATCCGCCTTTTCCTTTGCGGTCTAAATATTCCGGCAAGGCTAGTCCTCTGAACTGCTGAATGGAGATGTCATGTTGACTCAAACAGCGCCTGATTACACAAATCGATTAATCCATGAGAAGAGTCCCTACCTCTTACAACACGCTCATAATCCCGTCGATTGGTTTCCTTGGGGCAAAGAAGCCCTGGAAAAGGCACAGCGGGAGGAAAAAATGATCTTTGTCAGCATTGGTTATGCTACCTGCCATTGGTGCCACGTTATGGAGAAAGAGTCCTTCGAAAATACAATGATTGCAGCTCTGCTCAACGGAAATTTTATTTGCATCAAGGTGGATCGGGAAGAGCGCCCGGACCTGGATCGTATTTACATGGAAGCTTTGCAGTCACTCCAACAAAGTGGGGGCTGGCCTCTCAATATGTTCCTCACACCCCAGGGCAAACCTTTTTCCGGAGGCACCTACTTTCCCCTTGAAAATAAATATGGACGCTCCAGCTTTCCTCATGTCCTACAGAATATCATCAAATACTGGGAAACTGAAAAAAGTGAGATTTACTCCACTGCCGATAAAATTACGGAATATATCCGGCAAAAATCAAATGTGACCGCAGAGCCGGATACCCAAGTGGATCCCAGTTGTGAACTGAATACCTTTGACAGCTTAGCGGAAGCCTTTGATGAAAAACATGGAGGTTTCCTCCTGCAAGAGCAGAACAAATTCCCCTCGAATCTTTGCTTGCAGTTTCTCCTGCGTTATTATCACCAAACGGGAGAACCCAAAGCTTTGGAAATGGTGGAGAAGACATTGCGAGAAATGTTGGCTGGTGGCATTTATGATCAGATTGGTGGTGGTATCAGTCGCTATAGTACGGATCAGAAATGGTTGATCCCTCACTTTGAAAAAATGCTATACGACAATGCACTGCTTGTCTGGAGTTTGGTTGAACTGTTTCAGATTACGGGGGAGGAGCTTTACCAGCAAGCGGCTGAGGATATTCTCAACTATCTGGAGCGAGATATGCTCTCCCCGGAAGGCCATTTCTATTCGGCTGAAGACGCTGATACGGAAGGTGTGGAGGGGAAATATTATGTTTGGAGTAAACAGGAGATCATGGCCAATTTGGGGCCGGAATTAGGTAGAATTGCTTGTAAATTCTGGGGGGTCAGTAATGAAGGGAATTTTGAAAATGGACTGAATGTTTTGCATCAGTCTCTGCCTCTCGACGAACTGGCACTGCAGGAAAAATGTTCTCTTGAAGAGATTCAGAAAAAATTGACTCAAATCCGTCAAAGACTTTGGCGTGTCCGCCTGGAGCGAGAACGTCCACTTTGTGATGATAAAGTGCTCACCTCCTGGAATGCCTTAGCCATCTCTGCTTTTGCCAGAGCTTCCAGAGTTTTCTACAGGCCACGTTATGAAAAGATAGCAATCAAGGCGGCGGAATTCCTTTTTTCCAATCTCTTTGATGAATCAGACAGATTGCTACGGCGCTATCGCAAGGGACAGGCTAAAATACCTGCATTTCTCAATGATTATAGTCAATTGGCTGTAGCTTGTCTGGATCTCTACGAAGCGACTTATGAGTTGAAATGGTTTCGACGTGCCACTGAACTCATGGACCAAGTGAATCATTTGTTCCAACAGGAAAAAGGCCCGTACTTTGACACAGGTTCCGATACGGAAGAGTTACTCATTCACAGTTCTGACGGTTATGATGGCGTTGTCCCTTCAGGCAATAGCATGGCAGCCATCGCTTTTTTAAAACTGGACGCCTATGGCTGCGATGGCGGGCATTTGGAAAATGCCCAGCGTATTTTGGTGAGTTTTGAAAAACACTTGAAGCAAATTGGATTGAACTTCTCTGCCATGCTTTGTGCGTACCACATGCAGCAGTCCCCCTCTCAACAGGTCATCATCATGGGGCTTCGTGGTGAAGAAGATACGGAAGAATTGCTGGCAATATCCAGGACCCGGTTTTATCCGAATATGGTGACAGTCTTTGTGGATAAGGAACATTTGGAAGAAGTGGCTGCATTAATCCCCATTGTCAGGGGCAAATCCCTGGTTAATGATCGAGGTACGGCTTACCTCTGTATCAATCAAAGTTGCCAAAAACCAATCCATCTGGCTTTTGAGTTGGAAGACCAACTGGCCGCATCGATTGATCTATAAAGAAAAAACCCTCAAATTAACCTA
>NVSR01000142.1 GCA_002401295.1 SAR324 cluster bacterium | reverse complement strand
GCAACGGGAAAAGGCCAGGTTCTAACTGGTATTGGTGGAGCTGAGAATACGGAAGGACTTTCTATCCGCTACACGGGAGAATTAGTTCGAGACTTCCCTGGAGTCGAAGATGGAGGTATTCCAGCAGATGGGGCTCCAATTGAAGAAGGTGAAGGTGCTGAAGGTGCTGAAGGTGCTGAAGGTGCAGGCCTTGGTGGCGGTATCTCTCCAGAGGAATCAAAAACAGGTGAGGTAGTTGGACGAGTTTTTGTCAGCCAGAACTCCATGAAGTTTCAAGTAGGGGCCAATGTTGGGCAAACAGTGGGCATCTCAGTGAACAGTACTCGCCCGGAGACCCTGGCTCGCGGTATTGAAAATGAGTCTGGTTTCAAGAGTTTGGCTGATATCGATGTCACTAATTTCCAGGGATCTCAGGATGCTATCATGATGGTAGACAACGCCATCAATCAGGTTGCTTCTGCCCGAGGTGACTTAGGAGCTTTCCAAAAGAATACTCTGGAAAGTAACTTGAACAACTTGAGAGTAGCCAATGAGAACTTAGTGAACGCTGAGTCTGTATTGAGAGATACTGACATGGCTGCTGCCATGGCAGAGTTCACGAAAGATCAAATCTTGACTCAATCTGCTACTGCTATGTTAGCTCAAGCAAATCAAGCTCCTAAGAACGTATTGAAGCTTTTGGGATAAACCGGGAAAATAAAAAATAAAGTCCTCTTCGTCAAGATAGATTCCCATGCAGGAGGGTGGGAAGGATAAGTGGGTGCAGTAAAAATTCCTGGCATCTTGTGTCAGGTTAAGGGGTTGGGACGATCATAACCCACGTCCCTAAGTCATTGAAAAGGGTGGAATTCCCAATCCATTGGGAAGAATCCCTTTAACTCGATGAACTGGAGGTTCTCGACGCCAGGTTGTAAGACAAAAAGGTTGAGAGCAAAGAAAAATCATTTCATGCTTTAGTTGAAAAGGATATCAACATCATAAAATACACGGAGGTATTATTATGGGCTTACGAATTAATAACAACACAGTCGCCATTAATTCCCATCGGAACTTGCAGGCCAACGATGCCAATATGGCAAAAAGTCTGGAAAGACTGTCTTCAGGGTTAAAGATCAACCGTGCTTCGGACGGACCAGCTGCTCTGGTGATTTCCGAACAGATGCGATCCCAGGTTGCCGGCTTGAATCAGGCGATTGATAACTCGGAAACCGCTGTTTCCATGATTCAGACCGCAGAAGCAAACTTGAACGAAGTGAGTGGCCTCTTGGTCAACGCTCGGCAGTTAGCCATCCATGCCTCGAATGAGGGCGTGAACGATGAAAAGATGCTGGAAGCTGATCAGAAAGAGATCGCAAATGTTTTGAGTACGATCGATCGGATTTCCTCACAGGCACAGTTCGGCAGCAAGAGTTTGCTCGATGGCTCGAATGGAGCCACAGGCAGCACGACAGGCGATAATCTAGAGTTTGTGGGTGCAAGTCTGAAAACGGGAGACTCCGCCACAAACGGCTTTGAAGTAAAGATCACCCAGACTGCAACCAAGTCGAATGTGGAAGGTGCCCAAGCTTTGTCACAAGATATTGTGGCCACAGGTGAAACACTGACCGTTATCGAAAATGGGAAGAAAGCGACTTATACCACCAACTCTGATGACAACGTAGATACAGCCTTGCAAAATCTGCGGTCGGAGATCAACCGGAACGGGTTGAATGTGGATGTGATGAAGACGGATGATGGCAAAATTCGTGTTGAACATAAGGAATTTGGTAGCGGCAATGGATTCCAGGTATCTAGTAGCACAGCCGGAGTTCTCTCCACAGAGGCTGGTGAGATTGAAGTCTCCGATGCAGGACAGAATATTAAGGGTACGCTCAATGGAGAATCCGCCACAGGTGAAGGCCAGGTGTTAAGCGCTGTGGCAGGAGCTGATCAAGTGGCTGGCCTCTCTGTCCGCTATACTGGAGAGATCATATCTAGTGATGAGTTGGGGGCAGCAGGTGAAGGAGCTGAAGGAGCTGAAGGAGCTGAAGGAGCTGCCGGAACTGCCGGAACTCCTGGTGAAGAGGATTCAGGACAAGCCGTGGGACGAGTTTACGTCTCTCAGAACTCCCTGAATTTCCAGGTGGGTGCTAATAAGGGACAGACAGTGGGAATTTCCATTGAATCTACGGACTCCACCAACCTCGCTAAGGGAGTCAATAATGATAGTGGCTTCGGGAGCTTGAAGGACATTGATGTGACCAGTTTTGGGGGAGCCCAAGATGCCATCACGATGATTGATAGCGCTATCGACCAAATCGCTTCCTCCCGAGGTGACTTGGGAGCTTTCCAAAAGAATACCTTGGAAAGCAACTTGAACAACTTGAGAGTAGCTAGTGAGAATTTGACTTCTTCCGAATCCGTCATTCGTGATACGGACATGGCTTCTGAAATGGCTAGTTTCACGAAGAATCAAATTAAAACTCAGGCTGCTACGGCTATGTTGGCTCAGGCCAATCAGGCCCCAAGAAATGTTTTAAAACTCTTGGGGTAAAGGGGATGAACCGCTCAGTCGGAGGCACGGCTGAGTAGTTTTTTAAAATCATAGCATCAAGCTTAAACTTTTAACCTGTATAGAGGAGGAACTAGAGGGAATCACTAAAAAGATCCAAATTATTTTGGAGTAAACCAATACAAGGAGGTATCTCATGGGTTTACGAATCAATACGAATGTCAGCTCGATAAATACGCATCGTAATTTGCAAAACAATGATGCGGCTCTATCGAAAACCCTGGAAAAGCTTTCTTCCGGACTAAAAATCAATGGAGCGGCTGACGGACCAGCCTCTCTAGTGATTTCCGAACAGATGAGAGCACAAATTTCAGGGTTGAATCAGGCGATTGATAACTCGGAATTAGCAGTTTCCATGGTGCAAACCACGGAAGCAAACTTGAGTGAGGTCAGCTCTCTCTTGACGAATGTACGACAACTGGCTATCCACGCTGCGAATGAGGGTGTGAATGACGAGTTGATGCTGGAAGCGGATCAGCAGGAAATCTCGAACGCATTGGCGACAATCGATCGGATCTCCAACCAGGCGCAGTTCGGTACCAAGAAGTTACTGGATGGTTCCAATGGTGCTTCCGGAAGTACGACAGGTCAGAGTTTAGAATTTGTAGAAGCTTCATTGGCAACAGGGGATTCCAGTACCAATGGCTTCAAAGTTCGGATTACTCAAGAAGCATCCAAAGGTTTTGCCGCAGGAACCGTCGCTTTGACGGATGATGCGGTAAAACAAAAGGAAACTTTGACGATCATTGAAAATGGAAAGAAGGCAACCTACACGACTACAAGCGATGATAATATTGATACGGCACTGCAAAATTTGCAGTCCGAGATCAAGAAAAATGGCTTGCAGGTTGACGTTTCCAAGACCGAAGACGGTAAAATCCGAGTTGAGCATAAGGAATTCGGCTCAGGTAAAGGATTCCAGGTTTCCAGCACCACGGCGGGAGTTCTGTCTAAAGATGCCGGACAGATTGATGTTTCCACGGAAGGACAAGACATCAAGGGAACCTTAAACGGCGAATCTGCCTTAGGAAAAGGGCAGGTATTAACAGGAATCACTGGAGCTGGCACTGTTGAGGGCTTGAGTATTCGCTTCACTGGAGATCTAGCTGCGACCAAAGCTGCCAATACGGCAGCCGGTGTCGAACCCGAGCTGGATGATCAGGGAGTCGCTCTTCCCGGTGAAGTGGTAGGACAAGTCTATGTGTCTCAAAACTCCCTCAATTTTCAAGTGGGAGCCAATAAAGACCAAACTGTCGGGATTTCCGTCGGCAGTTCAAAGGCTGAAGTATTAGCTCGTGGTATCGAGAATAAGAGTGGTTTTGAAAGTTTGAGTGATATTAATGTCACCAACTTCCAAGGCGCTCAAGACGCGATCCAAATGGTTGATGCAGCTATCAATGAAATCAGCTCAAAGCGAGGTGAGTTGGGTGCCTTCCAGAAGAATACCCTGGAAAGTAATCTTTCTAACTTGCGAGTTGCTTCAGAGAACTTGACTTCTTCGGAGTCAGTGATTCGAGACGTGGACATGGCTCAGGAAATGGCTGAGTTCACGAAAAAACAGATCATGACACAATCTGCAACGGCGATGTTGGCTCAGTCCAATCAAAGTCCACAGAGTGTGTTACGATTGCTGGGTTAAGCAGTAGGAAATTTCAGCTTGCTCCCTCAGGCTGGAACGCTCCTCTATCAGGAAAAAGTACTCGATCTGGTTTCCCCAGGTAGAGCTTTTGACTCATAGGTTTAGTTTTATTGATGCTATATTCGGGTGTTCCCCCACCCGAACCCCAGCTAAAAATCCGATTCCCGTTATTCGTTATTCGTTATTCGTTATTCGTTATTCGTTATTCGTTATTCGTTATTCGTTATTCGTTATTCGTTATTCGTTATTCAACCGTCTAATCCAGATAACGAAATCCCGTCAGTGTTTCTACTGGAAACAGTTCCCAATCCCCTTTCCCTTTGAGTCCGTGATAAGCGCGATCTCTTGCCTGATTCCCCCTGAAAACACCATATAAAGTACTTCCGGAACCGGACATGCCCCAGGATATTGCTCCTGCTTGTCGCAGTTCTTCACAGCAAATTTCCAGTTTTGGGTATTTTCTACTCAAAGGTTCCCAGAAATCATTGAGTTCTGGTTGATGTTGTTCAAAAGCGCCCAAGTGATGTTGCTGGAATGCTTCCGTACGTCCTGACAGCTTGCAGTTTTGATAAGCTTCACCCGTAGAAATAGGGAAGTTTGGAGACAACAAGAGCAAAGATAAAGGTTCAAAAGCAGGTAATGGGCTGAGTTTCTCCCCTATTCCCTCGGCCAACATAGGCTGAGGTTCAATGAAAAAAGGAACATCCGCACCCAACTCCAAGGCCAGTTTTCGTAATTGATCAGGTGAAAATCCTAATTGAAACAGTTGATTCAAGACCACCAGAAAACCGGCCGCATTTCCACTACCACCGCCCAAACCAGCACCTGAAGGAATATTTTTGACTTGTTGGATTTTCATGGAGCAGGTTTTTCCGGTCTCTCGCTCTAAGATACGGATGGCCTTGACCAGCAGATTTTGCTCTAGTGGAACATTGGTAAGGTTACTCTCCAATATAATGCCAGAGCCCTGGTAAGGCGATAACTGGAAGGCGTCAAATAAAGAAATAGGTACCAAATCCATTAGGAGTTCATGGTACCCATCATCCCGTTTTCTCTGAATGAAGAGGAAAAAATTGACTTTGGCCGGTGTTTGGAAAGAGACGGGATTCTTCAGTTTCATTTGTTTAAATACTTTTCAATCATTTGAATAAATTGTGCTTCCGGTAAAGCACCGGAGAGTATTTCTCCTTGCATTAACTTTTTGTCCGGATCGTAAAGTCCAATGGCAAAGCTGGGTGTACCATTCATTCCCAAACTGGCCCCAACGGCTTTATCATGATTCACTCGGCTGCGATAGGTATCCTGATCCAGGCAAGTATCAAATTTTTTCAGGTCATCAACACCGACTTGTCGGGCATAACGTTTCAGGTCGGGAATGAATTGTTGCTTGGGGTTTTTATATAACAGGTCGTGTATCGCTTCGAATTTCCCCTGGTCACGAGCACACTCGGCGGCGATGGATGCCTCATCCGCCTCCTTATGGAAGGGAAGTGGTAAATGGCGGTAAGCAAAAGTCACCTGTTTGCCGTATTTCTTACGCAAACTCTTCAATGTTGGTTGTACTCGGGCACAGAAAGGACATTGATAATCAGAGAACTCAAGCAACATTACTTTCCCTTTTTTATTGCTCCAAGTGTAGCCTGTTTCCAGTGCTACTTGGACCAAAAAATCTCCCGGCTGTTGCAGCATGGAAGTTACCAGACCTTCTTTTTGTGCTTTGTTATAAAGGTAGTCCCCAAACATGGCTTGTTGTTGAGCGACCATATATTGTTTGATTTGAGGTGCCAACTTTTCGTAACTGCCACGGGTAGACAGGTTGTTCTTGGTATAAAACTCTTTAATCTGAGAATCTGTGACTTGAAAGTTCGGGCTTTTTGAGTACTGGGAATCGCTGAATGCTAATTGTTTGATGGCACGTTCTTTGATTTTAGCACTGATTTTATCAAAAAGTTGTTTCCTGAGATCATTGATTTGCTTGTCTTCAATATCGTTTAATCTTAGCTCTTTAGATCCGATCTTTGCCACAACTGGATTTTCTTGATTAAAAATCTGGGCAAAGGAACTAGGAATCCAGGCTAGGATAAGACACAAGAGTGCCAGTCTTTTGATAGTTTGATTATGCATGGTTGGTTGAGGGGTTAATCGTTGTTGATGCTCTGGGTGACCTATTTCCCACGCAGGAGCGTGGGATAAATTTCCCACGCTCCTGCGTGGGAATATATATTGGGTAGGAGGTTTCTTTTTAAATCCCCAACTGAGACAAGACCAACTTTTCAACTGGTAGGCTCTACAAATTAGCCAGAATAGCTTCTTTGTTTCCCAAGTATTCAACAATCGCCTGGCATTTGTCTGCTGCGATTTTCTCTTTACTTTCCAGGAAGCCAACCAAGGTGCTTAGAGATCCGATCATACTTTCCACATCTTCCGGAGTGGGGTTCATGTTACGAATAAACCAGCCTTCCAGGAAGTTCTGAATTTTACGAACACGAATTCCTTCCAGAGAAGTGATTTCCTTCTCTTCAAAGTAATCATTGAAGAGAGCTTCCGCATCTTCCTGAGTCTTTTCCAGGACTTCCTCTTCCATCTTCAGTTCGGAAGATAGGTAGCTGCCAAATTCTTCAAGCAGCTGCTCGAAAGGAGAAGCTGTCCAAGCTTCTTCTTCCACTTCTTCTTGAGGGAAAGCAGGGGTTTCCGCACCTTCGCCTTGTTCTTGCAGTGCTGCCGTTTTTTCTTCCAGGTAGGATTCCCACTTCTCGTCGTAATCCTTGATTTGCAGTTCCAGCTCGATAGGGCCAAAATCCGCTTCCGGTGTTTCGATCTTGTGAAGTGCTTGGTAGAAGAGACTGACAATTAATTGGTTGAGGTAAGTCGGTGCCTGCTCTTGGTCCATGAAGTACAACATGGCTTTGACCATCATGCCACGATCGGCATCTTGTTCCAGCGCAAAGCGCTGATCCATAGTCTGCAATTGTACACCCAATTTTTCCATGAACTCAGGAGTCGCAATGGCTTCAATCTGATCAGGAGTCTTTTCATGTGCCTCCATGACACCTTGGACCTGCTCTTGAGTGAAAGCGATTTCCTGTAATTCAGATTCAAAAATCAGGTTGGGCAATTTCTTCAAGTTTTTTTTCACCCGTGACATTTTCATCTGTTTTTTTTCGGCTGGGCGCTGAGACACTACCTTACGCTTGACTGCTCGTTTTTTAACTTGCTTGCCTGCCTGCCTTTTGGCCAATCCTGCTTTCTTTTGCTTCTTCTTCTTTGCCATGGAGTATAAATCCGAAAAAAGTAAAATTTACTATCAATTTTTTAGGGATGAAGATGACCCTAGTGGAAAAAATAAAATATCTTTATGCTATATCCTTTTGCATCTTCATTTTGCATCTTCGAGTTAAGGGCAAACCTTACTTGAATCCCTCATATTGAATCAACCGAAATCAGGCAAAAAATTGGCGAAGAAAAAAGTGGAATACCTCTGTGAAAAATGTGGTGCCAAATTCCCTAAATGGACAGGACGTTGTGGCCATTGCAGTGCCTGGGAGTCCTTGAAAGAATTGACTTCAGTGGCTAGCAGTCGCAGTACCTGGGTTGATTCGGGGAACAAGCCCATACCGTTGAATGATATCCACGTGGACTCCGAGGCGGAACGTTGGAAAACAGGTGTTTTTGAATTTGATCGTGTCATTGGAGGAGGAATTGTCCAAGGCTCCTTTGGTTTGTTGGGAGGAACTCCCGGTGTGGGCAAATCAACCTTGATCCTGCAATTATTAGCACGCATTGCACGTCTTAACAAAAAGGCCCTCTACGTTACCGGCGAGGAATCTGGACACCAAATAAAGCAGCGTTCAAACCGCCTTTTGATCCGGCAGGAGGATATTCTGATCATGGTAGAGTCGGAAGTGGAGCAGATCTTGAATGCCATGAAAGAACATAAACCTGATTTCATTGTTATTGACTCGATACAGACTCTTTTCACCAACCAATTTACAGCTAGTGCGGGTAGTGTGACACAGGTGCGGGAGTCCGCGAATCTCCTGATGAAATATGCCAAACGCAATGACGTCTCCGTCCTCTTAATTGGCCATGTGACTAAAGAGGGAGACATTGCCGGTCCTCGTACTTTAGAGCATATGGTGGATTATGTACTCTATTTAGAGGGAGAGAAGCGAGAGCAACATCGACTTTTACGAGCCGTAAAAAATCGCTTTGGAACAATCAGTGAGGTGGGCTTATTTAAGATGACTGCCAAGGGGTTGGTTGAGGTCAGCAAACCTAATAATCTCTTTGTAGATAAGTTTAACAATCCCCATCCCGGCATGGCGATTTTTGCCGCCAATGAAGGCACGAGAACCTTATTTCTGGAAATCCAGGTTTTAGTGGGGGATACGGAGCAAAAAAATCCAGCGCGTACCTGTATCGGTATGGACCGGAACCGCTTGCAAGTCATTGTTGCTGTTTTGGAAAAACATCTGCAGATGGATTTCAGTTCTAATGACATTTATGTCAACCTAGCTGAAGGATTTCGGGTGATTGAACCGGCGATGGACTTGCCTGTAACCGCGGCTCTACTTTCCAGTTACCTTCTGAAACCCTTACCTCCAAAATCAATTTTCATTGGGGAAGTAGCCTTGACCGGAGAATTCCGTAGCGTACCTGCTCTACAGGAAAGATTATACGAAGCTGCACGTTGTGGTTTTGAGTTGGTTTTTCTTCCAGAGTTGGCTGTCAAAACCGGAAAATTTTCCCAAAAAGGGGTGCAGGTCGTTTCTGTGAAAGATGTTCAGGAATTAATGAGTTTATTGAGCTGAAAGTTAGCGAAGCAGCACCCATCAAAATTAACAACTATATCAGGTTCAGATTCCACAATGAAATCATTGAATAAACTTGTCATTACTTTTTTAGTTATGCCTATCCTGGCAACGGTTCTCCTGATCAATAGTGCCGCAGGCATCGGTGAGGTATCACCTCAAGAAGCAGAAGATCGTGGCTTCATTCGCAACCTTTTTCAGGATAAGATCTATGACCTGGCTGAAGAAGAGGCATTAGTTTATTTGGAGCGCTACCCCAGGGGATTCTTTCGAGCTGAGGTAATCTTTGTCCTGGCTCAGGTGGATGTGGATCGACGTGATTTTTCCGGTGCTCTGCAGCAATACGACTTGATCATAAAAAAATATCCTTCTTCCTCTTATGTCGAGGAAGCCTTGTTCTTATCTGGCTCTTTGAGAGTCCAGTTGGGGCAGCAAAAAAAAGGAGCAGGTCAACTGCAGCAACTACTCAAAAAATACCCTCATACCAAATTTCGGGCGCAAGTCTATTATCCATTAGGTCTTGTCTCTTATCAAAAAAAGTCTTGGAAAAAAGCTCAAATTTATTTTCAAAAGGCCCTGCAGTTAGGCCGCTTATCATCAGCACATGATCTGGAGGCAAAGTATCTTCTGGCCTGGAGTTATCACTTTCAGGAGAAGAAAAAAAATGCCGGAAAACTCTTCAAAATACTATTAAAATCTGAGTTTGATCAGGCTTCCAAGGCGAAAATGGCTTTCCAAATAGCCGTGTACGCACAGCAAACGAAGAAATATGGTCAAGCCATCTATTGGTACAAAAGACAAATGCAGCTATGGCCCTCAATTGAGTTTACCCTGCGATCACGGTTCTGGATTGCGGAAAATCTGTTTCAACTACATCAGGAGAAGGGAAAGGATGGCAGTCCTCAGGAAATGAAATTGGCTATTAACCTGTTCAGTCAAAATCTGGTGGATGCCAACCCCGTAAACCCTGTGATTAGCCGCTATCATCGCGGTTGGTTTTATCAGGAACTAAAATCCTTTTCCAAGGCGGAAGAAGATTTCCGTTGGCTTCAGGGGAACGTGAAAGAGTATGCTGAAGACCTGAATTTAACTAAACTTCGTGCCCAGAATTTTGAACAGCGACGAGACTGGTTACCTGCCAATGATGTCTATCTGGCTTACTTGCAAAAAAATGAGGATAAGCAGTCATCGGAGCTTTGGTATTCTGTATATCGAAATTACTTTCGAGGTGAGTCTTGTGAGCAATTGCTAGCGACTGATGAGAAATATCGCCCCGACTTTCCAGTAAAACAAGAAAATGAAATCCTTTATTATTTAGGTAAGTGCTATTTGGTGGGGGAGCAAGAAAAATCAGCAAAAATGGCCTTCTCAAAAATCAAAATGAAATCCCGTTTTGGACCACTGATTTTTGATGACTACCTCCAACTCCTACAAAAAGGTAAAGAGTTTCA
>NVSR01000141.1 GCA_002401295.1 SAR324 cluster bacterium | reverse complement strand
ACTGCAATTAATTTTACTTGAGTAACTACATCAGTAGTTGCGTCCTCAGTTTGAGCAACTACATCAGTTGTTGCGTCCTCAGTTTGAGCAACTACATCAGTTGTTGCGTCCTCAGTTTGAAGGACTTCAGCTGCATTTTCCTGCTGCTCTGTGGAACCTCCTTCCAAGACTTTCCCGGTTATAGTTGCAGTCGCAGTCCCCTCTATTAATGTTAACTGTGTTGTTTCCCCCAAATCATTAAAAAAGAAATGTCCCTCTGCCGTGGTCAGGGGGATCCCGTTGATCAACAAATTAACGGGAGTTTCTTTTTGATTTTTTTTAATGAAAAGGTGAACAGCACCTGTCATCTGATAAGCGGCAACTTGCTCTTCGTTAACCAAACGTTTGACGGTAGAGCTGGTGGAGAGAGTAATCATTTCTCTATCACCATAGGAGAGGACCAAACCGGCTTCCTCCAGTTTTTCCGGAATATTTTGGAGTACGGCGGCATCTTCCTTCTCACCAATCCGAAAAGTTTGATCTACAGAGTAAGGACCTTGGGGGGCCGCAATGAATTCGTCCCCATCCTGGAGAAATAAATCTCCATATTGATAAACTACCTGTACCCTTTGCTGCTGCTCAGCCATCGCAACATTGAAAGCACTAAACAGCAATACGAAAAGAAAAAGCAGCAAAGGGGTATGGTTAACCCTGGTGCGTTGATTCAGCATATTTTCTCCCTATTTCCAGTTAGCGGCAAATTTTTTGGTTTCCTCTTCCTTAGCAAACTTAGCTAAAAGGTCGAAGCGCTGTAAAACTTCCCATTTAATAGCAATATTATTCGATTTATTAACGATTTTACTCAGGTATTTCGCCGCTTCCAAACTCACTTTTTCATTGGGAGAATCCCCGGCTTGTAGAAAGAGTAGAGTCACTAAGCGTTTTCTGATCCAAACAGGTAGGTCTGAAGCAATAGCCAAATTGATTTCCTTGAGCACAGGCAAGATCAAACTGGGATGATCAGTGGAAGTCAGCAAATTACTCAGCATGACAAGCGGAATATTTGCTTGAGGAGTTTTACGGTGGATGGAAATTTCACCCAGGAATAAAAGGGAGGTTCGATAGTAAAAAAGAGTAGAATCAACACCATGAGTAATTCGAATCAATGCGTCATTCAATAGTCGTAACTTGTAAGAGGAAATCTCAGAATTAAGAGTAACACCCGTAATCTCAGCATAAACTACGTATAATAAAGCTCTATTTTTTTTAGATTCCTCAATCAATCGATTTAATGCCGCTTCCAATTCAATGGGATCTGCTTCTTCCTTTAACAGGGTTAAGAGCTCATGAGTTGGTTCTTTGGTTAATTTTTTGTGGAGCTCCATGTTCGCCAATTCTTCACGGGCTTCCTGCACTTCATCCTTGAACATAGCCCCTGATTTCAGCTTGAGTAATGGAGCCATCAACTCACTGATTTGATCCTGTAATCTAGGACTTTGAATATCACCTAAAGCTCCACTGACATCATTCCAGATCTTTTCCGTAGCGTCATTCTTCATCTTCGCTTGACGCAGGATGTCTATACTTTCCAAAAAACTGATACGCTGAATTTCGGTTTTAGCATTCGTTAAGTTTACCGTAAGAATTCCCGCAGCTATTTCAGCCAGGGACTCCCACTTTTCACCATTTTTCAAGGTTATAGGCTTGGCACCTACAATCGCGGCATGTTGAAGAATTAGATTATCTCCCTCAGCCAAAGTTGCCAGAGCTCCCGTCGCGTCTTCATTCCAGTCGAAGTCAGGTAGATTCTCCACAGGGGCAATCCTGGCAATCTGATAGATAGCAAATTCTCTACTTGTCAGGGTCAGCTCCTCATTTTTAGCCTCGTCAATGAGGAAAATTAAAGCTTTTTCTCTCAAGTCTTTGATTTCATCACGATAATCCTCATCAGATTCCAGAGCTTGTGGCGCCCTGATCGCTAGAACATAATCCCCGAGAATTTTAAAAGGAAAAAAGCTATCCCCTTCGTACAAAGATTGGCGACTTGCCGCCAGTACTTTGTTCAGCGCCGCTTCTCTCCTATCCTCATCTCGATCATATAAGGTTAGCAATTGTTTTTGGACTTGCTCTGGAAGCTGCGATGCTTTGGCCTTTGATACTGAATCATAAAAGGTTTGAGCTAAAGCAGGCATGCTGAGAGTGATAAATAACAGCAAAATGCCCAGATACTTTCTCATGATTTTCTCCAAGTTATTGAAAATATTATATCTACATTTAGAAAGAGATAAAACACTGATACCTTTTGTAACAGTGGACTAATTCTGTACAAAGCCGTCTTTCCTAGTCACCATCACGAAAGCAGACCAATAATAGGGATGGCTCCATTCTTCTGAATTAATAAGATTCAATTGAGCTCCTTTGAGTGCCTGCTGGATTGGCACCTTTTCAAAGAGGCGCCCATAAAATTCTTCCATTAATCTGCGGGTACCTTCATCACTCACTGGCCAGAGGGAATTCACGACATTTTCTACCCCGGCTTCCTGGAAGGCGCGTCTCAAACCATAAACCCCCTCACCATCATGAATTTCCCCCACTCCAGTTTCACAAGCTGAAAGAACGACTAGTTTTGTTCCCGTTAAATCCAGTCCCAATACTTCCATTGCAGTCAGAACACCATCATTGTCCGTATCGATCTCACCCAGGAAAGGAGCATTCGCGTTAATACCTGCAAAAGCGAGGCCTGCGCGCAAGAGTGGGTTATCACCGGGGGGGGGGATCTTTTGTAGGCCTCCACGCTGTACGGAAAGCAGTCGCTTCACCAAACTCTCCTCAGCACCCAGGAAAAAACCATGGGTGGCGATGTGCAACATCTGAGGAGGATCTTTCAGATTGCGGAGCTGCTGCTCTTCTGCAATTTTCTTTGAGAAAATTACAGAAGGATTTTCTCCTTTATCAGAAACAAGTTTGATTGTTTGTCCTTCAATTTCGGCCCCATCCAAAGGTTCGAAAGAGAGGGAACGTAATCCAGTGGAAGAGATTCTCATACCTTTTGCCACACCACCTCGTGTACTTTGAGTCACTATTTTTTTGCGTCGTTCCTTGAGATAGTCCGAGTCGTAATCGGGCCCGGCAAAAATCACAAATTCTCCCTGTGATCTTTTCAAAGGAGTGATGACTAGGTCTCGAGATGAAGAAAGAAAGCGAAGATCTCTGGTTTGAATCAGATAACGATCGTCTTCATCAATCATCGCGTCAAAGGGTAACAGATGAAGGGCGGAATCAGGGACAATATAGATCAAATTTTTATTCCCAAAAAACTTCTCCAGTGGTGCCCAGATCTTTTGATAAATTTCCTGTCCCGTTGAGAGCAGATCTTCTTCCTCAGCATCCTCATCTTGAATGGCTTCTCGAAAATAGGAGATACTTTTACGAATTTCTTCCAAATCCCCTAAAGGGATCATGTCCACTCTTGCATTTTTGCAATTCCACAAAATGAAGCAACCTTCTGCTTTATTTTGGGCTACCAAAGCCATCATTTTACTTTGCCCTTTTTGCTTATAAGCAACGTAATCTACTAAGATAGCATTATCCTCGATATTGTCAAAAATTTGATCTGTTGTGATTTCTTGCGCGGTATTACGATAGGGCACACTCATTCGGCCCAACTCAGCTTGCAGATCATTCACCTCATCCTCCAGGTTCAGCAGGATACGGTGAAATTCTTCCGGGCTTTCCGTTTTGGGGCCACTGAGTGTCATTGAGGCTAATGCTTTCCTGCTCTCAGTCAGTTTTTCCGCCAAATCCGCCAGGTCAGCATTATTATTCATCTCCAGAACTTTCTGGATCTCTGATGATATTTTTAATAGCAATCCTTTACGCTGCAATCCAACGTGCAGAGCCAGTCTGGCATTTTCCGAATTATTGTGTGCGGCAATTAATGTGAGATAATCATCCTGCTCCGATTGATGCAGTTGGATATAGGCTTGACGAGTATTTTCCCCGGTTCCCCAAAGAACTCGGTCAAAAAATTCTGATCTTCGATTGAAGGCCAATGATCTGGTTTTCAGGGCATCTTCAATTTCACCACTTTGTTCATAAAGTTCAGCTAATACATTTAATGCCTCAAAGGTGTATTGATGGTTTTTACCCAGGACCTCTTCAGCTAGGGAGACGGTGTCCTCCAATAGAGATTCCGCTTCATCATATTCTTTCTGGCTAAGATAAAGTGCGGATAAATCAATCTGGCTACGAATCACATCGGGGTGTTTTTCTCCCAACACTTCTTTCCGCAAGGATAAAGCCTGAAGAAAACGCCTCTCCGCCTCTTGTAATTTTCCTTGTTTGTGCAGCACACGAGCCAGGTTATTGAGAGACTTCAGGGTTTTTTGATGCTTCATGCCAAACTGTACCTCCCACTGAGTCAAAACCCGCCGAAATAGGGGTTCAGCCTGATCCTGTTTATCCTGCATCAGGTATAGATATCCCAAGTTATTCACGCTAGCGATTGTGTTGGAGTGATTTGCTCCAAAAACTTCTGCGTTGAGATCAATCGTTTCACGATAGAGTGGTTCGGATTTATCAAAAACACCCTGACTTTCATAGAGCAGAGCCAGGTTATTCATAAAAGCCAATGTTTTGGGGTGACTTGTACCCAGAGAATTACGAGCAGTCCGAGTCACTTCTTTGAATAGAGGTTCCGCCTTTTCAAACAAGCCCTGATTTTCGTACAACAGAGCCAAGTTATTCATAATCGACAGGGTCTCAGGGTGCTGATCCCCTAAGGCTTCTCTAATATACTCCAGAGACGTCACATAATAATCCTCAGCTTGACTGTAATCTCCCTGTTTACGATAGATTCCCGCCAGATTATTCATGTCAATGATGGTATTGGGGTGTTTTTCTCCCAAGCTCTGGCGATCATAGTTCCAAACCTGCAGGTAGAGAGTTTCAGCCTCAATATAATTCCCACGTTCTTCCAGGAGGGCAGCAAAATTACCTGTAGCCAAATAAAGATCCGGACTTTGATTTCCCAGAACCTCTTTCATACGGTCAATCGTCTGCAGGAAGAGAGTCTCAGAAGCATCATATTTCCCCATCTTGCGATAGAGTTCAGCGACACCGGCACTGGTAATGAGGGTACCTGCATCCATCTCACCCAAGCTATTTTGCTTTTCTGTCAAAACCTGCAAGTAAAGGGGTTCCGCTAGTGGGAACTTTCCCTGGGTAGCATAAAGAGAAGCCAGACTCTCCTGGGTGATAGAGATATCCATTCGATCGGGGCTCTCCAATTGCTGATAGGCTTTTAATGCATCCTTAAGCAAGACTTCCGCTAGATCATAACTCCCCTGGATTTCATAGATTTGAGCTAAGGTTGTCATGGTGATCAACGTATCCCTATGCTCTTCACCCAAGTTTTTTCCCCTTAGTCTCAAGACGATCTCTAAGGTGCCTTGCGCTTTCTCATAAAGCCCTTGCTCACCATAGAGTTCTCCCAAGGCCGACTGTACGGATACCGTATCCTCATGCTCTGCTCCCAAAACACGAGTCGCTAGCTCCAAGGTCATATTTAATAAAGGTTCTGCCTGCTCCACATCACCAAAATCAATGAGCATGATAGCCAGGTTATACATGCTGGCCACCATCTGGGGATGTTCTTCACCGAAATATTGCTCCGCATAACCCACTGTTTGATAGGCGATCATCAGTGCTTCATCAAAACGCTCTTGTTCCAGCAAACTGTTTGACTGCTCATATAGTACAGTCCATTCCTCCATGGGGCTGGGAACTGTTTGCTGTTCCTGGGCAAGGGCTAATGAGGAGCTAAAAAATAAAATAATAAATAAAGCGTGAATGAGACCGGCTTTCAACCTTTTCATAACGAGCTCCGAAAATAATTTTCTTATACCCACTCAAGAGAAATCAAAAATACTCTAGATTGATGAATTTTAAGAGATAAATGCTTTAACTATAGATTGGGAAACGAATATCTTTGATACTGGCGAAATGCTCTTTTCTCCTCTCCAAAATTTCAAAACTCATGAGAAAAATATAAGTTTTTTCCCCATGAGCTTTCTATAGAGTACTCAATTACAGTAAATTTAACAGCTGAATCGAGGAGAAATACACCTACCTAAGCGGAGCGTATCCGGTATTTCAAGTGCAACTCAGTACTAGCTTTCTATCGCAAAAACATAGCATTAAAAAATCTAGGCCGCAATCGGAACTAATGGCTAATACTGAGGTAATCACTGACTCCACGGGGGTTTACTCTGACAGGTAAAATACTTAGTTTTTGAGGGAATCAATGGCCACTTTATTCATTAGTAATTTTATAAACGAACAAATGGTATTTTTTCCTGGTGGGGAGTAATCCTGATCAGAGCTACTGGAGAACCTGTATTTATCGAACGAACAAATATTTAGTTCCCCAGTTCTAAAGTATTAAGTAGCCTTGCCTATTTTTCGATTGCTTATAGAGAAAAAGGTACTTTCAGTCCCAAATTAACGGCTAACCCATTATAATCAGAAGTATTTGATCCCCCTAAATATCCGACTTCCAGGTCTATACGAATCCCCTCAATTAATGAAATTGGAATGGCTGAACCAATAAAAGCATTTATAACAACCCCATCTAAGAATAAGGCATCGATCCCCATGAAGAAGTTCGGACTATTGGCAATGCTGGATTTAATACCAATGCCAGCCATACCATCATCTTCTGTTTTTCCCAATCGGAATCGAAAAACCTTTCCCAGTTCGGAATCAGAATAGACTTGGTAAGTCAGAGATGTCAGGGAATTTCCTTCACCACCTGAAATATTAAGAGGAGTTAATCCAAGGGTGAATGTATCTTTGTGAGGAGATTCAATTTCCTCAACAACCATACCTTTCGACAGTAAAACCTTTGAGATATTTCGATAGTCTGATAAAGAAAGCAATCCCCTGGAATGGTCCTCAAAAACCTCATCAATCTTGATGGAACCAATATTTTCTCTGAAAGCATCATCTTCACTAATTACTTTAATATCCTTGAAAACTGCATAGTAAGAGCCTTCTCTCACTCCCACATTTTTACCCAGAGTAATGGAAACCTTATCTTCAAAAATGGCATCTACCTTACCAACAAATTTCTTCCTGGAGGCACCGACTATTTTTTCGACAAAATCCCCCCCCTGAATGGATATCTTCCCAATGATAATTTCCGCACTGGAGTAAAAATTTGTAACCCCTTTAATCTCAACGATCCCTACGATGTCATCGATACGTCCAAAGAGATCTCCATCATCATTTTCTAATGCTCTACCCTCTCGAAAAACCCGATAAATATCACCTTTTTGAACGCCTACTAAAGAACCAAGATCTAAAAATATCAGGCGTGTCTCTTTACTGATAACCCTTCCTAAGCTTTTCAGTTGCAGTTTTAAATTAAGGGGTATTTCATACTGGAGGTAAGAAATGAAAGGATTAATATTATCAAAATCATATTCTTTACTCCAATGCAAAGTCTTTTGCCTGGTTTGGCTATCAAAAACTTCAATGGTTACGATAGCTTCATCATCATCCACAAAGTTAATATCAAATGTAAAAAGATGCTTAATTTTATTGGCCTTTAACTCTGGTAGTATTTTCTCTGGGGTTAACTTCTTTACTGGCATTAAATCATTATTGATCTCATATTTTCCCAAACTTCTAATGGAATTATCAAAGATAATTTTAAAATCTGGAACACGCTCTAAGTAGTACTCTCCCTGAATAGTAATGAGGCTGGAAACTACATCCTTATTTTTTGAATCCTGAGCAACGAGGCTACCTATCCAAAGAAAATAAACTACTAATATAAAAGACAAAAACCGCATGATTTCCCTTATTAGTGGAAAAAGTAGAATAGAAGACTATTGCTTTTACAAGCTCTAAAAGATGACAAACTATAAACAGCTTCAAGAGCTTAGTCCAATGGAATGCTCCAAGTTTATAAGGGATGCTTTTGATAAGAGTTATTACTTTTTTTTCTGTTCCCATTAAATATTATTGTAGACATTCTCTGCTGCATTAGTATTATCGATTTCCTACTTTCTATATTCTCCTGCATCTGGGGAAATGTGGAACAACATTTTTCAACAACTTCATCATGAAAAAATGGGTTATTCTTTGCGGATGCTGTTTACTGTTCTCTCAGCCAGCTTGGGCTGTAAAGCTGCCTCGTTGGGAATGGGGGGTCGGTTATTTTGACGGTTTAACAGCCCATTATTTTGGGGCCAATCAATATTATCATGTCCAATTACCACTGCCCTACTTCAATTTTCGTACGGAAACTCTGCAAGTAGGAGACAGTAATAAATTTTATATTTGGAAGGGAGAATCATCCTGGCTGGACCTTTCCTTCAGTGGTCGTTTGGCAGTGCGTAGTGAAAGTACAACCGCTGCTGCCCCGGAGAATGTAAAGGATTCAAAAGCTGTGATTGTCTCTACCCGCAATTATGCCCGCCGAGGCATGGATGACCTGCCTTGGGTTTTGTTTGCAGGGGTAAGGTACTTTAGATACTTGAATGATCATCTTTATATGGAACTGCCCTATTTTGCCGGGATTCCCATTGGCAGCGCTTATAGAGACGTAGGTCAATTTTATGAACCCACGATTAATTTTGATTTTTTTCCCAAGCAATCAAGTCACGGATTGATTTTATCTGCCTCCCAACTCTTCGGAAGCGCAACTTATAATCAGTTTTATTATGGTGTCCCGGCCAAAGATGTTTTAGCAGATCGCCCGGAATACAAATCAAAGGCGGGTTTGGTGGTCACTACTTATGGTATCAGCCTGGTATTTGATTTATCGAGAAGATTGCGTGTATTAGCGGGCGGCTATAGGCATGACATGCGCAGTTCTACGGTCAAAAGTAGCCCTTTAGTGGTAGCAAAAGTCTCCAATTCGATTCTTTTCGGCATTATCTACAAATTCGGGATCAGTGAAGAATTGGTGGAGGTCTCCAAATAAAGGGTCAGCCCTGAAAAAAAATCAATCAATCACGAAGAGCACGAAGAATAAGTGATCAATTATTTAGTTTTATGAATGCTGTTGTTCCTCCCAAGGCCTTTTCACTCCACAATTAGTAGCTTCTCAAAAATTAAGCATTTGATTATAAAAACTTTTAAAAACAGGTAGATCTTTCCTTCGACATTCCTGCCTCCCTTTCTTACAATTACGCCATGCAAAAGCAGACTTATTAGGCTGCCTCTATTTTTAAAATCGGTTTTCCTTGAACTATTACGAATTTTTTAGTCGATTATTCCTATGTCAAAAATATTATTGGGGGACCATCATTGGCCTTCGAGTTTTAAAAAGGACTCGGAGAAGCCATTGGCCCAAACCATTGTGGAAGAAGAAAACATCTTAGTGCATCGTTATAATGGGGAATTAAGGAAACAAGCGGGGTTGATTCGTACTCCAACTGTTGAATGCAATCGTACCTTTTTACGGGAACTGGGACTGGAAGAACGGATCGAAGCCATCCATAATATTGCCGTTTCCACGGGTACGGATACAATTACCAACGGAGGTTTTGATAGCTTGCTGGCCGGAACAGTGGGCCCCTACTTTAACCCTGACCCGGATCTTCGTATTGATGAAATGGAAAAGGCTTTCGGTGAACCGGCTGTCTACTTGATTGATAAAGGCATTGATGTCCTTTTACTGCAAGGTTTTACTGACCTGACAATGTTTCAAGTCGCTGTTCGCTCAATGCGTCGAGTAAACTCAGTTCCCATTCCCCTGGCCGCATTCTTTCGGCTGCAGGAAGCGGACATGGATACAGTGAATCGAGTACTGAACCTGGCGGATCAATTGCAAATTGAGCTGGTTGGTTTTGAGGTCACTCCTAGCTTGCTGGAGAAGTTACCAGAGCAAATGCCTGCCTGTGAAACAGCTTTAGGCTTTCAATTAGGAGAAAATCCAGAAGAAGCATCCAGTCAGCAGCAGTTGCGTGCAGCCTGTGAAAAGCTGCTGACTTATACTCCTACCATGATCTTGGGTGGTCAGGGATTAAGTGCGGAGAAGTGGGAAAACTGTCGAACCTGGATAGGGGAAAGCACCTCTTAGGGGCTGATTGATTTCATGAGCACTACCCGCTACCAAGGTTCTTTTCAATTTAGGTGCCTGTCTTGAGTTCTTCTGGATTCTTCAGGCTCCTGGGCTCTTGTTGATGATTGGCGTGGGTCACAGACATTAATGCCGGTGAAAGCAGTATATCCGATAAAAATGCTATCAGGATGGTGATACCTGTAAAAAGTCCAAAATAATAGACATTGCTTAAACTGGCGGTCAAAAATATCCAAAATCCAGCTACCAGAGCGATTGAGGTGAAAAGCATAGCCCTGCCGGTCGTTAACAAGGTTTGCCGTACAGCACTTTTAACATCGGGTTCCTCATTATAATGTGCGTAGAATTGGTGCATAAAATGAATGGTATCATCCACGGCTA
>NVSR01000140.1 GCA_002401295.1 SAR324 cluster bacterium | reverse complement strand
CAACTGGATAAAGCTATGATTTTAATTTTAATTACCTCTCTCCTTAATATGGGAATCGATAGCATATCCCAGGTCATTCGAAGAAAACTGAAGGTTTCCACCAAACTGGTTACTTCCCGATAATATCCGTGCACTTTGAATAATTCACTGAATCAGCCTTGAATCGTATTATAGAGTTGGTATACTGACGAATAATCCTTTCTATCTTATTCTTGGAAAGGATCCCTATGAGTCATGCGAGTCAGACTTCGGGGTGATACAGAAGGTTTTATAATTCTTGAGTGAGTTGTGTCATACTATTTTCAAGACGGACTCTGAAGGACTTTGAGTGAGAAAAAATTATGATTTTAGTAGCAACCTTTTTATTTATTTGAAAAGTTTACTGATTTTAAATGAAAAGCATGAAAAAGTGACATTGTTTTTTTGACTCCAAGATAGGAATAGAGATATCGTTGCGAGGCAAAATTAGGGACAAAGGAAGGGGTGTGTCAGGTAATTAGTTATAATTAAAAGGGAAATATGAAGATAGTGAGATTTCGAATCGGGATTACAGTAAAGGTTCTAATATTCAATTTCATTCTCATTGGATCAGTAGGAGCTGTGTTGATCTTTAAAGTTTGGAGTTCCGGCATGGAAGAAATTGATATAAGTCAAAATCGCATCATGCAAGAAAAAAGAGCAGCCCTGGTGATGACGAACCAAGTAGTACAGACTGCGTTACAAGGCTTTTATGACTCAATTAAAGATCAGATTCCCGCCGATGGGAAATGGAAAGGGACAGAGATTCAAGATAAGCTTAATCAGATTATGGCGCCCATTCGTTTTTCCCTGGGTGCAGAGCAAGGCATCTATTTCTTTTCTCTCGATCGTCAAGGCTATTTTATTGCCCACGCCAATCAATCACTGGTCGGTAAAAATGGTATGCAGCTGAAGGATTCGAAGAACGTCTATTTTGTGCGGGAATTAGTTGATACAGCCTTCTCCAAGGGGGGGGGCTTTGTTCACTACTCCTATCCAAAGCTGGGAAGCAAAGAAAGTTATCCTAAAATGGCCTATTCCACGGAGTTTAAACCTTTGGACATCACTGTCGGTTCTGGCATCTATATTGATGATATTAAAAATCAGGTTAATCTGGTAAGGGCTGAGATTGAAGGGGATATTCGTTTGACGATTATTCAAATGGTCTTATTTTTGGTTGCCATGGGGGCAATGTCCGGGGGGGTCTATCATTGGATGCTTGCGAGACCCATACGCCGCTGCTCTGAAGCGATTACCCACTTGGGCAATAATGACTTCACCTTCGCTCTTTCCGAGCGGGATGCCTCCCGCCAAGATGAAATAGGGGATATTGCGAGAGGTTATAATCGTACCCGTGAAAAGCTGTCGGAAGTACTGAAAAACTTTACAGATGATGTAGGGACTAGTGCTGAGAATGTAGCCTCCGCTTCAGCTGAACTGACTCAAAGCATTGATGAAATGCAAAATACGATGGATAATATCTCTGAAGAAATTGAAGGTGGAGCGACCTCCCTCAGCCAGATTAGTGGCATTGTGCAGGAAATTGCTTCCACAACCACGGAGATAGTAGGGCAAATTTCTGAAATACAGCAGAATGCTGAGTTAACGGAGATTGCTGCCAATCAAGGGAACCAGGCAATTGAACGTACTATCCAAGCGATGGAACAAATTGAGGATAGTAGTAAAAGGATTGAGGGCATCATCAATGTAATTACTGACATTGCCAGTCAAAGCAACTTGCTGTCCTTAAACGCGGCAATTGAAGCGGCTAAAGCTGGCGAATTTGGGAAAGGGTTTTCCGTCGTCGCCGATGAAGTCCGCAGTCTGGCAGTTCGCTCCAGCGATTCAGTTGTGGAGATTCGACAATTAATTGAAGTAAGTACAGCCAATGTGCAGCAGGGAAATCAAGTCAATCAGGAGACACAAACCGTCCTGCAGGATATTATTGGGCAAGTACAGGGAATCTCCCTTAAAATTCGAGAAATTAGTGCCAGTATCATGGAGCAGGACAAGGGGATTCAAGAAGTCGCTTCATCCACCGAAGAAATTGCTCGTGTTAGTGAAAGCCATTCGGCTGCAGTGACAGAGCTTTCACAAACGGCAAAAGAGATGGCCAAAACAGCGGTGGATCTGCATAAAATGGCTGATGTGATGACTGATAAAGTTCAAGGCTTTAAACTTTGATCTGATATGTAACAACTTCTTTAGTGAAAAATTAATGATGAAGAAAGTTCTTTTTGTATGTTTGGGGAATATCTGTCGATCACCGACAGCTGAAGGGGTGATGAAAGCCTTGATTAAACAGCAGGGACTGGAGAAGCAGATTTTCTGTGATTCCGCTGGGACAATTGGTTATCATGAGGGGAATCCGGCAGACGCACGGATGTGTCGGCATGCCCAACAGCGTGGTTACAATCTAACCAGTATTTCTCGCCCAGTGGCAGCGGATGTGGATTTTAGGCGGTTTGATTTGATCATCGGCATGGATCAGCAAAATATCCAGGATTTGCAAGCGCTGGATCAAGCGGGGCTATTCTCCGATAAGATTGTGAAAATGACAGATTATTGTCGCAATTTGAATGTGGATGCTGTTCCGGACCCTTATTACGGTGGAGAGCAAGGTTTTGAAAATGTAATTGATATTATTGAGGATGCTTGCAATGGATTGTTGGCTGAGTTAACCCATGGGGGGTAATGAGGGGATTAGAAAACGAATTGAAAGCTGGGCTGGTGAGTCCATTCATACTTCCAGTGCTATTACGGGGGGCTGCATCGCCCAAGCTTCCCGAATTACGATGCAATCCGGGGTTTGCTATTTTCTCAAAACCGGAGCAACCAGTGAGTATATGTTTCTCAAAGAAGCACGTAGTTTGCGAGAGTTGTGTAAGCCTGGTGTGATTCGTGTTCCCACTGTGTTTTTAGCTGACCCAGAGTTTCTCCTGATGGAGTACGTAGCCCCCAAGTCTGCCGAGTCTAATTTCTTCGAATGCTTTGGCAGAGCCTTTGCTGAACTGCATCGATACCAGCAAGATCAGTTTGGCTTTTTTGAAGACAATTTCATTGGTGCGACCCCGCAAAAAAATATTCCGACCAAGCAGCAAGCCAATAACTGGGTAGAGTTCTTTTTTCAAAAGAGATTGTTATTTCAATATCAGCTAGCGGAAGAAAAGGGGCTGGCTAATGAAGCAATGAGGAAAGGTTTTCAGCAATTGGAGAGAAAAATAGAGTCTATTCTCTCTGGGAGTCAAGAACCTCCCAGTTTGTTGCATGGAGACTTATGGAGTGGAAACTTTCTAGTTGATGAGCAAGCAAATGCTTGTCTGATCGATCCCGCTGTTTATTATGGCCATCGAGAAGCAGATTTAGCTATGACCAAACTCTTTGGTGGCTTTTCTCCAGCCTTTTATCAAGCCTATGAAGAAAGCTATGCTCTAGCTCCCGGCCATGAGTACCGGGAAAACATCTATTTGCTCTATCATGTGATGAATCACCTCAATCTTTTTGGGCCTAGTTATTATGGGCAAGCCATGGAACTAATCAGTAGTTACCTCCGTTAAACATCCAAGGGCTTTAACTTACTGAGGCTGAAGAAATAACTGGGGTCAAAGATACGGGCAAACTCTTCAACTCGATCCTTTTCCAGGTTTTCTATTTCCACATAAACCTGAACCTTAATACTTTGTTTGTTGATGAATTTACCGATTTCCGCAATATGTCGGAGCTGGGACTGTTTGGAAGCTTCAGGGAAAAAGATCAGACAGTCTTTGCTCTTGAGTGTCAGTGATAGCTTTTGCGCTGCTTTGAGTTCCAATAGCAGGTTATCTATTTGTGCCGTATCACTGGGAATAAAAGCTGAGTAGAAAAGAACTCCTTTTTCGTGAGAGGGGTTCCTTTTTTTCCATTCACTGTGCAGGAGGCCGATGGGACCATTTTGACCCGCCTTAGCGCTCATTTTCTGTAATTCTATACTGAGGGTTTCCAGCCATTTCAGTCTTTTTGCATTCAACTCTTCAATAGGGATGCTGATCAACTGATCAAATTTAGCCGCCATTTGTTGATATTTCTTCCATTCTTCCTCTGCTTTAACCTGTTTGGCAAAGCGATCCAGTAGGGCTAGGACTTTTTTTAAGGTTGTCCTTAGCAGAGCAAAGTGTTTGCTTGCGCTTCGATAATAGAGAATGCTTTGTAACATTTGCCCGAAGGTTTGACTGTCTACCTCTCTGGCGTTAGGACCTTTAAGCGCAATATCCCTGCACAATAGTTTGGAGAGATTGAGGTCTTTAATCGACCCGATCATCAATTTCTTCTGATCGGAGAAAAAATTTCGAATATGCTCTGGAGTTTTCCCCTCTTGTTTGTTCTTTTGTACCAAACGTTCATGAATCAACCGATCCAGGAACAAAATGCTGCTGAAACGAAAAAACTCCATGGAAACTTTCTGGTACTCTCGTAAAATATTCACGGTCTGCACCAACCCTCTTCTTTCGGGGTGATCTCCCTGTTGTAAATGTAAGGCAAAGTTAATAGAAAATTTCTTGGAGATCCCCGTCAGCTCCTCCACTGTTTTTACTGGAATGGGTAGTAAAAAAACTTGAATAACTTGATTTCCAGTAGAGATATCAAAGGTTTGTGCAATATAGACAATAGGGGAAAAACGATAGGGGATTTTGAGGATGATCTTGCGATTGACAGCCTCTTGCTCCAGATTATGGCGTATATCTGCACAGGAATTAAGAACCACTTCGTTGAGTTCTTCTAAAAGAAAACTCTTTTTTGCCCGATTGCGAAAACCACTAGAAAAAAAGTTATAACGGCCTTTCTCTACCATGTCCAAAAAAATAGCTGCCGGATTGAACTCTTCCGCGTCCGTATCTTTAGTCGACTTGTGGTAATTTTTTAATTTTTCGATAAATTTGAAGAATTTCTGCCTCTGTTTTTGATAGTCCTGGTTGAAGTCTTCCTGAGAATAATTGAGTGCAAAAATTGAATCCCCTGTTCCTAATAAAACCTTAATGCTCAATAAAGGGTCAAAACCATCTTCTACATGATTGGGAAGAAAACCTTTGTCCCCTAATTTAGCGATTAGTTTTTTTTGTTGGATCCATTGGGCCAGTTGATTTCGGGAGAGGGGTAATCCTGAATCAGCAACTACTTTTCCGTAGAGGATATCGAAGAAGTTCTTGCCAAAGCGAGCGGTTAAAATTTTCAAACCTGGGACCATGAACTTCTGCATGTTTTCCATTAGAATTCTGGAAATCAAAAAACCGTAACACCTGCCCATGAAATGCATGGGGTTGATCAACTCATGACTAGGGTGTGGGGCTCCATAAACGGTAAAAATCGGTTTTTTACTGGGTCCCTTGGGAAGTCGCAAGCGCAATTGTGGCACGACCACACTTTTGGCAATCCCTAAATCTTCTTCTGAGAGAACGCGCTTACTGACTTTGAGCAGTTTGCCTAAAACATAATTTTGTATGTTGTAAACAAAATAGACTTCCAATAAGGATTTGGATTTCGCTTCGTGACTAGCGATGAGTAGCTTTTTGGTTTTCTCTGCTAAGAGGACAAGGGTCTCTTGGTTTTCAGCGGATTTTGTCTCTGCATCTTCAGGGTTGAGAAAAAACTGACACTTTTGCCATAGTTCAGGATCTTTTTGACTGCGAGCACTAATGATAATTCCCCGCAGTAAGCCAAAAAGGGCCGTTCTGGTTATAGGGCGATCATTCACCACCATTTTCTTCTCATCCATTTTTTGCAGCATGGCAAAAATAAAAGAAAAGATTTGTGCGTTGCTCTGGTGAGAGATTGTCTCTTCTGGTTCAAAAAAAACTTCCAGTTGATCTGCGATATAATGAGCTGAAATACCTTGGGTTAACTCGGCAAATTGACGAGCCAAAGCAGCGACACTACTTTTTTTGGCAACCACGTCTTCCTGAAAAGTCTGCAAGACTGCCGCATAACGACTGTGTACATCAGAAATAATAATGAGATTAACGGCCAATGCCTCGGAAAGCTTCACCCGTTGCCCCGTAGCCACTGCTGTTATTTTCTTAATGATTTCCTCAGGGAAACAGGGGAGGTCCAGCAGTTCTCTTGCTGTGGATTGCATCCCTTTACTACGGCTGGCTCGCTGCTTGAGTTGTTCTCTTAAGGGGGCATTTTTACTCACAAGTTCTGGAATTTTCTCAAATTGCAGGTCTGGTTGGACTAGTAGTTGTAGCCTTACCTGTTTACTGACCCCCGTGACGAGTATTTGTCGATATTGATTGAAAATATTTTGAAAAATCAGTGGTAGACAGAAAGATTCACCCTTAGCTCTAATCAATTGAACCACAAGAACGTTTTCCGGCTCCTTCTGGACTCTCCAGTTTAACTGCCCTACTGTTTTTAGTTGAGAGTTAATGTTGACGCGTTCTTCGAGAGTCACTTTTTCCGTGGGACCGTTCTTGAACTTGGGGTTGATGGGGCGACGAATTTCGGTTTTAGTCGTTACTTTGTATTCAAAATGGTCTAGGCGAAATTTCTCTTGAGTGAGTGCCTCAGTGATTGCTTCAATGCCGACAATTTGTCTTCTGTCCTGCAAGCTGATGAAACGGATAACCATATCCGGAATTTCCGTCTTTGCCGAGCTAAGTAGAGATTGTACTTCTTTCAAAGCTGGTTTCGCCTTTACTTTTTTTGCTACCATTCACTGCTAACCGAATTGACTTTGTAGGGGATCAAAAGGGAGGGTGAACTCCTAATGTATACTCGCATATTGTAAAAAAGCACTAAAAGTGCTGCAAATTTTGTACCAGTGATCAAGGATATCATGAATTTTGAACCATGAGCTTCTTATCATTAACTCAATAATCGTAAATTCTAGTATATTATCCTCGAATGTTGCATGGGGTACAGCAAAAATAGTAGAACTTACGGCTCTAGAGTTATTAAGAAAGCCCATCGCAGATGGTTGTTTTTGCCCAGTCTACCTGTGAGGCTTTTTTTCTTCAAGCATCAAAGCAGAATTTTAAAGGGACCTTTATTATAAATTGCAACGTATTAGAAATGAAAATTTCCTTTTTACTCCTTATCTGCTGTCAGACAGCATATATATTGCACAAGCCTAAACTACTTGTTGCTTTAATCATCTCTCGTAGATGGGCTTTTCTTCGTAATCTCAATCTAACCTGAGGGGAACATAGGAAGGACATGGTGAACCCTATTTTTAATAGACCCAAAATAGCCAAGTTACAGTTGGTTATCTTATATCTTTTATTAGCAAGCCTGTTCTTTGCTTGTAGCCCCACTACTGTGCAACCAAAGGAAGGGGTTTGGTATCAGGTCCGGGAAGGTGAAACACTGGATGCTATAGCACAACGCTTCTCTGTAGATGTGATTCTAATCCAGCGGGAAAATCAAATTTATGATGCTCGTGATATTTTTGTGGGGATGAATATCTTCATTCCAAGGACACAGGGAATTGGGGTCAGTCCTCAGATCGAGGCAGGTCGTGGTCAGATTAGGATGATCTGGCCGTCTCTTGGTACCATCTCTTCAGGCTTCGGAAAAAGGCAAGGCCGTATGCACCATGGAGTTGACCTGACCAGGGATCAGGGTAAAGATATTCTCGCTGCCAGTTCAGGAGTTGTTGAGTTTTTAGGGGTTCAAAGTGGGTATGGTAGAACCATTATCATTGACCATGGTAATGGAATAAAAACCCTATATGCCCATAATGAAAAATTTTATACCAAAAAGGGACGCCGAGTTAAACAGGGCACCAAAATCGCTAAAATGGGTAATACCGGTCGGTCTACGGGGATTCATTTGCATTTTGAGGTGCGTGTCAACGGGGAAAAGGTGAACCCTTTGCGCTTTCTTCCGGTTCGGTAAGCAGGCAACTTGAGTTCTTAAAGACTAATTTAGGGTTGAAGTAAAACCCTTGATCAGATAAAAATGTACAAATTCCAGGTACTTGGTAAAATCATTGGGGTGACCCATGAGGACAACTTAAAAAATGGGGAGATGATGCATAATACACTGAGCGATCCTTTGATGGATGTAGAACATGATGTAGACTTTGCTGAAGGTTTAATTGATGAGAGCGAAATCATTCAGGAACAAGAATGTTCCTTGAGCCAAAGAATTAAAAAAATCAGAGAAGAAAAGCAATTTACTTTGCAAAAATTAGCCGAGGCGACAGGATTTGAACAACAGTTGTTGGAAGATATCGAACAAGAAGTCTTCTTCCCTCCTCTGGGAACAGTGATTAAGATATCAAAGGCTCTGAACAGCTCCCTGGGGACGTTGGTCCATGGTGAAGGGAAGACCTCTTATGCCGTTACCCGCAAGCAGAGCCAGCAACAAATTTTTCGCTCTACCAGCTCGACAGCCCGCACTCAACTTTACCGATATATGGGCTTGGCCTCTACTGTTCAAGGGCGACATATGGAACCTCTGTTGGTGCAGTTGGATGAAGCTCAGGCAGTGGAACTTTCCAGTCATGAGGGGGAAGAATTTATCTATGTATTGGAAGGTGAGGTCTTAGTCTCATTAGATGATGAAAAAATTACATTGGCACCGGGAGACAGTATTTATTATCAGTCCCAAACACCCCATCAAATAACGGCTAAGAGTGGCCGGGCAAAGATCCTGGCTGTCATTTACGAAGGATAAAGAAACTGGTTCTCATGTGGGAGCATGAGAACCTATTGATATTTGCCCTTGTTTGACTGGAGGGGGGAGTCCAACAGGCTTTATCTTGATCAGATATATTGAAACACGAGTACCCTCTTATTTATGAATATTCAGCATCCTAAAAAAATGGATATCATTAGCCGTTCTCAAAAAAAAGGGTTTTCTTTGCCCATCTCAATTCGAATGATTGAGAAAAAACAGGCCTTTTTAGATGTCCTTACTCTCTATCTCTCTGACGAAGCAGAATCTTTCCTCTCTCGCTGCATCCAGCGAATTGGCTTGGAAAAACGGGAATTTATCTCCTCTTTAGAATTAGCCGACCTCTATCATGAAGTGGAAAAAAAATTAGTAAAGGTCCTGGGAGAGGATACGGCTTGCAGGGTACTCTCTCAAAAGAATATATTTAATATCAAAGAAGCAGGAGAGCTAACGCAGGCTTATGGGCATGTTTTGGCTAAGATGCAGCTGTCACCAGATGAATTGATTAAGAAAATCCATTATCATCAAGAACGAGAGGCTCTCCTGCAAAAACATGCAGTCGAGCTGCAAGAAAAAATCCATGAACGGGATCGAGAATTACATCACCGCATTAAAGTAGAACGGAAAATTCAGGCTCAAAGTGAGATCAGAAGAGTCATTGCGGCGATCTTAGAAATAACCCTGCAACCGATTGGGCTGCAAGAGAGGCTACAGCTTTCTTTGGAGATGATCCTTTCTACTCAGTTTTATCAATTACAAAACAAAGGTAGTATTTTTTTGGCTGACGACCGCCGACAACTCCTAGTGATGGAAGCTTCTGTTGGCATGGCACCAGAGTTGAAAACTCAATGCAATCAGGTGGCTTATGGGACCTGTCTTTGTGGTAAAGCCATTTTGGAAAACAAACTGATCTTTGCTGATCATGTCAACCATCTCCATGAAATCACTTATAAGGGGATCTTACCTCATGGACATTATAGCCTGCCCATTAAATCGGGTGGCAAGGCCTTAGGAGTCCTGAATATCTACTTGGAGGAGGGGCATGAGCGGAGTCGTGATGAAGAAAACTTTTTGTATTCCGTAGCGAATAGTCTGGCGAGCATGATTGAACGCCAAAATAGTGAAGATCAGATCCGGGAATTTACGGAAGAGCTTGAAGGCCGAGTTAAAAAAAGGACTCATGAACTCTATCTGACCAATCATGCACTACAAGAATCTTTACGCAGTCTGCAAGAGACTCAAGATATGTTAGTGCAATCTGAGAAGGTTGCCTCTTTAGGAGAGTTAGTATCCGGGGTTGCCCATGAGATGAATACCCCCTTGGGAAATGGCATCACTTGTGTGTCTTATATTGATGAATGCACCAAAAAATTGAAAGAGTCCTATCAGCAGGCAACCATGACTCGTAGAGATTTAGAACAATATTTGGATGCGGTTCAGGAGTCTTGCACACTCTCACAGGTGAGTTTACAACGTGCTGCTGATTTGGTGGCTAGCTTTAAAGAGATTGCTGTGGATCAGTTGACGGAAGAAAAACGGAATTTCAAGCTCAAGGATTATTTGACTGAAATTATTGTTAGCCTTCAACCTAAGATTAGCCGTGCTCACCACAAGGTAATTATCAAGTGCCCTGAAGTATTGGAAGTCAACAGTTACCCGGGTATTTTTGCTCAGATCCTTACTCATTTGGTAGTAAATAGCCTCACTCACGGGTTCGAGAAGCAGAGTAGAGGCTTGATCACCATTGATGTAACTCAAGAAAAACAGTGGATCCACCTCTGTTATGCGGATGACGGAGAGGGGATTCGGGGGGATCACCTGAAAAAAATATTTGATCCCTTCTTTACGACCA
>NVSR01000139.1 GCA_002401295.1 SAR324 cluster bacterium | reverse complement strand
TTTTACAATAAAAAAAGCTGGCAGTCTATTTTGTCATCCGTACTGGTGAGGGTTTTACCATCAAAAGTACACCTGAATTTGACCGATTCTTTTACTCTATTAAAGGATAGTTATGAGTACTGTTATTGCTTCCCTAGTCATCTTTGCTCTTGTCATCACGGCCATGTCAGTGGGTGTGATGATCACCGGGCGTGTTATTCAAGGTTCCTGTGGCGGTGGTAAAGTCGGTGAAGCGGCTGCTTCCGGTGATGGCTGCGAATTCTGCGAAAAAAAGGATGAGTGTCGTCGGAGCTAATCACCCACATAAGTTACTTCCTCTTTGCTTATTCCCATGTGCCTACATGGGAATACAGGCCCCCATCTTCCTGTCTTTCGTCTTCATAATAAGTTTTTACCCGATGTAAGGTAACAATCTGCTGTTGCCTGGATAATCATTGAAAAAAATGCAGAGAGGAATTGTAAAGACCTTCTCTACATGTTAAAAGCTGATTTGGAGTATTTTGATTCTATTAGGTTTTATCTATGCAATCCGCTAAATGGGGTGAAATGGCTGAGAAGAAAAAAATTGGTGTAATCTTATCTGGTAGTGGTGTTTATGATGGTTCTGAGATTCATGAAGCGGTAGCGGCTTTAGTCGCATTGGAAAAATATGGTCTGGAAGCAAAGATTATGGCTCCTGATATAGAACAGATGCATGTAGTCAATCACCTGACAGGAGAAGTCCAGGAAGGGGAAACGCGGAATGTACTGGTAGAAGCAGCAAGAATCGCTCGTGGAAATATTACGGCTTTGACAAAGGAAGCCCTGGACGAAATTGATGGGCTGATGTTTGTCGGTGGTTTTGGTGCCGCTAAAAATCTGAGTGATTACGCTGTTAAGGGTGTGGACATGTCTGTGCAGGTTGATGTGCAAACTGGGATTGAAATGATTCGTAAACAGGGGAAGCCAATCGCTGCTCTTTGCATCTCTCCTATCTTATTAGCTAAGGTACTAGGAACAGATAGCCCTAGCTTAACTTTAGGACAGCAAGCGCAGGATGCGGAAAATCTACAACAATTGGGGGGTATCCATCAAGTGACCACCCATGAAGAAATTACGGTAGATGAAAAGTTGAAGCTGATTTCAGGACCTTGTTATATGCTGGAGGCGAGTTTAGCCAATATTATGAATGGGGCTGATGAGGTCGTAAAACGACTCAAAGACTTTTTGAGTTGAAAGCAAGAAAAATGTGGGGTTATCGATTAGGAAATTCTTTCAACCATTCAATCCATCGCAGGAAATAGGGGCTTGGAGGTGCGTGATAGGACTCAGCTAAGATCTTTTTCTCATTGCTGTCCACCGCCACCCAAGGTGTTAAAACTTTGAAGGACCTAGCTTTGGGGGAGTCTAGCTCCTCTTGTATCTGTTTTCCTTCAATGATAGGGGCCATTACATGTTTGAAATCAATTTCGTAGATTGATGGCTCCTTTTGCGCTATTGGGGAGAGAGGGACTTGGTAGCAAAACTTTTCAATTGCATCCAGTGTATCTTGTATTTCATCATTGCGATCTATGGTGGTAAACTTCCCCTTGATCTCTTTTAAGAAGACCAGCTCATTAAAATCATCCGTAATGAGGATGATAGGAATACTGTCATATTGATTGAAAGTCTCCACCAAATCCCTGCCTAAAGCATCACTATACCCATAATATTGCCAGACGATAGCATCAATTTCGTTTTGCTCCAGGATCTCCCTGGCCTTCAATCTACCTCTGGCATAGCAACATGAGAATCCATAGTCACGAACTCTCTGGTCGAAAGCTGCTGGAAAATCATCAATGGAGATTAAGAGTAGTTGAAGTTCCATAGGAGCTTATCACCGAGTGAATTCTGAAAGAGCCTAAAAATGAGAATGGTCTTACAACATAACAATGAATACAATTTGAATTTCCATGTGTGATAAATAGCTGAACAGTAGGAGATTGTAAATATCTCAGCTAAAATAGGTTTAAAAAATAAGCTGCTCGGAAAAACCTTTATCCTACAGGCATATATAATATATTGAGATTAAGTATTACATTAATCAATGTGTTTAATTAGATTACTTTGAAATTGGAAAATCAAGACTTAGATTCTTAGAAAAAAATATCTCCACAGGTAGAGTTGGAGACGCTACGCTTACTCCGACCTACCTGTAGAATCATTAGTCTTAAGTGATTGTTATTTTTTTTTAAGTCCCTAAGGAGCGAAGCGACGAGTCTCGAATTTAGATAAGCTGGCAGAAAATAATTTAGTGTGGATTTGACTAAGTCGCCTCTACCCGATACTTCAAACTTAGTCATGCCTGTTTCACCGGACAAAAATCCGGTTTTGTAGGATGAGCAAACCAAGAATAACTGAAGTAAGGAATGCAGAAATTCAAATATATTCGACATAAGGAATCGGAAAGGTTGATAGATTTTTTGGTCCAGCGTTTTACTTACCGTCAAAGGGAAGGATGGATTCAGAAGATTTCAAGTGGAGCGATTAAAGTCAATGGAGAGCAAGTGGATCCTGATTGGATCCTGGTAAACCGTGATATAGTCAGTTATATTCGGCCCCGGTCTGAGGAACCGAAAATTGATACTCGTTATAACATTCTCTATGTGGATGACTTGATTGTAGTTGTCGAAAAAAATGGGAATATTCCCATTAGTGAATCAGGCAAGTACTATCAAAATACGTTATTGAATATATTGAAAGAAGGCGAAGGTTTTCCGGAACTCTACGCTGTGCATCGCTTGGATAAAGAAACATCAGGGGTTTTGCTAATCGCCAGAACCAAAGAGGTGGCAACTCAGCTGGGAAAGCAGTTCTTTCAGCGGATACCGGAAAAGGAATATCACGCCATCTTACGTGGGGAGTTCCGTGAACCTGAAATTTTGACTGAGGCCCCGATCAAAAAGGTCAAAAAAGATGGGAACCGTGTAGGGATTCGGCAGGAAGTGACCCCGGAGGGTAAACCCTCAAAAACTCTGTTTATTGCTAAACGGGTTCAGCAGGGCTTAACTTTGGCTAAAGTTAAGTTGTTTACAGGAAGAACCCATCAAATCCGTTGTCATGCGGAATATGCCGGGTTCCCGATTCTGGGGGATAAATTATATGGGCAGACGGATGAAACTTTCGTGCAAATTATGAAAGGAGAACGGGAGCCTGTTTACGAACCCTATGGTAGAATCGAACGACAGCTGTTACATGCTTCTTATTTATCATTTTTTCATCCCAAAACGGGTCGGAAAATGAGATTTCACTCAGATTACAGAAGTGAATTTTTGCAATATGCCTGCTTGAAGAATCTTGTGGTAGAGTAGATAATAGGAGAAAAAGGAAATGCCCTATTGTCATATCTCTACAGTTTCTTTAGATTGACAAAGTTTAGGTGGCAGGCCTATATATAGCGATTGTACTTATCAACGATCGTACTTTATCAGAACAACCTGGAATATTAATTACAATGTACGCAATTATCAAATCTGGTGGAAAGCAGTACCGTGTTGAAAAAGACGGGATCATTACTGTTGACCTGCTACAAGCAGAAGAAGGATCTGATTTCAATACAGATCAAGTTCTTTTCGTTAAAAGTGGTGAGAATGAATTCAAAGTAGGTGCCCCACTAGTTGAAGGCGCTAAAGTGACTGGAAAAGTTCTTTCTCACTTCAAAGGCAAGAAAATTGTTGTCTTTAAAAAGAAACGTCGTAAAGGTTACCGACGTACTCAGGGACATCGACAGAACTATACTCGGATTCAAATTACTGAAATCCAAGGGTAAGGAATTGGGAAATCGTGATTTCACGATTTCTGGATAAAAAATCATTGAGGAAGATATGGCTCATAAGAAAGGTCAAGGTAGTGTTAAGAACGGTCGAGATTCGAATCCTCAGTACCGTGGCGTGAAGAAATATGGTGGAGAAGTTGTATCAGCCGGAACTATTTTAGTTCGCCAGGTAGGTAGTACTTTTCATGCTGGAAAAAACGTTGGAACCGGAAAAGATTTCACACTGTTTGCTTTGTGTGATGGCTCCGTGGAATTCGTTCATCAGACTAAGAAAAAGCAGGCGATCAACATCGTTCCCGCCTAGGCATCATATCGGCCGGCGGGATTGCCGGTACCGATCACTGATATAGCCCTTGCAAGTTGATGAGAGATAGCAGCTCCAACTCGAGTTGGAGCATCCTCGCTTCCTCTTCCGCTGTTTCATGGTCATAACCCAAAATATGAATCACCCCATGAGCAATCAGGCGTAATAACTCCGTTTCCAAATCCCATCCCGAGGCCTCTGCCTGTTTCCGGCAAACATCCAAACACAAAGCTAATTCTCCCCAAGGAAATGCCTGCTCCGGTAGATTGACATCCTGCTCCTCATAACCCCAAGACAAGATATCTGTTGCTTTGTCCTGATTACGATAAGCTGCGTTTAATTCTTGGATTTTTTCGGGAGAACAAAAGAAAACCGTGATATAGCGGTGTCCAAACCCTAGCTTGCTTAAAAATAAAGGGATTTTTTCTCGGAGTGAATTTTCAATCTCCAGGGGAAGAGGGAGTAAAGACTCTTCATAATCAACTTGAACTGTTTCCATAAACCTCAATTTAGTCCTACTGTCGGTGACGAGATACATTTTCGTAATCAATTGTATTTTCTTCAGGGTATTTGATGCGATGATGGTGAATACTGGTTAATACAGTAGTGAAGGTATCCATCACTTGTCTGAATTTCTTCAGAGTCATTCCCGACTCATCCAGCTGTTTGTCTTCTAAGATCCCCCAGCCTACTTTATTCACCATTTTGGAGATGGATTCGGGGGTTGGGTTGTCCAAGCTTCGAGTCGAGGCTTCTGCCGCATCAGCTAACATGACTAAACCTGCTTCCAGGCTTTGGGGTTTTGGCCCCAAATAGCGGAATCTGGATGGATCCACTTCCAGGGAGGAATCCTGCTCCTTAGCTTGAGCTTTGGCCTTGTGATAGAAAAATTTAACCAAACCCGTTCCATGGTGTTGCAGCAGGATATCTTTGATTGCCGATCCCAGACGATGGCGATCCGCAATTTCCGCACCTTTTTTAAGGTGGTCAATGATAGCCTGAGCGGAAACGTAGGGATCCATTTCATCATGGATGTTTTTGGCTTGTTGTGGCTTGTTTTCAATGAAATAATGGGATTCAACGCCCTTGCCGATATCGTGATAATAAGAAGCTACACGGGCTAATAGAGCATTGGCATTAATTTCATGAGCTGCCGCCTCTGCCAGGTTCCCTACGATGATCGAGTGCTGATAGGTGCCGGGAGCCTGAAAAATCAAATCTTTCAGCGCTGGATGATGCATGTTCGACAGTTCCAGCAGTTTGATATTCGTGGTGACATCAAAAAGAGACTCAAAGAAGGGTAACAAGACTGACACAATAATCGCCGTCACCAGCCCTCCTAAGAGTGCTGAAGAGATGTTTGCCCAGATAAAGATGTCCAGCTGGTTAGCCTCAATCAAATAGATTACAAACATCATAGGCAGATTGATCGCTGAAATTTTTAATCCATGGATCAAGATGGCATGACGTGTGGTAAAATTAGTGACTGGCAGGGCAGCCACCAAGCTGCCCATCATAGCGTAAGCAAAGTAGAAAAGGTTACCTTGCTGCATGATGCTGACAAATAGACTAGTCAGTAACCCCGCTAAAAGCCCCGCTTCAAAATTAATCAGAATTCCCACCAGCATGGAGCTTAAGGCCACGGGTAACATATATTGGTAAATTTCATCTTGGATCCCAATATATTGAGTCTCTATGATTTTACCCACTAAAGCACCACCTTTCACCAATAACATACTGATCACAATAGCAGTTGCCATCAGTAAAAGGCTTTTGAAGGTCAGTCGTGCCTCGTCCCGAACCTGGAAGGAAAGATAAACCAAACTAAAAGAGATTAAAGCCACCAAAATAAAACCAATGGTTTTGGGAATCTGATCTATATTGGAAATCTCACTGTAGTAGCCCCGAATCAGTTCAGCTTGATGCCGTGTAATCCGATCCCCTGTCCTGGCAATGATCTCTCCTTTCTTAAGACTAAAGAAAACGGGGCTCATTTCAGCGGTGATTGCTTCTTTGCGCCTCTCAAAAATCTGCTTGTTAGCGGTAATCGTGGGGCGAATGAGTTTATGGCTGATCAGGATTAAGAAGGTTTTAATTTTTCCCGATTCGTTTCCTTTCAGATTTTCTTCAATGGATCTTTTGATCAGTGCCCTGGCTTCTTCCAAGCCAACAAAGGAATTAATGCTATTATTTTTTGTGGTTTCACCTGAGACTAAATTACGGACCTCAATGAGGCTCTTTTCCTCTTGCAAAAGCGCCTTGGAGAGAATGACTTTTTTCATCAAAACTCTCGTCATGAGATTCAGTAATTGATCTTCAACCTCTTTCTGGTAGAAATCGAACTGAAAGGCATCCAATTCTTTATCGTTTACATCCAGGTGCAGTGTTTTGATGAAGTTTAGGATGGCTGAAATCTGACGATTCTCAATGCTTTTACTCTGGATTTTAATCTCCTGAGCAAGAGTTCTGAAGTTTGTGGGAAAAATACCGATCTCCTTTTCCAGGAGTGACTCTTTTTCCAAGAGGTCATTGAGGATTAAATTGGCGCTATTGAGATCTACATCCAGCTTTTGTTTCTGGCTGAATCCTTTTGTAGAGAGTTGACCACCTTCCGCCAATTTTTCTAAGCGTTCTTCCTGGAGTTCTTTGTAGTCATCGTAAAATCTGATTTTTTGAGCAAGTAGCTCCTGTTCTTCTAGCTTATAAAAGTAATTTTTTCCCAGATTACGTTGTCTGGCCGCAATTTCTTTGTTTTCTTTTTTCAACAACACAAACTGAGAGCGAATGGTTTGAAAAGCTCTGTGAATGAGTTTGTTGGTCTGTCCCAGAATATTGGGATCAAAATCGTAGGGAGTACGGGTTTCTTTGAGTAGTTGTTCTCGCTTCAATCTGGTGGAAACGCGATCTCGGATTAAGATGTCTTCGTCCACAATGATCGTTTGACGAATAATATCTCCCTCATCATAGACTGTGGGCTGGAAGATAATCTTGGGTGAGAGCAGATAGCCAATGATCGCACAGAGCGCCAGGAGTAAGATAGTCTTCTCCAGCACTCGTTGCTTCCACAGAGTGGAAATATTGGGTAAGTTTTGAATTTTTGAATTGATGAGGTCTTCGTTTTTCATTCAATATTCCAAACAGTGTCCTGCTTCGATTCCCCAGGTATGAGTGTAATGAAGGGCAATCGAAGAGAGGGCTACTACTAATCAAAAAGAAATTCTTTATAAAATTGCAAGCCTTGAAGGAGTCCTGCACGAGGGATCCATTCATTTTTCTGATGAGCCTGTGAAGGATCACCGGGGCCACAGTTTACAGCTGGAATTTTATAAAGGCTGAGCCTTGCGATATCCGTCCAAGCTTGTTTGGGTTCGGAAACCAGGTCAAAGCGTTTCTGGAAGGCATCTAAAATTGGGTTTCCCACAACTACGTCAGCAGAGGGACACTCGTCAATGAAAGTCACTTCCGCTTGGGAATCAACAATTTTCAGTACATCCTCTTTGCCTTGGGCGATTGACTTGCCTGGGGCAAAACGATAATTGAGGTTGAGGGTAAAAGAGGCCGGAATGGAATTACGACTGATTCCACCTTGGGCAAGAGTTGCGCTCAGCACCTCATAATATTTTAATCCCTGAAAATCGACTTCCTTGCGTGCCAGATTGCCTAGTTTGGTCAGTAAAGTTCCTGCTTTATGAATGGCATTTTCTCCCTCCCATGGACGAGCACTATGAGCGGAAGCTCCTGGGAAGTTGACTTCTGCATGCAATGCGCCCAAGCAGCCCACTTGAATCACATTATTGGTAGGTTCCAAAATAAAGGCTAAATCAGAGTTTCGCAGGAAGCTATGTTCTTCTAGCACCGGGCCTAATCCATTGTCATTATATGGACCCTCTTCCTGATCATAGAATACAAAAATTAAATTATACTTGCATACGGGCTGCTTGGAATAATACCGCATCAATTCCATCATAATAGCCAGACCGCCTTTCATATCACTAGCCCCACAACCAAAAATAAAGTCATCCGTGTAGTAAGGAGCTTTATCTTGCTGGTTGTTAACTGTATCCAGGTGTCCGTAAAAAGCAATGCTTTGCTTCTGAGGATCATGGGGGGTGCGGTAGAGATGGCAAAGCCCGGTTTTAAGCCTCTGAAAACCAGACAAATCATCCAGTTTTAGCGCTACAAAATTGGAGATAGCCTGCTCCTGGGCGGTGACGGAGTCGATCTCTAATAGGTTGATGAGTGTTTGTTCGACTGAATTTAACGTCATAACTCCTTCCGGGCTGTCAGTAATACAACAGCCTGAGCGGCAATTCCTTCTTCTCGGCCAATAAAACCAAGGCGTTCTGCCGTTGTGGCCTTGATGGAAATGCGATCAGGCAGAATTTTCATAGTGTCTGAAATCTTTTTTACCATTCTGGGGATGTAGGGGCGTAGCTTCGGTGCTTCTGCCATCACTACGATATCCAGGTTCTCCAACTTCCAGTTTTGCTCGCGCACTTTTTTATAAACCTCAGCTAATAAAATTAAACTGCTGATTCCTTTGTACTCTGGATCCGTATCTGGAAATAATACGCCGATATCCCCTAAATTAGCTGCGCCTAAAAGAGCGTCCATTAAGGCGTGTACCAGGACATCCGCATCGGAATGTCCCAATAAACCCATACGATGTGGAACTTCTATCCCACCCAAAACCAGTTTGCATCCACTCACCAGTGCGTGAATGTCATAACCCATTCCTACTCTCATAGTCATCTCCCTTATCGGTTTCTCGTCAGAATTTATGCTTGTTTGAGGTCTTGAATCGCTTGTTTATAATCAGGCTGATTGAAGACAGCGGAACCGGCAACTGCGATATCCATACCCGCGTCGATCAAACTGCGGATATTACCGGGATACACGCCACCGTCTACCTCGATTTCTGTGGACAATCCCTTTTTGACGATCATGCCTTTCAATTGTTCCACTTTAGACAACATACTTTCAATGAAAGACTGTCCTCCAAAACCGGGATTGACGGACATAATGACAACCATATCCACATCTTCCAGAATCCATTCTACGCTGGATAAGGGAGTGGAGGGATTCAAAGCAACCGCTGGTTTCACACCAGCATTCCGAATTTGCTGTAAAACTCGGTGGAGATGAATAGTGGATTCCACATGAATGGCCAGACGATCTACCTTCGCGTCCAGGAAAGACTGCAGATTGTTTTCGGGTTGATTGATCATCAGGTGGGCATCAAACTCAACTCCCGGATGGCGAGGCAAAGCTTTGATGATAGAAGCGCCAAAGGTGATATTCGGAACAAAAGCACCATCCATGATGTCCAAATGAATCAGGTCGGCACCAGCTTTGACTACATTATTAATTTCCGTACCCAAGTCAGCGAAGTCTGCTGAAAGAATAGAAGGAGCGATTTTTACCATTGCGTGCTTGCTTGCTGGAAAGGTTTACTTTTTTTTCTGGAGTAAAGCGGCGAAGGCTCCCATAGTCCGCTGACTGGGGAAACATTGATAATAGCCTTCCTGGGTACGCTCTTCCGGTGACAGAAGGTCCGCTGAAAAAGGAATCAGTTGGAACTCTTCATGCCTTTGTTTCAAAAATATTTCAACAACATCCTGATTTTCTTCTTTTTCTATGGAACAAGTCACGTAGAGCAAATGTCCACCAGGGGTTACATTCTTTGATACTCCTTCCAAGATGGCAAGTTGAATTTCCTGATTTTTTATAAAATCACTCTTTTGGCGGCTCCATTTGATTTCGGGGTGTTTGCGCAGGGTTCCTGTTCCGCTGCAAGGAGCATCGACAACGGCTAGATCAAATTGCTCTTCCAAGGTGATATTCCTTGCATCCATCTGATAAAGCTTAGCTTTACTCTTGAATGTGTCCTTATTAGCCCTCAAACGTTGTAGGCGCTTCTCTGAAGGTTCCAGGGCGACTAATTGCTCGATTTCAGAACTAAAACTCCATTCTAGGTGGAATAACTTTCCACCCGGAGCAGCACAGGCATCCAGGACTTTAGTTTTCTTGATGGACTGTAGCAGTCCCGGGATCTTCTGGAAGGCCAAATCCTGTACTAAAAAAGCACCTTGCTGGGCCCAGGTCGTATTAAAAAGTCCCGTTGGGTTATCCAGAGTGATGGAGTTTGGAGCATTTTCCTGAATAGAAAATTCTTGCTGCTTTAAGTCGGCTTTTAAGGCCTGCCCATCAAAAGCTGGATTCAAAAGCAAACTGATTGTGGGGGGCTGATTATTCGCATGGCAGATTTCCGCGGTCTTTTTCTTGCCAAACTGCTGGCGCCATTGCTGTACCATCCAGTCTTCGTGACTGGTCTGGATGGTCAAGGCTTGCTGTTGCAGTGACTGTTGCAGTGTTTCCTTATCACGCAGGAATCCCCTCAAGTTCGCGTTAATGAATCCTTTCAGGAAGGGCTTTTTGAGGAGTGTAGCTAACTCCAC
>NVSR01000138.1 GCA_002401295.1 SAR324 cluster bacterium | reverse complement strand
CGTCCTTCACTCCCCGTAGGACGTAGTTCAAGTAGATTGACACCAAAATAAAACACACAGGATAAAATAGATGCAACATTCAACCTTGAAAAACTCCAGTAAATCTGCTGTAGGCGTAAAAGATTCAATTGGTTTTAAGCTCATCTCCATCGTCTTTTCATTCTACTTTATGATTACCTTTACGGTGACCATTTCTCATATGTACTTGGACTATGGGGAAACAAAGGAACAAGTGATTGCAGAATTGAGTAATTTGGGTGATGTCTTTGCCCCCGGTATTGGGACCTCACTGTGGTACGATGATCAGGAGCAAGCCATATCAATCGTGAAAGGCATGCTGGATGTTGCCAGTATTCAAGGGGTGAGAGTGGAAAATTCCCAGGGAGAATTACTCAGCATTGGTGGCTCTATCCTGGATGCGGACGGGAATCATGTTTTTTACGATCAAGAGGGGAAAAAACAAGATATATCACAAGATAGTCTTTTGGGAGGTGTTTTTTCATTCACAAAGGAAGTGAGCTATATAGAGGATGGAGAAAGCAATAAAGTAGGAAAGATGATCCTGTTTAGTAGCGATGACTTGGTCTTTCAAAAAGTGAAGGGAGGTTTTTTCTATATCATTGTGGGGTCCATTCTAAAAACAGCCGCACTATGGTTAATTTTCATTACAGTCAGTCGACGCATTTTAAGCAGCCCATTATCCCAATTAGTTGAGGCTACAGAACAGCTTGATTTCGATAATCTTCCCACCAAAGAAATCAAGATCAATACTGCCGGTAAGAACGAGCTAAAGTTGCTGGAAGTCACGTTCAATAAGATGGTAAAAAATTTGATTCGAGAGAAATCAACCATCACAGAAATGACGGGGGAACTGGAGGCCAAGAACGCTACATTAAAAGATTATAGTTTGAACCTGGAAGATAAAGTGGCTGGGAGAACAGCTGCGATTAAAGAGCTCATGGATAATTCAGGGCAAGGTTTTCTTTCTTTTGGTAAAGAATATAACGTTCACAAAGAGTGTTCCAATGCCTGTCAAGTTTTCTTCAATCAGCCCATTGTCGGTGAGAATGCTCTGCAGTTAATATTCCCGGACAATATTAGCTCCACGAAGGATCTCTTTGATTTTGTTTTTTCAGGGACCAGTTCATTAGACCTCTTGTTGGATCTACTGCCCAAGGAGATCGTAGTTGGTGAACGCACTCTGGCCATTGAATTCCGCTGGATTCCAGCCCAAAATAAGACTGGTAATAATCGTATTATGGTTATTCTGACAAATATCACTCGGGCAAAAAAACTAGAGGAGCAACTGAAAGAAGATAAAAAACGAAATGAGATGATCATCAAAATCGTGACGGATCAAGAGGGCTTTGTGCAGTTCATGGAAGATACAAACCAGCTATTCCAAAGCATTGAGAGAAACTTAAACTGCCCATTGGATAACATTGATTCCAAAAAGCTTTTCCGCGACTTTCATACCATCAAAGGTGGTACGGCAAGTTATAACATGACGGAGATTGCGGAAAAGGCCCACCAAGCCGAGCACTGCTTGGGGGATTTGTGCAAAGGCATTTCTGGAGCCAATCAAAGTTTAATCCAACAATTGAAACAGGAAACAGAGAGCATAAAAACTACCTTTAAACATACAGTTGAGGAGATGGAGCAATTCCTGCCCAAGGAAGCAATCAGTACGAAGGGGCACTCCTTTTTAAAGATTCCCTTGGAAAAGCTAGATTCCCTGGAGAGCACCTTGAGTAAACACAATCAACTGAACGATGAGATTCAACAAATAATTAATAATTTGCGCAAACAACCAATCAGTAATATTCTGAACCGCTATGCATCCGTTGCTCGTGAATTAGCTACCAAATTAGGAAAAACTATTGAAGTCGTAGTCAAGGGAGAAAGCACGGAAATCACATATAAAAAATATGATTCATTATTCTCTTCTCTAATCCATTTAATCCGAAATTCAGTAGATCATGGGATTGAGACACAAGATATTCGGGAGATGTTGGGCAAACCGGAAAAGGGGACCTTGGAAATCAATGCATTCAATGATTCGGGTTACTTTCATCTGATCATTACCGATGATGGGGGGGGTATTGATTGTGAAAAAGTAAAGCAGATCGCTTTTGAAAAGCAGATTATCACCACTACCCAGCGGGATAATTTAAATTTTGAAGATAGCTTGAAACTGATTTTTTCCCCTGGATTCTCCACCAAAGAAGAGGTGACTGATATTTCCGGAAGAGGTGTAGGCCTGGATGCCGTCAATGCCGTCATTGCTGAACTGAACGGTACAATTAGTATTTCCAGTGAAATAGAAAAAGGAACCAGCTTTAAAATCTCTATTCCTGAAGCTTAGTTAAGTCCCTATCCCCAAACAATGGGGATCCAACTCTCATTTCAAGGGTAAATCCGCTCGCAACCAAGCTGTCATGCCACCGGAAATATTTCGAGCGTTCTCAAAGCCGGACTGTTGCAATAACCTCACAGCTGAGGCGGAACGCGCTCCAGAGGCACAAATAACCAAAATCTGTTGCTTTTTGTATTTTGAAATCTTGGATAACCTTTGAGGGAGTTGCTGTAATGGAATTAACTTGCTGCCCCCAATATGCCCCATGCCCCCGTGATACTCGCCTTCAGTCCGTACATCTAAAATCAGTGCTTTCTTACCCTTGGTTTGCAAAAGATCGTACGCCTCTTGAGCAGAAACTTGATTCTCTGAGGACCCAAATAATCGACTGAAAGAAAACATAAAGCACCCGCAAGAAATTTTGAATGAGGAGGAGTAAAAATGATTATTAGAATATTCAAAATAACTAATGCAAGCTCTTTTATCATTCAAACAAGTAACGCTGCCAAGGTCACCGCAATCTCATCAGCCATCCATAATCCCTTGGTGGTCAAGCGCAAATAAGTATTGTCTTGCTGCATCAAACCTTCACGAGTGAGCAGAGAAATTTTACTTTGCCATCGTTCTTGTAGATTGAGGTTATATTTGGAGGTGAAAGATTTTAGATCCAGTCCCTCAGTCAATCGCAATTGCACCATTAATTCTTCATCCCGCCGTTCTTCCTCTGATAAATTTTCTTTGAAGAGCTGAGGCAACCGACCTTCTTCCAGGGCCTGACGATAATCTTTCCATCGTTTGACATTGCCCCAACGATAAGGAGCGATAAAAGAGTGTGCCCCCATACCAATGCCCAAATAGTTGCGACCATTCCAATTAATTTCATTTTGCAACGAGCGGAAGCCTTGTTGGGAAAAATTACTGACCTCGTATTGCTGCAACCCTTCTTTCTTAAGGGACTGCACCAAGGTTTGATACATTGTAAAGAGCAGTGAATCTTCCTCTTCCTGCCAGGCCTGCCAGGAAGGATCCCGAAAAAAGCGGGTTTTTTCCTCAATATTAAGGCAATAAGCCGAGAGGTGAGTAGGTTGCCAATGTTGAAACTCCTCCAAGTCTCGTTGTAAATCCGATAAACTTTGTCCCTTGTAGCCAAACATGAGGTCTAGATTCAGGTCTTGAAATCCTGCTTCTCGAATCAAATTAATGGCCAAACGGGATTGTTCCGCCGAGTGAGCGCGCCCCAGGCTGCGTAGAGCCTGATTTTCAAAACTCTGAACCCCCAAACTAATTCGATCAAATCCTTCAGTGCGCAGCCCCTCCAGGTAAGTCAAATTCAGGTCATCTGGATTAGCCTCAATCGACCACTGGGTCCTATCGGGAATTTGGAAAGCATGCTTCAACAAACGGACTGTTTGTCCCAATTCTTGAATAGTGAAACGGGAAGGCGTCCCTCCCCCCAAATAAACCGTTTGCATGTCGGAACAATCAAAAGAAAATTGTTCCTGTAACAAATGAATTTCTCTCTCTAATAGCTGCAGGTAAGTTTGGTGCCAATCGGCCTTGTCCTTTAGAATGGCGAAGGAACAGAAAGGGCAAATTGTTCGGCAAAATGGGATGTGTAGATAAATTGCCGGAACTTTAATAGACTTCATCTTTACCAGTCCTTTTCTACGGGTATTTGTCCGGGCACTGCAAGAGCACCATATTTTTTCTCCCGACGTTTTAATTCATCATCAGCTGATTTTCTCAATCGGGAAAGTTCTTTTAAAGCTTGGGCCGGGGTCATTTTTTGTTTTTCCTGCTGCCCGGATGCAGATTTTTGCCCCTCTTCGGATTTTTTCTGTTTACCTTGATCTTGTTTCTGTTTTTGATCTTGTTGTTTGGGGGGGTCCTGCTTTTGATTCTTTGAAGAATTTTGACCTTGCTGGTCCGATTTTCCCTGAAACTTTTTCAATGCTTCTTCTATTTTTTTGATACTTTGCACCACCTTTGGCTTGGCTGCAGACAATGTCATTTTTTCTAATAAATCAGCGACCTCCGCTTCTAAAAGGTGTGATTCAGCCATTAAGTTTTGGACCTCTTCCAAAATTTTTCCTTGTGGTGAATTCGGCTTCTTTTCCAGACTAGCAGCAGCTGTCAGCTCTTTAATTTTTTGTTTTAGCAAGTAAAGAGTCTTTTGAGTATCATCCAGATTTTTCAATTGCTGGAGTAGCAACTTTTCCTTTCCCTCTTTTTTGATTGCCCCTTCTGTTGGTGGCAGGGATTCGAATTGAGAAATTCCCTGTAAAATTGCTTGTTCTCTGCTCAATAATGCCTTAATTCTTTCTGGTAGAGGGATAAAAACTTCGATTAAGAGATCCAGAGTGGATAAAACACTATCCGTCTGTCGCTGTGCCAGTGTAAATTTCTCTTGTTCGATGGATTGGTCACTTGCCGCACTCTCCCTTTCAATTTGATTGAGAGCTCCCAATAATTGCTCCGCAATATTAGGTGATGCGGATTGACTATATCCAGTCATAGACAGACTGATACTGAGACAGGAAAGAAAGAGTAAATATAGAAGTTTCATAACCTACTGCGAGTTGGTGATGGAATCATCAGAAAGAGTTCTTCCTGATACGCCCGAGTTGAAAAAGTAGTAGCCGCTATGATCCTAAAAAATTCAGTCTGATTGTGCGACTAAGGCTGATAATTTTGATAATTATCAGGTCAAAATAGACTTTTTAGATTCAACCTCTTGAAATTGTGGAATAGCCAAGGTAAAGATGGAGGGTGTTATCAGAGTAGAACCTCCAAAACCTATAGGGAATGGGAGTTCAACACCACTGAGCCAAGGCGTCAACAAGGTCGTCCAAAATATTTCATATTGAGTATAGCCGATAAGGTCCTTAGGGAGAAAAAATGGATGTTAACAAGTTTTATCAATCGTTTGAGGATTTAATCTCAACGATGTCAGCAGAGGAACAATCAAAACCAGTGATTCAGTTCATTGAAAAACTGAAGACCTTCATGTTAGAGCTAACAGAGGTAGATCAGATAACGGCTGAGCAAGTATTATCAGACCTGGAGTCGGACCCTGAAGATAATTTATTTCAATCAGTGGGACAAATACTGCGGAATTTTCATACGCAGATGCTGACTATCAAAGACGGCATTCCTGATGCTCTGGGGAAAATCGCCGATAAAGATGTTGCTGATGTCTCTGGCAAGCTGGAACATATCATCTCAATGACTGATAAGGCGGCTAATACCACGCTGGATTTGGCGGAAGGACTCATGGACTCTTTGGATAGCCAAAGTGAGTCCATTAGACAAATACAGGCAACGCTACAGAAACTTTATGATGCGGGTGATCAAAGTGAAGCTCTCCGGGAGTCTATTGCAGGACTGCAACTACAACTGGATCAAAATAATGATCGCCAGGCAAAACTGACAGAGATTCTTATCGCCCAAGATTACCAGGATCTCACCGGACAAGTTATCCACAAGATTCTAAGTCTCCTAGGTTCTTTAGAAGCAGAATTAGCCAGCTTGATTAAAAAATTCGGAACTAAAGTTCAAGCTGTTCAGACCGTGGATGAAGTACAATTGAAAGGCCCACTTGAGGAACAGCATGAGGAGAAGAGTAGTCAAAATGATGTGAATGATTTACTATCCCAGTTTGGTTTTTGAGCAATTAATTGGTTATTTGCAATTCGAGTAGCTTATTCATCTTCGTCTAATCGATCCCCTTACTTTTCCCGTACCCCTGGTTATAGGCGGGAACATTTTTTTGAGCATGGATTATGGATTTTTTGTTCCCTCAGGTTAAAACTCTTTTACTTTTAGCTTTATTTGCTACTATTTTGATGGGCTGTAATCAGGAAGAAAATTTAATCCCTGAAGCAGCAAGAGAGGAATTGAGTGACCGCACGGTTGTTCAAACCCAATGGACCAGTGAGGAAGAAACCATTGAAAAGCATAGAAAACAAGTAAGTTCTATCAACACGTTTCAAGAGAAGCAAGAAAAGCAAGAGAAGGTAAAAACTATAGTATCCTCCTCGACAGTCATAAAGAAGCCAACACCCCCAAAAACGGTAGTTCAAGCCAAACAAAAAGAGGGCTTTATTTTGCAGTTGGGAGCCTTCTCAAATAAGCAGTACGCGGAAAAATTAGTCCGCAAGCTAAAAAAGGAAGGTCATCAACCCTTTTTAGCCACCAGCAAAAATGAAGATAACACTTTAAACTTAGTGAGAGTTGGCCCTTACGCATCAAAAGAAGACGCCCTGGGGAATGCCGCTATTTTTGCTAAGTCCATGGGTATTGCGGTAGCCCTTTATTCGGGATCTCACTTTCAGAAAGTCATCAGGCCAGTCAAAACGGTCAAAGCCGTAAAACCTGTAGTCAAAGTAGTCAAAGTAAGCAAGAAAATAGCTCCCTCTATTCCAGCTCCGAAAGCAGCTAAGAAGGAACCCAGTCAGAAAATCATCCGCCTCACAGGGCAATCATTTTCCGCCTCTGCCTCCCAAAATTATAGTTTTCAGATAGGTGGCTTGTACAACAGGAAGACAGCAGAGCAACAGAAAAAAAAGTTGCAAGCCCAAGGGTATAAGATGTTCACTGTTGAGGTTCAAGACCATCAGAGTGAAGAGATTTGGTACTCCCTACGGATAGGCTACTTTGAAAGCCTTGGGTTAGCCTCAGATGCAGCATTTTCATTTACAGAAAAAGAAGGTATTCCAACGAAAGCAATCCCCTTAGATTAAGTTCCTTGAAGGCGATTCAAGACCCGTTTTCTGACAGAGAAGGGATTTTTCTCCTCATTGGATTGATTTAATGAATTTCTTGAATTCATATTGACAAGAGTGATCTATCAGTGGAAACTGCCGAATAATTAGGTTCGGTTAAAAAAAGATGTGTTAAAACAACAAATTTATGAGATTTTTTTATCCTATCTACACTTAAAACTCTGTTGCCAGCAGACTAGGGTAGTCATTACCATCAAAATCTAGTTTATTGATTGTTAAAAAAATGCGTGAAGAATCTCTTGAGAATAAGCGAATTGTCATTGGCCTTGATATCGGGACAACTAAGGTATGTGCTGTAGCTGCCGACATTTCGACTGAATCAATCGTCATTATTGGTTTTGGGCAGGCAACATCTGAAGGATTAAATAGAGGAGTCGTAACCAATATAAACTCTGCGGTGAAATCAATTCGGAAAGCAGTGCAAGAATGTGAATTAAAAGCTGGCATCGAAATCGAATCCGTTTTTGCGGGTATTGCGGGCCATCACATCCAAGGCCTGAATCGCGATGGTGTCGTTGCCGTTAAAGGGAATACGATTGGAGAATCAGATATCCAACGAGTGATTGAATCAGCCAGAGCCTGTAATTTTCCAGACAAGGAGATCCTGCACACGCTCACTCAAGAATTTATTGTAGATGGCCAGGATGGTGTAAAGAATCCGATTGGTATGGCTGGGAGACGTTTGGAGGCTAAAGTCCATTTGGTTTTGGGTTCGATCACTTCAGCAGCCAACATCGTGCAGTGCTGTAATAATGCTGATTTAAACGTCAACAGTGTAGTTTTGGAACCTTTTGCTTCCAGTCTGGCTGTATTGGATGAGGAAGAAAAAGAATTAGGTGTAGTTCTTTTGGACATTGGCGGCGGTACAGCGGATTTAGTTATATATCAAAAAGGAGCTATCGTTCATACCAGTGTCTTACCCTTAGGCGGCAACCAGGTAACGAACGATATTGCCATTGGCTTACGCACGACCCGTTTGGAAGCATTAAGGATCAAGCATGAATATGGTATTGCTACCATGGGTATGGTAGAAAAAAATGAGACCATCACACTCAAAGGCATCGCTGGACGCGCAGAGCGTATTATCGAAAAGACATTGTTGGCGGAAGTCATTGAAGCCCGATTTCGTGAGATTTTCCAACTGATCCACAATGACATTAAAAATTCGGGTTATGAGCTGTCCTGTGCCGCAGGTGTGGTCCTGACTGGTGGTTCCAGCTTAATGCGCGGTATTGATGTACTGGCGGAGCAAGAACTAGAAATGCCTGTACGTATTGGAGCACCTTCCGATATCAAGGGGTTGGGTGAGCTGGTGGAATCACCAATCTACGCCACGGGAGTAGGCCTGATCAAATACGGGGCAGAGGCCGACATTCATACGACCTTTTTGAAGAATGCGAATCCCGAAAATATTGGTAGTAATATGGTGACCAATTTAACGGGTGTGATTAAGAACTTCTTTAAGCTATTTTAGAGATTTGTCGCCTGTTTTCCCATAAAGAAAAAATTTTTCCTTTGATTTATGAGGGGCCACTCGTTAGTATAGCCGTTATTAGAGTAGTCTATCACAAAGGAACAACAAAATACCTGTTTTTAAAGAATAAAGCATCCTACTTTTAGCTTTTCATCTCGGATACAACGGACAAAAATTGACCTATGACAATCGATAATATCCAGTTTCAACCAATACAAACAGGGCTCCCAACCATCAAAGTGATTGGAGTCGGTGGAGGTGGTGGAAACGTGGTTAACCGTATGGTTGATGATAACATCAAGGGCGTCCAGTATATTTCGGCAAATACTGATGTCATGGTATTGAACTCCTCTAAGGCAGACCTGACGATTCCTTTAGGTGCAAAAATAACCAAAGGTTTAGGTGCCGGTATGAAACCTGATGTAGGTCGCATGGCTGCTGAAGAAGACCTGGATGCCATTAAAGCTATTTTAGACGATACAGACTTGGTCTTCATTGCAGCCGGTATGGGTGGTGGGACAGGAACTGGGGCGGCTCCCGTGATAGCGGAGATCGCTAAAGAGCGAAAAATTTTGACTGTGGGTGTCGTCACGACTCCCTTTCGCTTTGAAGGGAGCAAACGCGCTCGTATTGCTGAAGCAGGCATTGAAGAACTGCGCAAACATGTTGATACACTGATGGTTATTCCCAACAATAAGTTGTTGGAAATAGCCTCACCCAAGACTACCATGACCGAGGCGTTTTCCATCGCCGATGATGTACTGAAGCAAGCAATCAGTGGGATTACAAACCTGATCAATCTGGAAGGGGTAATTAACTTAGATTTTGCGGATCTCAAAACCGTCATGTCCAATAAGGGACGAGCGATTATGGGTACAGGGGTTGACACCGGTGAGAATCGAGGCTTTGAAGCAGCGAAAAAAGCTATTTCCAGCCCTCTCTTGAGTGATAAACCCATCAGTGGCGCAACAGGTGTGATTATTAATATCGTGGCAGATGAGCAGTTCTCCTTATTGGATGCTGAAGCTGCGGCAGAGTTGATCCAGAGTTCGGCGGATCAGGATGCGGATGTTATTTTCGGTCTTGTTTACGACCCCAAAAAGACAGATGAAGTCGCAATTACAGTAATTGCAACAGGCTTCGACAATCAGGATGATGAACCTGAAAAAGAAAGCCTGAGTACCCCTTTACGTGTTTCCAAGAGCGTAAAAGCTCAAGAGAGTCACCCAATCGAAACCGATATACCATCTGTTCCACAAGTTAAAAGGGAGCTAATCCCAAAGATTCCCCCTAAGAAAGAAGTTATCGAGGAAATGATTGAGTTAGATGCGGACGAGATTGTGCTCAGAGAAGTTGAAACTACGCTCCATCGCCCCGGTCAGGTACAATCTGCAGAAGATAAACATTCCGGCAAAGGAACGATGGATCCAAAGGATTATGATATTCCCGCCTTTATGCGACACAAAAGATGGCAGCGTTAAGCGTTGGACTTAGCCTCTTTTAAATTCCAGTCAGTTACTCCTCTTACTCAATGTATGAAGAAGCAATTCATTAACTATCTAGTTTTTGGACTGGCTACAGGATTACTCCTGTGGTCAGTTCATGAGTTTATACTCCTTACAGTACAGACTCTTTCTATTCCCAGGGAATCCACCCTTTTGTTACTAGGGGGCCTCATTGGCGGCCTTTTCGGTATGCTCTTAGGAGGAGAGGATGGATACCTCAGCGAGAATTCACTCAAGCTAAAAAAGGGTGCCCTCCTGGGCGGTTGCTTTGGACTCTTTAGTGGCTTGGTTTGTTTTTTCCTTTTCGATCAGATTATTCAAATGAATAATGCAATCAATAGTGGCACGGTTTACCTGGAAACCTTTCTTCACGGTTTCCGCTGGTTAGTCCTTTCACTATTCGTTGGGATCGCCATTGGCCTGCGTGACCGAAATAA